>VGRO01000028.1 GCA_016875335.1 Deltaproteobacteria bacterium | reverse complement strand
CACGGCGCCCGACCCGCTGGCCGTGCCCGCGGTCGCGGCCGGCCGACGAGCCATGGCCGACCACCCGCACGATCGCGCCGTGTGGCTTGCGCACCGCCGCTGGAACACCGGCATGGCGGTCGGCGTGCGCCAGCTTGGCGCCTACGAGCCCTTTGCCGCGTGGCGCACCGCCGTCTTGCAGAAGGCCTTGACCCTGGGCAGCGCCGCCGGCCCGTGGCCCAAGATGTTCGCGATCTGGCCGGGACGGTCGGCCCCCTGGTCGCCGCTGTGGGACGCCTTGGCCGTGCGCACGGTCGTCGCGGACCCCTCATTGGCGCCCCAGCCCGGTCTGCGTCCGTCGACCGGCGCGGGCGACGATGGGACGTGGACCACAGCCGCGCCGTGGCCGCGGGCCTTCGCGGTGTCGTGCGCGTGGCCGGTGGCCGACCCGGTCGCGGCCCTGGACGAGGTCATGCGCTCCGCTGGCCCTGCGCTGTGGGTCGAAGGGGTCAGCGGTCTGCCGGCGTGCGCGGCGCCCGCAGTCGGCGCGGTGCAATGGGTGCGCGACGACCTCAGTGACGTCCAGTTGCGCGCGGAGCTGCCGTGGCCCGGCTGGTTGGTGCTGATGGACCTGCCGTACCCGGGGTGGCACGCCACGGTCAACGGCGGGGCGGTCGAGGTGGCGCCCGCCAACGCGGTCGGCCGTGCGGTGCGGGTGCCGGCGGGCCGGGTCGAGGTGGCGTTCACCTACCGGCCAGCGTCGGTCGCCTGGGGCGCTGTGGTGTCGCTGGTGGGGTTGGCCGTGTGCGCGCTGTGGATGTGGCGGACCAGGCGCGGCGCCGAACCTGCGCCTGGCCCATGGCTATAGCGGATCGTCAAACCAGCCCTGGCGCACGGCGCCTTCCAAGGCCTCGCTGAAAAGCGGCGACGAGCACGGCGGATCCTCGCCGAACACTTTCCCATCCAGGCACTTGCGGTCGCCGAGCTTGATCGGCAGGTAGCCGCTGCCGCCCTTGGCCAGGTAGTCCAGGGTGGCGATGGTGTAGCGGCGGGCGGGGTCGATCGGCTGGCCGCCGACGCTGGCTGCCACCAGGCGCTCGCCGCGGCGCACGATTTCGACCGGCTTGCCGTCGACCTCGCGGTAGGTCTGCGCGGGCTTGCGGCGGTCGCATTGCATCTGCAGCCCCCACAGCACCAGGCCCTGGCCGTGGCCGTCGCTGCCCGGGGCGCAGCCGTGCTCCAAGGTGTCGCGCAGACCTTGACCCGTCAGCGTGACCACCACCAGGCGGTTGCGGAACGGGTGGATGGCGTGCAGGTCGAGGTTGGTCACCGGGCCCGCCGGATAGACCGTGTGGCTGCGAAATCCGCCGGTATTGAGCAACCCGCCGACGACGGGCGCCGTGCTCTCCAGCTGCGGCATGGCCTTGCTGGCGACCACCATCGCCATGCGCGCCGCCTTCTGGCCGTAGGCGCCGCGCGGCTGGGTCAGGTCCCACGGTTCCTTGCGCTGGCCGACCACCACCTCGGGCACCAGATGGGTGCGCACGTGTGCGATGTGTGCCTCAAGGTCGCGGTCGGTGGGCAGCCGGTCATCGACGGGGCGCATCCGCCAGCTTGTCGCGGCGGCATCCAGGCCTTGACCGCCCGCGGCGAGCGCCAGGTCCAGTTCGCCGACGAACGCAAAGCGGCTGCCGGCCTGGGTGATCCAGGTGCCGTGGACGATCTGGGCTTTGGGCATCGGCGTGTGCGAGTGGCCGCCGACGATGGCGTCGATGCCCGACACGTCCTTGGCCAGTGCGATGTCGTCCTGGACGCCGAGGTGGGTCAGCGCCACCACCACCTGCGCGCCTTGGGCCCGCAGCGCCGCCACTGCCGCCCGCGCCGGATCGTGGACCGGGTCGTCGCCAAAGCGCACGTCGCCAATCTGGCTGATGGTCCGCGTGCTCGGCGTCAGCAGCCCGAAAAGGCCGACGCGGATGCCCCCACACGGCACCACTGCCCATTTGCCGTACAGGCCATCGGGCCAGCCCGGCTCGCGCGGGTCGAGGGATGTCCCGTCCGCTTCCAGGTTGGCCGTCAAAATCCGATAGCGTTTTAGGCCCTTGAGCGCATCGCGCACCACCTGCGGGCCGGCGTCGAACTCGTGGTTGCCGAGCGTGCCGTAGTCGTAGCCCGCGGCGTCGTAGATCTGCCACGCCAGCCGCGCAGCTTCAGCGCGGTTGCCGTCCGCGCGCTCCATGAAGCGACCCTGCAGCACGTCGCCGCCTTCAAGCAGCAGTACGCCACCGGGTCGCTCGCTCAGCTTGGCCTGCTTGTGCGCCGCCACCCGCGCAATCGATCCCAGCGATCCGTCGCCGGTTGGGGTCGGCGCTTTCGGGCCATCGAAGTGGGCCTCGCTGTCGTTGGTGGTCAGCAGCAGGCAGCGCTTGGGGCCCTGTGGATCCGCTGCCGTGGCGTCGATCGCTTGCCGGCCGCCGCACGCCGCCAGGGCGCACGCCATCACCGCCGCGGCTGGCCAGTGCTGACCCGCCGCAGTCCTGCGCCAACCCACGGAAGTCCACTGCCAACCCGCCATGCCTGCTCCGCGCGCCGCGCCGCGGGTAGTCAACCCCAGAATGGCGGGTTTGTCGAAATCTCGGCGTGCGGGTCCAGGCTGCCGCGCCAGCACATGGCACGGGCAGAGGGTCGCGGCCCGTTCGCGTGATTTCAAGGACTTGAATGAAGGGGGGGATCATTCAAGTCGTTGAAACGATTTGCGAACACCTCGCCCCCAGCCACACCCTGGATCGCCCGCCGCCAGAGTTGCCCGGCTGCCGCCAAAGTGTTGAAATCCCGCGCCTCGCCGCCAGCGGGGCTTCGGAGCAACCGTGGGACTTTCTTGTGGAATCGTAGGACTGCCCAACGTCGGCAAGTCCACCCTGTTCAACGCGCTGACCAACGCCGGCGCCCAGGCCGCCAACTATCCGTTCTGCACCATCGAGCCCAACATCGGCGTGGTGCCGGTGCGCGACGGCCGCCTCGATCGCATCGCCGGCCTCGTCGGCACCAAGGTCATCCTGTACGCCGCCATGGAGTTCGTGGACATCGCCGGCCTGGTCAAGGGCGCGAGCAAGGGCGAGGGTCTGGGCAACAAGTTCCTGGCGAACATCCGCGAGACCGACGCCATCGCCCACGTGCTGCGCTGTTTCGACGACGGCGACGTCGTGCACGTCGACGGATCGGTGGACCCGGTGCGCGACGCCGCAGTCATCCACACCGAGCTGGCCCTGGCCGACCTGGAGCAGGTGGACCGCCGCATGCAAAAGGCCCAAAAGGGTGCCAAAAGCGGAGACAAGGTCGCAACGGCGGAATTGGCGTTGCTCGAACGGCTCTACGCGGCGCTGGACCAGGGCCGACCGGCGCGCGCGGTCGAGATCTCCAAAGAAGAGGAGCCGATCCTGAAGGGTTTTCAGTTGCTGACCGCCAAACCGATGCTCTACGTCGCCAACACGGCCGAGCCGGGCACCGCCAACCCGTACGTCGACCGCGTCCGCGCCATGGCCGCCGCCGAGGGCGCCGCAGTGGTCGAGCTGTCGTGCAAAACCGAAGCTGAGATCGCCGAACTCGACACCGCGGAGGACCGCGCCGAATTTCTGACCGCGCTCGGCCTCACCGAATCGGGCCTGGATCGCCTGGCGCGGGTGGCGTTTGAGCTTTTGGGGCTGCAGACGTACTTCACGGCCGGGGTCAAGGAGGCGCGGGCCTGGACCATCCGCCGCGGCTGGACCGCACCGCAAGCCGCTGGCGTCATCCACACCGATTTCGAGCGCGGCTTCATCAAGGCCGAGGTCTACGACTGCCAGGACCTGTTCAACCTGGGCAGCGAGACGGCGGTCGCGGCTGCGGGCAAGAAGCGCATGGAAGGCAAGGACTATGTGATGCGCGATGGCGATGTGGTGAACTTTCGGTTCAATGTGTGACGCTGGGGTGGCGCCCGCCAACGGAGCCTAGTCTATGCCGCAGTCGCTTGATCTCGGCCAGACCTTGGCTGCAGTCCGAGCAGGGCGAGTCGTGTGGCGACTCCACGCCCTGCGGCGCATGGTAGAGCGGTCGATCAGCCGGTCCGACGTTACCGAGCCCTAGGCGTGTGGGCAAGTCATAGAGGACTATGCCGACGACCAACCCTACCCGAGCTGTCTCGTCCTCGGGTTCGTCGGCCCCCGCCCGCTGCACGTCGTCGTTGGCCTTGATGCGACGGGACCTGAAGCCTATGTCATCACCGTCTACGAGCCGAGTCTGGACAAATTCGAGCCGGACTGGCGAACACGGAGGAAACCATGACCCGCACGTTCGGACCCGGCCATTGCCCCCTGTGCGGCGGCGACCGGACGCCTGGCAGAGTCACGTTCTCCGCCGATCACGGTGGCGGAGTCGTCGTGATCCGGCAGGTCCCGGCATCGGTCTGCGGCCAATGCGGCGAGGAATGGATCGACGACGCCGTTGCCGCTGAGTTGGAGCGGCGGTCCGCTGATGCCCGCAAGCGAGGCGCTCAGGTCGAGGTGCTGTCGATGGCGTAATCCCAAACCTCAGGCAGGTCGACGATGCGGTGGGATTGGGCACACACCCACCATGTGCAGGCGGTCTTCGCTGTTCCATCGAGTGCGCCAGAATCGGCCAGCAGGGTGCTGGATAAGTTCCGATATCACACCGCGCAAGCCGCGCGACAAATTGGACGATCCAGCACCATGGGAACGCGCGGAGCCGGTCTGACGGCAATCCGACGCCCGCCACGCCACGGCAGACCACGGGGCGTCACCCCCCACGCACCAACCCCAGCTTGCCCATCACCGCCTGCAGGTCCACCCACACGTCGCGCTTCTTGGCGGGGTCGGCCAGCATCTCGCCGAGCCCCCAGGTCGCGCGCGTCGGCACGCCTTTGACCGTCTGCCAGCGCCCGCGCAATTCAGCCATCGGTGCCTGCTGCCGCAGCAGCACCTGGCACGCCCGCTCGCCGAGCACGACCACGACCTGCGGTGGGATGGCGTCCCACTGTTGGCGCAGCCAACTGCTGCAAGTGACGGCGTCCGCGGCGGAAATCGGCTGGTCGCCGCCGCGGCACAGGCACAGGTAGGTCAGCCACACTTCGTCGCGGTGCAACCCCATCGCGTGCAGCATCTTGTCGAGCAACTCGCCGGGGGGGCCGCTGGCGGGTCGGGCGGCCTTTTCGCTGGCTTCGTCGGGGCTCTCGAGCACAAAGATCAGCCGAGCGCCGACGTTGCCCTGGCCGGCGACAGTGCGCAGGCGACCGTGGTGGCGCGGGCACTTGGTGCACAGCGCCGCCCGGCCAAAGATGTCGTGCAAATGGTCGCGCACCAGTTGCCGCTGCTGGGCGAGCGACTGGGCCACGACGCCCGGCTGCGGGGCTGTGACGCGCGCCGGCAGCGGCTGGCTGGGTCGCGGCGGCGCGGCGGGTTGCGGGGCCCGCACGGTGGGTGCCTCTGCGGGTGGTCGGTCCATCGCCTGCGGAGCTGGGCGCGCGGCAGCGGTCGGGCGCGGGACCGCTTGCACGCCGCCGAAGCGCGCCATGCGCAGGGCCGCGGCGACCTCGCCGAGCAGGGCGATCGGGTCCTCGGGACCCGGATCCTCAGAACTCGGATCGCCGCGGCTCAACTTGTCGCGGTCGCTGTGCAGGAGGTCGGGCGGCAGGGTCTGCGGGTCCACGGCGCGATGGTGCGCGGGCCGCGCGCGGCCGTCAAGGTTCGCGGGAAAACCAGGTAATTTCAAAACGGTCCGCTTGTGTGCCTGCGCGAAGGCCCGCGGCCCGCCACCCCCCACAAGCGGGCGCCAGCAGGGCACCTTGCAGGGCGACCAGCCAGCGAAAGGTCGGCACGGCGAAGGCCGGGTGGCCGCGCCAGACCGCATGCACCGCGTCGTCGGCCACGGTGACGGCGGGTGCCGGCAGGTCGAAGCCGGCGGACCACACGGCGGGCAGGTACCGCACCGCGCCGCGCAGGCCCAGCGCCCGGAGCCCGGCCCGACCGAGCCACGGCACGCGAACGCCAACCTCGGCCAACCACAAGCGGCCAAAGGCCGGGCGATCGCCGTCGCACAACCGCGCGGCCAGGTGGTCGTGCAACCGCAACCACCCGGCCAGCGGCAGCCAGGACCCGGCGTCGGCGCCCAACGGAAGACCGTCGGCGGCGAGGTCGGCGGTGACCGCAGCAGCCACGGCCGCTGGCACCAGGTCGCGCCAGCCCTCGACCAGGGCCGACCGACAGCGCCCGCCGGCCGCGCGGGCCCGTTCGGCTGGCCACGGCGCGCAGGCCGCGAGGTCGTCGAGATCGAGCGCGCCGTCGTGCCCAATCTCCCGACCATCCACAAGGATGTCAGGCGCTTGAACGATCCCCCCCTCCGTTCAGCGCCCCTTGGTGGGCAGGCGCAGCACCGCTTCGCGGGCCCGACCGACCGCCGCGAGCAGCTGGCCGCGGTCCAACCGCAACTCGGCCGGGGCAAAGCGCACCTGGTTCCACGCCACCGCGAACTCGGCCACGGCGCCCGCCGCCTCGGGAGCGCGCGGACGCAACCGACTGGCCACCGCCGACCAGGTCTCGTGCGGCGCCCGACCGTCGCCGCGCTTGTGCAGCGCCGCTTGCAGCTGATCCACCGCGCGGTCCACCTGTCGGTCCACGCGCACCTTGGGCCGGTCGCGCCACGCCACCCAGGCCAGCCGCACCCCGGCGACCCCGGCCAGGGCGACCAGCGCGGCAATCGCCCACCATGGCACCGGCGCCTTGTTCTTGGCCTGGGCCGGCTGGTCGGAGGAACCCCCAAACAAGCTGCCCATCTTTGGCGACCGCAGTTGACCGACCCGCTTGCCCAGCCCGCGCAGCATCTCGACCTGCCGGTCCAGGTCGTACTCGACCACCCATTGGTACCACAACAGCGACGCGCCGTCGGCGAGGTGGCGCAGTTGCTGCACGAGGCCAGTGTCGGGCGGCGCCTCCTGGCCCGAGGCCGGCGTCGGGTCGAAGGTGCGCCAGCCGATGCGCGGGAAGAACACCTCGACCCAACTGTGCGCGTCGGCCTGCCGGATCATCCGATAGTTGCCGATGGGGTTGAACTGGCCGCCCGAAAAGCCGTGCACCAGCCGTGTCGGGATACCCTGGGTGCGCATCATCAGCACCATCGAACTGGCGAAGTACTCGCAATGCCCTGATTTCTTGCCAAAAAGGAAGTCCTCCAGTGGCTTTTGGGCGTCCTGGTCGCCCGCCAACGAATAGGTCCAGCCTTCGCGCAGCGCCGCCTCGATGGCCGCCGCCTTGTCGAACCAGGTCGGCGCCCGGCCGGCGAGCTTTTGCGCCAACTGCGCCACCCGCGGGTCGAGCGTTTCCGGCAGGTGGGTGTAGCGGGTCAGCAACTGGGCCGGCGCATCGCCCTCGGCGGCGCGCAGCCGCTTGGCTTCGGCGGCGATGCCAACGGGTTCAGCGACGTGGACGGCGTAGTGCAGCGCGGTGTCCGGCGGCGCGAGGTAGGTCAAGTCGCCCGAGGGCGTGCGCATCACGCTTTTCTTGCGGCCGCGCAGGTAGTCGAAGCGGGTGTCGAGCAGTTCGACGGCCCAGGTGCCAGGCGGCGCGAAAAGCACGCGGTTGGCGTTGTCCAGCGGCTCCAGGTAGATCTCGGCGCGCACTGCGCGGCTGACGCCCGGCTCGGGCGGATCGGCGCGCGGCAGCACCAGCTTGCCGTCGCGGTAGCGCAGCGGCCACGGTTCTTCCTTGAGCCGGGTCCAGCCGTTGTTGGCGTAGTGGTCGAATGCGACGCCGCGCAGGCGCACCCCGGCCAGCAACCGCGCGGGGTCGTCGGGAAAGGTTACGCGCGCCACGACTTCGGCGTTGCTTTTGATGGCGCCAAACTGACCCAACTGGGCATCGGTGGAAAACCCGACCACGCTTTTGGCCGGCCGCGTCTGCGCAAAGAAGAACCCGACGCCAAGACGCGGGAAAAGGAAGAAGAAAAGCGCCGACCCGGCCAGCACCAGCAGCGACAGCACACTGGTGGCCGCGAAATAGCGCGGGCCAATCAGGCGCCGCGACCGCCACTCGATGGTGCCGGCGTGGACCGGCAGCTCCGGCCACTGCACCGGCGGCGGCGCGACCTTGGGGGGCAGCAGGCCCAGCCAACGGCGCTTGGGCGGCGGCGGCGGCAGCAGGTGCTCGGGACCGGTGTGGGTCTGCAACTCAAGTTCGCGCACCAGGTGCAGCAGCGTCAGTCCCCACATGGTCAGGACGGTGTAGGCCAAGAAGCACACGGCGAACATCGGGCCGGGCTGGACGATGGCGCCGGTCAGCAGCAGGATGAACGACAGGCCCAACAGCTGCAGATAGTCCTTGGCAAAGCGGCGCTGGAAGAAGCGGCTCACGGTCACGAGCAGCGCGAACTCCATGGCGTGCACGAGCCACAGGCTGTCTTGCAGCGACCGGACGATGGTTGCGGCAAACGACAGGACGAGCACCGCGGTCCACAGTTGTGCGGTCACCGGCCGCACCGGCGACACCCGCGGGTCGCGCAACAGCGACACCAGCATCGCCGCCACGAACGCCGCCGGCGGCAGCCAGCCGAGCTCTCCCGAGGCAGCGATGGGCAAGATGCCAGCCGCGACCATCCCGTACGCCACGGCAAGCAGGCTGTGGTGCACCGTCCAGCCACCAGCGTGTGCCGCCGAGTGGGTCATCTATGCCGCCTGGTGTGCGCTGCGGTGGTGCAGCGTGCGCACGATGTGGCCGGCCGCGTCGATGACGATTTCGCGGTCGCACGGGCCCAAGGTCCGCACGTCGTCGCGGCTGTCGAAGCGCACCAGCACCACCTCTGCCGGCGCGGCCGTGGTGAGCGGCGCCCAGGGCAGCGCCTCGCCGCGCTGCAGGCGCGCCTGGGTGTCATAGGCGGCGCGAACGGTGGCGGCCCAGTCGGCGTCGGCCAACGGCCACTGCGGCGGCGGCGGCTGGTCGGCCGGGGTCAGCCACGCCAGCAGCCTTCGGATGCGCAACAGCGGATCGCCGCGGCCCGCCGGGTCGGCTTCGGGCGCGACGCTGCCGGCAAAGGTCTGCAACCCGACCGCGAAAAGACCGCGCAACAGCGCCTCGCAGATGCCGGCCACCCGCGCACAGGCCGCGTCGAGCGCCGCCGGATCCTGGCTCGGGCCGGGGGCGACGTGGGCAAAGCGCACCACGGCCACGCGGTTGGCCTCGGCCTGCCACTCGCGGGCAATCATCCGCTGCCGGCGCGCCGAGGCCTTCCAATAGATGTCGCGCTGGGCGTCGCCAGGCCGAGCATCGCGCAGCCCGGCAAAGGTGTCGCCTTGGCCCACTTTGCGCGACAGTTCGGTGGCGCCGCGGTCGTGGGCGCCCAGCGATTCGAGGTCCGTGGGCGTCACGGTCGGCAGCGCCAGGAACGCCGCCGGCTCGTCGAAAAGCCGCGATTTGCGCGCGAAGCCAAAGGGATAGCCGGTCGTCAGTTGCAGCCCGGCCGTGGCGATGGGGCCGCGCCGCAACGGCCGAATCGCCCCGAACGCCTGGCCGACCTCGCGCGGGCCGAGGTGCAGCACGTAGCCATCGCGCACCTGCACGTCGGTCGCTCCGTCGGTGACCTCGCCCACCTCCAGGTGCAGCGCGGGCCGGCCTTTGTCGTTGAAGACCTCGATGCGCAGCGCGGTCACGGCACCCGCCACCAGCTCGGCCGGGTAGCAGCGCAGCAGCTCAAGCTCGCGCAGGCACCACTCGCTCAACATGCCCGAGATCGCGATGACCGAAATCGCCAGCGACAGCACGAGGTAGAGCAGGTTGTTGCCGGTATTGACTGCCGCGGCGCCGAGCAGGAGCGCGATGCCGATGATCCACTTGCCCTCGCGCGTCACCACCAGCTTGCGCGGGAACAGCCGGTTGCTGCGGCCGATCGACCGCCAGAAACCCAGGCGTTGGCGGCGCAGGTCGGCCAATGCCCGGTGGCGGGCCCGCAGGATCGGGTCGCTCGGCAGCGCGGCGGCCACCGCGCGCGGATCGCGCCATTGCACCCGGATGCGGCGGGTCGTCGGCGGGGGCGGCTGCAGCGGGTTCGCGGCGGCGTCGGTCACGTGGGCAGCGGCAGGCCACGCTGGCCCGCGGTGGCAGTGTCGCGGCTGGCCGTGAAAAGGGCAATGTCGCAGCGCCTAGCCGTGAGGCGATCGGGCAACCGTCCGCCGACCGCTGCCGCTCCAGCCGGGTCATGGCGAGCAGCGACCCGGTTGCGAAGGGCCCAGCGACCCGCGTCTACTCGGCGATCTCGAACGACTGCAAGGCCTTGGCGATCGCCGGCGCCGCCTTCTTGTAGCGGTCGAACGGTCCGGTCGCCTCGACGAGCGCCAAGTGGTCGCCGTGTACGAACACCGTCTCGGCAAGCACCCAGTCCTCGCCGCCGTGCGGCAACACGAACTCTGCGGTGCAGCCATCGCGGCCCGCCGCCGTCTTGAAGCAGGTCTTGCCGTGCAGCAGGTAGCCGCGCGCGACCAGGTGGCGTTCCATGGCGTCGGCCCAGAACGGCAAATCTGCCTTGGGATAGTTCTTGACCGTGCGGCCGCGCACCTGCACACCGTCGGCGGTGATGAAGGCCAGGCCCTTGCGCTTTTCGTAGCGCACGAAGCCCTCGGGTGGGGTCATGGTGTAGACGGGCGCGCACCCGGCCAATGCGCCGAGCAGGGCCCACGCGGCCATGCGATTCATCAGAACTCCGCCACGAACCGGTCGATGTCCAAGGTGTTCAGCCACTCGAACGGCGACCGCACGTAGGTGATGCGCTGCTTCTGGTGGTACTGGAAGCTGACCTGGACGTGGGCCATGCGCGCGCTGGACTCGGCAACGTTCAGCTCGCCTTGCAGGTGCTCGATCTCGACCACCAGTTGCGTCATCGACTGCTCGATGCGCAGCGTGCTGTGGGTGTCCGAGTCGGCAAAGAAGCTGCGCAGGCGCTCCAGGATCTCGCGCTTGCTCTTGAGCTTGGCTTGCAGTTGCGCGATCTGCTCGGTCAGGTCCACGCGCTGCAGCGATTTTTGCAATACGATGCCGGCCGCCGCCAGTTCGTCGACGGTTGCCGCCAGGACATCTTGCGGCACTTCGAGGTGCAGGTCGGTGTCGGTGACCAGGATCGGCCAACCGCCGACCGTGCGCTTGTCGACCAGTTCCTCGTCGCGGCCCTCCATCTCGTGCTGGACGGCCTGTGACCAGAACGCCGCATCGCCGCGCGGCTCGTTCTTGACTCGGCCGACGCGCAACAGCGACGTGTCGGCGGCCTGGGCCCGGAACACGTCGTCCTGGTCGAAGTGCACGAATCCCTTGGGCATGGTCATCTTGACGGCTTTCTTGCCCTCGACCAGGGTGACCAAGTGCGCCGTCAGCGCCTGAATCCACCCGAAAGGCGAGCGGTGCACGATGTGGCCGCCGTCCGCCACGACGGGTTCGACATCGATGGTGATGGTAAAGAAGTTCGCCAGGTTGCGAAGGGTCGCCAGCGTGCCTTCGGCGGTCTCGATCATCTCGGTCAGGCGCTTGATTTCTTGCAGGATCTGCAGGCGCTCGTCGGTGTTCTTGACGCGCTCGAGCAGTTGCAACAACCGCGCACGCGCCTGCACCGCGACCTGCAGCCGCGATTCGGTGTCTGTGAACTGGCGCGCCACGTCCACGGCCTTGATGCGGCGGTCGAGCATCTCGCCGACGGCGGCAAAGCGCGCCATCGCCGCGTCGAAATCGGTCGCCGGCACCCGGACCACGATGGTCTGGCCCGACAGCGACTGCACGTAGCCGCCGGCCGCCTGCGCCAGTTTGGTGATGGCGTCAAAGGACTCGATCTGCCGGCGCACCCGCAGCCGCAGATAGCCGAAGTACACGACCATCGGCTGGCTGACTTCTTTGGCGCCCTTGACTTCGCCGGGCCGGGCGCTTTGCGCTTGAGGCTGTGGGTCGGCGTACGATCGCCCGGACTTGGCCATCTGCCCGCCAGAGGGACCGCTGCTGTACGCCTTCTTGGCGTAGTCGCGGGCGGGCGTGGCGGGAGCGTAGTCGCGCGGCGGGCTGGGCGAAGGTCGTCCCGCGGGCCTTGGCGGTGGACTTGGGCGCGCGTCGGCCTCGCTGGCCACGGCGGCGGTCGCTTGCAATTCTTCACCGCCGCCGCGATCGCCGGTCTCTTGTTGCGCCTCGGCCCAGCCTCCTTCCTGGTCGTAGGAAGAACTGCTGTATGATCCGCAGCTTGCAAAAAGGAGGCCGGTTGAGGCCGCCCAAACGATCACCGCGCCCCAGCGATCCGGGAGGCCAAGCGCGGCGGTCGGCGTGGGTTTGGGCATGGCGTGCATGGCTCCTCCGCGTCCACCGTAGCGCAGCGCGCGCACTGGCAACGGCCGGGTTCGCGGGGACGCGCGACGCGTCAAGTCGATCCAATTCAATGAACTCAACAATCTGCGCGTCAATGCGCGGGATCTCTCGCGGTGACAGGCGGCCCCAGCAGCGCGCCCATGCCGTTGCGGAGGCTGCGCATTGTGCTTGCCGCGCATCGACAAAACCCATACCTTGCACGGTGGCTTCGTGCGCGCGGAGTCGTGGTATTTCCGATGCACGCGCGTCGGGCCCCGAGGAGGGCGTGATGCTGTTGCCGATTTGCTTGCCCTGGGCCACGGATCGTCGCGTGCAGGCTGCGCTTGCAGCGATGGTCGTCGCGCTCGGTTGTTCCAATCCGGACAGTGGCACGGGTGGCTCGGGCGCAGGGCCGCTGCTTCCCAATGGCGGGGGCAACCTCGGCGGCGGGCTGCCCACCACCGACGGCGGCAGCAGCACCGCGAGCGTCGACGCCTCCAAGGGTGGCGGCGCCGACACCGGCACCAGCCAGGGTGGTGCGGACACCGCTCCGGCCGGCACGGATCAGGACGCGGCCCAGACCGGCACCGATCAAGACGCGGCCCAGGCTGGCGCCGACCAGGACGCCGCCGCGCCCGACCCGGACGCTGGACCCGGCACTGATCAGGACGCCGCCACGCCCGACCCCGACGCCGACCCGGGCACCGACCAGGATACCGGCACGCCCGCTCCGGATGCTTCGCCCGACGCCGCGCAGGTGTGCATCGAAGACCTCGACGGCGACGACTACGGCCCCGGCTGCCCCAAGGGCGAGGACTGCGACGACACCAACCCGAACTTCAACGTGACCTGCCCGGACTGCAAGAAGGCCGGCACGCCCGGCTGCTCGTGCGCCGCCAGCAGCAAACCGCTCAGCTGCTACTCGGGCGACCCGAGTTGGCTCGGCAAGGGCCAATGCCTCGCCGGCCAGCACCAGTGCAAGGACGGGTTCTGGACGCAGTGCCAAAACGAGGTGTTCCCCGACCCCGAGAAGTGCGACGCCAAGGACAACGACTGCGACGGGCTGACCGACGAGGGCGTCAAGTCGAGCTGCGGCACCTGCGACCTGACCTGCAACGAACAGAAGATCGGCGCCGGTTCGACCAACGAGTGGAACCTCAACAGCGAAAACTCGACGGGCCTTGGCATCAGCAACGGCAACCTCGTACTGGACCAAACCCAGATCAGCCTCAACCTCAAGTTCATCTGGGTCGCCAATTCGCCGAACAACACCGTGTCCAAGGTCGATTGCAAGACCATCAAGGAAGTGGGCCGCTTCGCGGTGTGCAAGGATCCATCGCGCACCTCGGTCGATTTGGACGGCAACGTGTGGGTCGGCTGTCGCGGCGACGGCGGCGTGGCCAAGATCATGGCCGAGACCAAGAACTGCGTGGACAAGAACGGCAACGGCGTCATCGAGACGTCGAGCGGCGCTGGCGCTGGCGCGGTCCTGCCGGCGGGCACCGACGAGTGCGTCAAGTTCATCTCGTACCCCGACGGCGCCACCATCGCTCGCGCCGCGGGCGTCGACAAAGACAACCACGTGTGGATCGGCTTCTGGAACAGCAAGAACCTGCACCGCCTCGAACCCTTGCAGGGCAAGTCGGTGGACAGCGTCAACATCGGTTGCAGCCCCTACGGGCTGGTCATCGACCAGAAGGGCATCATCTGGGTCCAGGGCGCCGGCTGCGGCCAGCTCATCCGCGTCGACCCGGCCACCAAGAACGTCACCAAGTACCCGTACAAGGCCGGGGCCTACGGCATCAACGTCGACAAATTCGGCAACATCTGGGTGGCGTCGGGTGGCAGCGCCTCGCGCTTTGACACCTCCAATCCCGGACCCAATGCCTGGACGGTGGTCTCGGGCATCGCTGGCGGCGGTCGCGGCGTGGCCACCAGCAACGACGGCTACGTCTACACCGCCGCCGACGGGTCGAGCATGGTCACCAAGATCAACGCCAACAACAACCCGCCCAATGTCGAAGCCAAGATTGCTGGCGCGCAATACCCGGTGGGTGTGGCCTTGGACTACGACGGGTTCGTGTGGGCGGTCAACCAAGGCGGCAGCAGCACCACCAAGTTCGACCCCAAGACGAATTCGGCCGTGGGCACGGTGGCCGTAGGCAGTTCGCCCTACACCTACTCGGACATGACGGGCTACACGCTCAACTACTTCACCGCGCCCAAGGGCCAATACACGACCGTGTTCTTTGGCGGCGTGACGGTCAACCCGATCACCCAGAACATTCCCAAGCAGATCTGGCAGTCGGTCAGCGCCGAAGCAGATCTTCCCGAGGGCACTGCGCTGCGCATGCGCTTCCGGGCTGCCAACAGCAAGGACCTGCTCGAAAAGGCCGCGTGGTCGGAACCCGTCGAGTTCCCGCCCGACAAGTTCCCCTACAACCTGGCCACCAAGAACATCGTCGGCAACCTCTTGCAGGTCGAGGTACAGTTGACGACCAAGGACAAGAAGCTGACGCCGGTGCTCAAGAGCCTGTCGGCAAAGTCCAAGTTGATGTAGCGCAGGCTGACCCTCCAGGCGGAACGGGCGTTTCATTCATCAACACCCTCTTGGCGAAACACACCAAGCCTCCATGGAGGCAGCCAGGCCCCTGATCTGGAACCGCGCCCCAATGGGCCCCAGCGGGTTGCCGCGGCGGTCACGACCGCGCACAATCGGCCCATGGCGTCGCCGCGCGTGTCTCTGACCCTGGGTGTTCGCGACGTGTCCGTCGCAGTCGGCCAGGCCGTGGTTGTGGAACCCGAAGAAGAACTGCGTCTGGCCCGCGCGACCGTGCGCTGCGCCGGCTGTGGAACAAGCCGCGAGACCGTGGCGCCGCCCGTGTTCGACACCCACGACGACGACCACTTTGGCCGCCTGGAACTGTGGTACACGACCACCCATCGGGCGCGATGCGGCTGTGGGCGCGACATCGAGGTGGTCCTGGGCCACACCGAAACCCGCAACCTGCTGACCGGCGGCCGATCCGTGGCGTGCGACGGGGTCAGGAGCGCGCGCGGCGGCGCCCTCGCGTAAGGGCCAGGAAATGATTTACTCAATCATTTCTCGGGCCCGTTTGCTTGCTCCGTGGGTCGCCAGCTCGCGGACCAAAGGTCCGACTCGCGGCTCCGTCCTGATGTGAGAGTGATAGACTTATTATTTTCCAGTTCCTAAACCTCGGCCGGCAGCAAGGCACGGCCGGCGCACGAGAGGGGGTGTTCCACCGGCAGGTGCCGGGCCGCGAGGCCAAGCATGCGATGGATCGGGATCTCACCCAAGCGGGACGGGGTTTTGGCCGTATCCTCTCCTACGCGACGTGGCACCCCACCTCCCAGGCCTCCGTTTGGGCGCGTTCACTGGTCTGGCGACCCCAGGCCGCTGCCCCGCCCGGGCGATCGGCTTTGCCGCAGGTCGCGATCGGGGCGTACACTGCGACCCGGTCCGTCCCGCGTGGCGGCCCATCCGCCCTGCTGTCGAGGTTGCGATGCCACCGCCCGAAGCCGCTTCCGCCCCTGCGCCTGCCGCCCCTGCTCCCGCCGGGCCCGGCGCCGTCCCTGCTCCGCGCGAACCAGCGGCGCAAGGACCGGACGCCGCAGCGGGCACCGCCACCGCGCCGCAGCCGCTGACCGAGGGAGCGGCGCTGTCGTCGATCCTCGCCAAGGACCAGGCGCTGGGCGACATCGCGCAGCCGCTGGCCACCAAGCTCGCCACCGCCAGCAAGACCCAGGCGGACTTTGACGGCCTGTATGCCGACGTCGGTGTGCTGCGCCACGATGCCATTGCGGCCTTTCTCGACGTCGGTCAGCCGCGTCCGGCGACCCAGACCGTCGGCGCGCCCGACCCCATCGCGGTCCAGAAGTTCGCCGACATCGACGGCGAGGCGCACTTGAGCGATCCGGGGCTCAAGGACAGTTTCTACCTGAACCTCGTCACCGAGATGAAGAAGCCGAGCTTCACCGACCGCACGCGCACCTACAACGCGATGAAGGCCGCGGCCCCGCCGGCCCAGTTCTCGTTCAAGGGCAATCCCATCACCCCGGACCGCATCACGCCCTACAGTTCGCGCAACCAGAGCGTCGACAAGGTCTACGACATCAACACCATCGCCCCGGAGATCGACGCCGCCATCGAGACCCCGCTGGCCGCCGCACGCGCCCGACCCGACACCATCGCGGCCAAGAAGGCCGACCGCGCGACTCGCCTCAAGGCCTACCGCCACATCATCGCGTCGCGCGACCCGCTGACCACGCTCGACAAGTCCAAGCCGATCTCGCCCTACGCCGCGTGGTACAAGCCGGGCGAAATCACCGTGCCGCCCGGCAGCAACGAGACCCAGTTTGCCAGCATGATGCAGTTGGGCGCCCTGCAGCCCGAGTGGTACCCCAACGGCACCGTGGTGCTCAACATCCAGCGCACGCTGGAGGCCGGCGCTCGCGACATCCGCAAGCCGACCGCGTTCGACGGGTTGATGAGCGTGTTGTGGGTCTCGCGCAACGTCGGCGAAAACGACTACGGCGTCACCGACGGCGGCATCGGCGAGTTCCTGGAGAAGGGCGTGACCTACAACGAGGTCGTGTCCGCACAGGCGGTCATCCCGAGCGACGATTTCCTCGCCGATATCCAGCGCGTGGCCTCGCAGGTCAACAACGCGGTGCCGGGCAGCTCGCCGACCGAGGAACTCGCGCGCGGCAACAATGCCGATACGTCGATCCTCCATACGGCGCCCGAAGCCCGCGGGATGTACAACGACATCCTGAGCACCACCGCCAACGAGCGTCAAAACCCCAGCCCAGCGCCGACCGTGCCGGGAGCCGCGCGCGAAACGTCGGCCGCGATGCCGAACGCCCGATCGCGCCACGCGGTCGGCAACGCTCCGGGCGGCTGGCAGTCGCAGGTGGTGGCGACGGTGCCAAGCGAAAACGTGCGCCGCGACGATCCGGGGCACACCTACCACATTTTGGCCAACGGCCAGGCCGTGGCGACCAGCGAGCCGACGACCCTGGCACCCGAAGTGGCCCAACAGCTGCAACGGCAGGTGCCGGTCGCGCAGTCGAACCAGAACGTGCAGACCCAGCAAGGCAGGACGGACGACCGCGGTGCAAATGCCGCGCCGGGCCAGTTCAACGCCAACGCGGTCAACCCGGCCTCGCACGAAGCCGAGTCACGCATGGCGCCAGGGCAAATGGCGCCCGGCCAGACGGCGCTGACGACCAACGCCGCAAACCCGGCCTTTGAGCGCGAAGCGCTGGACTTCGAGCGCAACCTCGGCAGCAAGGCCGCCATCGACGGCGTGCCGCACGCCGCAGCGATCATGGCGCGGGTGCGGGCGTATTTCGATGCCCGGGTCAGCCTGACCGCTGGGGGCGACGCTGCGACCGCCCAGGCCGCGCTCCAAGGTCTGTATCAGAAGTGCATGACCACCCGGAACAACTTTGCAGGCGCGGTGCCCAACACCGTGGCTGCGATGGAGGCGGTGATGGCGAGCGCCCTGCAAATCCAGGCGAACCTCGCCAACTTCGACGCCGCGCGGCAGGTCGCGGCCCAAGCGGCCGGCGCGGCCACCATCCGCGAGATGATGACCTTCATCTACAACTTTGGGGCCGAAATCCTCAACGGCGAGCACGTCAAGGCCCAGGACGCCAGCGCTCGTGCCCAATTGCAGCAGGTGGCGCAGGCCGCGAACCTGAACTTGCCGCTGCTCGACAGGATCCAGGCCGATTCGATGTGGCTGGTCCAGCGCGACAACCCTGGGCAAGTGCAGTTGCCGCAGGGCGCGCCGGCCATCGCTGGCCAATCTGCGGATGTGTTGAACGGCCAGGCCCAGACCCGCGGCGTGGCGCAACCGATCCACAACCGAATCAACGGCACACCGGACGGCGCGGGCTGCGACATGTCGGCGCGGCCAGTCGGATCGCTCGACGCGCAGGTGCAGCCGGGTCCGCGCGAGCGCGAGCGCATGGGCCTGCAACCGGGCGACCGCGACACCCTGATCGCGTGGTCCGAAGGCACCAAACGCCTGATGATCAACGAGCTGGATCCGTGGGTGGTGGCGATGCGGGCGATGAGCTTGCCGCTGGCCGGCGGGCCGTCAGGCACCACCAACATGCTGATGAACGTCAACGACGTGGTCCAAGGCGTGGGCTCGAACGAGGCGCGCTTGGCTTGCATCGGCTACCTGCTGCCGATCCATGCCCACACCCTGGTCGAGGTCATGACTTCGGCCGCCACGCACGGCGCGGGCTACACCGCCGGCCAGCAGATGTACCGCAACATCGCGCCGTACACCGAAGAGTCCCTGCGCGAAGCCTGCGGCCTGACGCCGGCCAAGCCCGATGGCAAGAAACGCTTCCCGGATGAAGCCGCGCCGACGCCTGCCGGAGCCGCGACTGCCCAAGCCGGTACGACCTAGCGGAGCGATCTTTGGCCGCGGAACTGCTGACGCCGCTTCAGTATTGCATCGACGACGGCTATCTGGTCAGTGGCAGTCAACTGCTGCCGCTTTGGCCCTTTGCGCGCAAGTGGACCCGCCAAAACCACGGACCGGGCTGCAACAACCTGGTGTGCGGCGACTGCGGCCGCCCCGTCCGGTCGGTGGCGCGCGACGTGCATCGACAAGAGGCGACTGCGCTCGCGGCATGGCAGCTCATGGCAGTGTCGGGTCCCCAAGCGGGCGGCGCTGGTCTGGCGCGGCTTTACGCCTGCCATTGCCACCAGGAGTCGCGCGTCAGCGCGTGTCCGGCGCCGGAGCCCGACGCGAATTGGGGCGCCACGACACCGTGGCGTTGCGCGGGGCATCCAGCGCTGGTCGCGCCGTGCGAGGCCTTGGGCGTGCCTTTGGGTGCCGGACATTGGGACGATGCGGTGGCAACGTTGGCAACGGACAATTCGCTCGAACGGCAAGGGTCGATCGGTACGGCGCTCGGCCTGGTGTTTGCCGGCTTGCGCGGTGAAGACCAAGAAGCGTTTGGGCACGCGATGTTGGCTGCCGTGCGCCACCCGGACCCTGCCGTGCGCTTGGGCACGGTCAAGGCGTTCGCGTTGCTTGATGTCGCCCCGCAGTGGCCACGGCGCTTGGCGCAGCTGGTGTTGGCCGAACCGCAGTGGACCGACTTGGGGCGGCCGCCGCAGCCCGGCCAAGACGATCCGGACTGGTGGGTGGCCAGGGCGTGCACGGCGATTGCCCCGCCCGACATCGGCGCAAGAGACGACCAGCAAAGGGCAGTGGCCTTGATTCAGAAAGTCGCGCTCAAGCCGCCGGGCGCAGGCATGCTCGTGCAAGCGCTGGCCGATTTGGATCCGCAGTGGACGGCCGAACACATCGCGGAGCTCGCTGCGGTGGAGCAAAGGCAGGCGCAATCGGCTCTCTACGGCTTGCAGGGCTACCCGCAGTGGCACGCGGTGGCGCTGGAGCGAATGAAGTAGGACCCTGCTCCTGGTCCTGTCCCTGACCCTGCTCCTGGGCCTGTCCCTGCTCCTGGGCCTGTCCCTGACCCTGTCCCTGCTCCTGTCCCTGTCCCTGCCCCTGGTCCTGGTCCTGTCCCTGACCCTGCTCCTGGGCCTGCTCCTGGTCTGCCGCCGTCCGGCGCTGCCGGCTGACCCTGAAAGCCCCGCACGGTCGCGGTGTCCGTTGTACCAGATGCCATTCGCAACCAAGCCGCCGCGCCAGCGTCAGAATCCTGCCACGCCGACCACCACGCCGGGCCACAGGTCGGCGGAGCGGCGCTCGGCGCAGTTCTGGCACACGTCCTTGCGCGTGCTGTCGTCGCGCTCAAACGGCGTCAGGCTTTCGACGAGGTCGCGGGTCGGCAGCCATAGCGCGTTCAGGCTCAGGCCGGCGAACACCGTGGCCGACCGGAAAAGTCGCAGGCCGACCGTGGCCTTGGCTTGCGAAAGGTGGTCGGGCGCCTGGTCCTCGGCGCTCTGGCCCTGCAACAGCAGGTGGTGCACGGCGTCCACGTCGACGTGCAGTCGGTCGCCGAGCCGCGCTCGCAGGCCGAGGCCGAGCGCGACCACCGGCAGCCATCGGTCGCCGACGCTGCGACCGCCGACGGCGACGATGTTGTGGATGTAGCGGCTGCCGTGCTTGAGCCCGATCATCGCCCGGGCCCAGTCCTGGGACCACATTTCGAGGTGGGTGCGACCTTTCCAGTACAGCGATAGCAGGCCGATACCGGCGTCGGCGTCGCGCGCGAGGTTCAGCAAGCCGACCTGCACGCCGCGCACGCTGCCGGTGGCCAGGTTGGCGAGGCCGAGTTGCACGCCGCGGAGGTCGCCGCGCGCCGCGTTGAAAAAGCCGCCCTGGATGCCGCGCAGTTCGCCGACGGCCAGGTTGGCGAACCCGAACTGGACCACGCGATCGGAGGCGCCGGCGAGGTTCAGCGAACCGAACTGCACGCCGCGGTCGATGCTGCGGGCGATGTTGACGCCGAACGACCCTTGGATGCCGCGCAGGCGGCCGCCGACCACGTTCAGGCCTCCCGCCAGTTGGATGCCGCGCAGTTCCTCGGCCACTATGCAGAACCCGCCGGCCATCTGGATGCCGCGGGCACTGCGCGACTTGAGCGCGAACACGTGGGCGGCCTCGATGCCGCGCAGCCCGGGCGACCACGCCCCGATGACGCCGAACGACAAGGAGCGGGTGGGCGAGGTGAAGCGACCCGGCGGCAGCGAGACGCCGGGCACCAGGTCGACTGCAATGCTGAGGCCCCCGCCATCTGGACGCCATGCGTCGTCGTCGCCGTCGGCCGCAGTGGCCGCGGGCGGTCCGGGCGGTGCAGGCGACGGCGGGGGCACACCGGCGGGCAAGGGCGGGGGCGGCGCGGGTGGCGTGCCCGCCGGGAGGGGCGCCGGCACGGGCGGCGTCGGCGGTGGCGAGGGCGCAGGCGGCACTTCCGCTTTCTTGGGCGCGGGTTTGCTTTTCCGCAGGGTGTCGAGCAACTCGCCGGCCTCGTCGCGCACCAGGCTGCTGGCCAGGAGCGCGATCGTTTCGGCGGCGCGCGCGGTCTCGGCGGGCAACCGGATGGCGCGGCCGGCCTTGTGGCCATCGGGTGCCACGAACGCGACATGGGCCTGACCGGGACCGGCGGGGGTCACCGTCAAGGCCCCACTCGCGGCCGGGCACGGCATCTCGGTGCGCACCGGCACCTCGAGTTCGTGCTCGATGGCCAGTTGCAGCGCGCTCGCCGGCGGCACGCCGTCGGCTGACTCGACGTGCAGGCACAGGGACGGCGGCGTTGGCTGGCTGGTGGCCGGGCTGGCCCACACAGTCCATGCCAGCGACAGGGTCAGGGCGGTGCTGCGGCTCATGGCTCGCCCTCCTGCATGGCGGCCATCAGGCGCGCTGCCTCGGCCTGGCGGTAGCCGCCTTCCATGCCCTGCGCGAAAGGCTCGAGCGCGATGCGGGCCTCGGCCTTGCGGCCCAAGCGCAGCAAGCACACGGCGCGGTTCCAGCGGGCCTCGGGGGCCAGCGCACCGGCCGGCGCGGCGCGCAGGTAGGCTTCCCAGCCGGCCAGGGCCTTGGCATAGGCCTTGTCGCGGAACTGCAGGGCCTGGGCCGATCGGAAAAGGGCCAGGGTCTCGTCGTGCGGCGGCGCGGGCGCGACTGGGGGCGGCGCCGGTTGGGCCGCGGCCGGCTGCGGGTCGTTGGGGGGGACCGGGTCGGGCACGGCAGGCTTGGCCGGCACCGGCCTGGGCGAGGTCGCGCGCGGCTTGGCCGATCGCGCCGGATCGGCGGGCGGAGGCTCGAGAACTTGCAGCGCCGGCGGTTCGACAACTGGCGGCTCGGGTTGGGGCGGCTCGGGCGTGGGCGGTTCGGGCGGCGCCGGCTGGGCGTCGGCCGCCGGTTCGCTCGACGGGGGGACCTGGTCTGCCGGTCGCGTCCGCTTGGCGTTGCTTGGGGTGGCGGCGACGCTCTGGACCGATGCGGGCGCGACAGGTGCCTCGGCCGGCGCCAGACCGACGGCACGCTGCACCGCGGCCACCACCTTGGGCAGAGTGCCGGTGGCGGCCGCGATGGCAGTGGACGTCACCAACACCGCCGACAGGGCGAGACCGGCCGCGGCCCGGCGCTCGGCGCTCTGACGGTGGGCGTGGACCTGTGCCAGGATGCGGCCGCGCTGGGCCGGCGACCCGTCCCTGCGGGCCTCGGAGGCCTCGCGCAGCGCGCGGGCCGCGCGCAAGAGCGCATCCTCGGGGGGCAACGGCTCGTTCACGACAACCCCTTGCGCTGCAGCGCCTCGCGCAGCTTCTTGCGCGCGTGGAAAAGCCGCGTGCGCATGGTGGCCTCGGGCGCGCCGGTGAGGTCGGCGGCCTCGGCAGCCGTGCGCTCCTCGACCTCGCACAAGATGAACGCAACGCGCTGGTCGATCGGCAGTTCGTCGAGCGCCTGCGACAACAGGCCCGCGAGTTCGGCTTGGGCGCTCGACGCGTCGGCCGCTGGCGCGTGGTCGGTCTGGCCGTCGCTCGCGTGCAGCCACGCCCGGCGGCGGCGCGCGGCGGCCCGCACATGGTGGCGCGCGTGGTTGATGGCGATGCCGATGAGGAAGGTGCGCAACGCGCAGCGGCCGTCGAACTTGCCGCCCGCCTTGGCCAGGGTGATGAACACCTCTTGCACGAGATCTTCGGCCGCGTCGGCGTCGCCGGTCAGCCTGCGCGCAAACGCCCGCACGGCTTGGTGGTGCAGGTCGTACGCCGTGCCGACTGCCGCGAGGTCGCCGCGCCGCAGCGCATCGATCAGCGCGTCGCCGGTGGGCGCGCTACGCCGCCAGAACAACGGGGCCTCGAGCGTTTGGGCAAAGGCGGTCATGGGCGCGGGGTCGCTCCTTGCGGCCCACATCTGGCCGCACGGTCAACCCTGTTTGCCCGGCTGCGCGCATTCCGTTCAATCCGGGTGCGAAAAAGGCCGCGGGCCGCGAATGGACGCCGACCGGCCGCTGCGCCGGCAAGGTAGCGCGCCCGCCGCCGGCCGGCAAATTCGGATCAAGCCGTTGAAAACAGGCGCCGTTGCAAAAAGTTTGTGCAAGTTTGAACGAACCGCCGCCCCGCGGGCATGAAGGGTCGAACCGCAGGCACCACGGCGTGCCCGGTCCCGCCCCGAATGCCCGCCCTGGCCGACATGGTGTCCGGCCGGGCGCGAGGCACTGGTACGGGTCTGCCTTGTCCTGGAGGATGTCATGCGTTTACTTTCCGCTGGTTCTGTCGCCATCCTGAGTGCGCTGGGCTTGATTTCCGCCTGCCACGTCGAGAACTATGGGCACCGCGGCCATTGGGCCGAAGCCGACGACACCGCCAGTCCCGGCGAGGTGTGCGGCAAGTTCTGCACGCAGTTGTTCACGTGCGGCAACATCGGTCCGTCGTCGTTCGAAACGTGCATCGACGGCTGCAAGGCCGAGTTCAAGGCCGACGAAGACACCGCCCGCGACGGCTGCAAGTGTGTCATCAAGCAGAGCTGCCAGCCCGACGGTGGCTACGGGTGCGCCGGGGCGCCGATGTCGAAGGTGACCGGCACCGCGTCCCCTTCGACCACCAAGGACGCCGGATCCACGGCGGCAACGGATGCTGGCAGCAGTGGCAGCGCCGGATCGGGCAGTGGCAGCGCCGGATCGGGCAGTGGCAGCGCCGCAACGGGCGCCGACTCGAGCAGCAGCAGCGGTTCTGGCCAGCAGGCCGCAGGCGTCGGCAAGGGTGGCGGCTATGTCTGCACCGCCCACAAGGACTGCGCGCTCAGCGAGGATTGCGTACTTGGCTACTGCCTGGTGCGCTGCAAGGCCTCGTGCGAATGCCACGTCGGCGAGACCTGCATCACCGGGTACTGCTCGCTGCCGGTCGCCCCGCCCAAGGCGTGCACGGTCGACTGCGAGTGTCCTGCGGGCGGCAAGTGCGTGGCGGGCGCGTGCAAGTAGCGCCAATGGCACGATCGAAACGTCAGCGCACCCTCGTCAAAGTGGGCAGCTAGGCGGTGGGCACTGGCCCGTGCGGATCTTGGCCGTGCCCGGACCCACCGCGCACCACGGCGGCGCATCGGCCGGCAGTCCCTTGGCCCACGGCGAGTGCCCCGGTGGCAGCCAATACGGGTGCGACCACGCGAAATCCCACAACGCTTTGAACTGGCTCACGCCTTCTGGGGCATCGACGGGCGGCACGCCGTGCTGGCAGTTGTGGATGCACTCGACCTGGAAATGGCCCTCCTTGTCCAGGGCCTTCTGCATGGCCAGCGAGGCCGACTGAAAGTTGACGAGCGCGCAACTGTCCTGCGGACCGCCCCACAGCACCAGCACCGGCAGCTTGTGCTTGGCGCCTTTCCAGGGCAAAAGCGCGAGGTTGGACAAGCCGTCGCTTTGGGTGCCTCCGGACAGCGACAGGAAACTAGCGATGTGCTCACTGCGGGCCTGGGCCAGCTGCGCCCCGAAAAGCGCCCCCGCGCTCACGCCGACCACCGAGACGCACTGGGCGTCGATGGCGTATTGCTCGGCCACGCATGCCAGCATGTCGTCGAAGAAGGTGAATTCCTCCTCGAAGCGCGCAGCCGGCGACAGCGAGGTGATTGGCCACGGAAACGACGCCTTGGCCAGCGGAATCTCGATGTCGCCCTTGGATTCGGGCACCACCGCGACGAAGCGCTGCTGGGCGACCGCTGAAGCCAACTCGCCGGTTTCGATGAAGCTTTTCGCCGATCCTTTGAGCCAGTGCCACGCGAACAAGACAGGCAGCGCCTCGCCGGGTTTCTTGTCGGCCGGGGCGATGAGCTTGAAATGCCGGGTGTTGCCCTTGCTGTTCAAGGTATTCAAGGTCTTGCCATCCGCCACCAGCACCGGGCATTTGCCGCTGGAGTACGCCTTTGGCGGGGCAGCGAGGACAGCCCCGGCGGTCGGGGTCGCTCCACAGGCGACGCTGACCGCGGTGTAGGACGGCTTTGGGGGGACATCGGCAGCGTCCGCGGCGTCGGGCGGCGCGGCGGCGTCCTTGGCCATGTCAGTGTCCGCCGCGGCCGGCTGGTCGAGCAAGGCAGCGCTGTCGCCGACGGAAGATTCGGTCTGGGCCGCGTCGGCCTTGGCCGTGACATCGACCCCGCTCGTCGCCCCTGCCGAGGCGGTATCGGCGGCCAAGGTCGCTGGCGGGGCTTCGGCCTCAGTACAGGCCAGCAGCGCGGTCAGCCAGATCAATCGGGGTTGTCGGTGGGTCACGTTGCCTCTGGGCCGCCAGTGCGGGGACGCGGCGGCGCGGGGGGCATCGTGCGGGGCCAATGGGCGGGCGTCAAGGGCGATCGCACGCGGTCAGACCGGTGACGCTCGGCGGCCTGCTTGCTGGCGCCCGGTCAGAAATCCGAGCCTTTGATTACACCCTTGACGTGTACCACCGACCCGTCGAAGCCGCCGAGGTCCGCGTCGATGGCCAGATCCAACACCGTGCACCCCGGCTTGTCGCACCACGTGGCGGCCTTGACCTCGACTTTGCCGCCGGCGCCGACTTTCTCAGAGTTGTACTGTTTGCCGCCGTGGGCGAACGACAGCTTGAGCTGGCCGACATCGGAGCTGCCCACCTTGAGATCCTGGCCGCTGGCCAGTTTGAGCGCCCCGCACAGTTCCTTGGGCCAGACGTTGAAAAGCGTCAGGTTGCCGCCGGCCGTCCACTCCTGGCCCCCGCCAAACTCCTTGCGGTCCACAAGCGTTAGGGTGACGGCGCCCGAGACCACCAGGTTGAAGCGCTCGCCCTTGGTGGGCACGCACTTGTGCAGCGAGTGGCACGCGGCGACGTCGCTTTTGCACTGGCCGGCGTCGTATTTGGCGCCGTTGTCGCAGCGGCACACGGCCTTGTGGATTTTGGCGGAATCGCAGCCGCAGCCGCTCGGGTCGTCGTCCACGCCGCAGGTCGAGCCGCCCTCGCAGGCCAGGCCAGCCTCGCTGCACAGGTCGCCGGCCGAGACGCAGCGCAGGTCTGCCGTCGGGTAGAGGCAGGCAGGCCCGGCGCAATCGCAATACGCCTTGCCACCGGCGGCGACCTTGCATATGCCGACGCCAGAACAGGTCTGGCCCTTGCACGGGTCCGGCGCGTCCGCGGCGGCGTCCTTGGCGGCCGCATCCGCGGCGGCGACTGCATCGACGGCCGATACGCTGTCCGCGCTCGCCGTGCTGGTGGGCGCGGGTGTGGTCCCGCAGGCGCACCCTGCGACGACCCAAAACAGCCCTGCGCCCAAGATGCCTCGACCCCGCATGGACTCCTCCCGCGTGCGCGCGCCACAGCCGGGTGCGCGCGCCCATGCGCGCCCATTGCACAGGGCCAACGCTCCACCGCAAGGCTGCGCCGGTCGCTGGCAAACTGTCAAGGTCCGCGCTACGCTCCTGCGGTCGCTGCGTCGGGGTTCGCCCCGTCACCGTTCGGAGCCGCCCATGCGCATCGCATCGTTCTGCCCCTGGATCCTGGCCGCCTCGGTGGTCGCCCTGCACGTGTCCATCGCTGCCCACGCCGCCGTCGCCGGTTCGCTGTCGGTGGTCGGCGCGCTCACCGCGTCGGCCGGCGGGCCCGTGGCGGATGGCGCCTACGAGCTCAAGGCCGCGCTGTATCCCACGGACACCGGCGGCACGGCGCTCTGGCAAGAGTCGGCGACGACCGTCTCGGTCAAGGCGGGCCAGTTCGCGCTCGTCATCGGCGAGAAGACCCCGATACCGGCCAAAATCGGTGCGGCGGGTGCGCTGTGGTTCGGCGTCTCGGTCAATGGCGAACCTGAACTGCCGCGCCGCCCCCTGGCCAGTGTCGCCAGCGCCCTGCGCAGCGCGGTCGCCGAGTCGCTCGAATGCAGCGGTTGCGTCGGTGCCAGCCACCTGGACCCGCAGGCGCTCGACGCGTACGCCAAGAAGGCGCAACTGCACAAGGTCGCCGGCAGCGGCGCCTACGCGGACCTGGTCGGTGCGCCCGACCTGAGTCAGTACGTGCAGGCGTCGGCGCTGGCCAAGGTCGCCGGCAGCGGACAATTCGCCGATCTGCAAGGCCTGCCCGCGCTCTCCGACGTGGCCAAGACGGGCCAGTACGCCGATCTGCAAGGGACGCCCAAGCTGGCCAAGGTCGCGACCACCGGCTTGTGGTCCGACGTCCAGAACCCTCCGGTGCTCGCCAAGGTCGGCACCGCGTGCGGCACGGGGCTGCTGGTCAGCGGCATTGCGGCCGACGGCAGCTTGCAGTGCACGGCCGGCTACGACCCGACCAAGCAGCTTTTCCAGTTCACGGTGGCGGCAGCCGACCCCAAGAAGTGCGAGGCGACCTTGCTCGGCGCGGCCTACGTCGGCGAGAAGGACCAGACGCTGTACGTGTGCAACGGCAGCGAGTGGTTCCCGATCTCGATCGGCGGCTACGGCACCAAGACCAACCCGGCCAAGTCGTGCAAAGACGTCCTGACCAAAGTGCCGGGCGCCAAGGACGGCCAGTACTACATCAGCATCGCCGGCCTGCCGGTGCACGCCTACTGCGACATGACCACCGACGGCGGCGGCTGGACCCTGCTGACCTACGCCTACCGGCCGCAGTCCGGCGGCAGCGACGTGTACTACCTGCCCAACGCCGCGGCCGGCACCTGGGATCCGGCCGTGCGCGCCGGCAAGGCCGCCATCGACGGCACGGCGCTGCTGCAGACTGCGTCGCAGGTGTTGCTGACCGTGACCAACAATGGCACCAAGCCCGTTGCTGGCAACGCGCTGTCGTACGAGCTGGCCTACCGCTGGGCCAAGGCGAGCGGCTACAACCAGTTCAACCTGGCCTTGTCCAGCACGAGCTGTATCACGGTCTCGGTCACCGAGCTCAAGACCGGCAGCCAGTTCAACGCCCAGACCTTCGACAACCGCCCGCAGCTGTCGTGCAGCGGTCACTCCGGCGGCACGCAGTACGAGCGCCAGTTCATCGGCTTCAACAGTTCGACCTGCTACGGCGCGTGCGGTGCAGACCCCGTCACCAGCAACGGCATGGTCGTGTGGTACGGCGACGGGTACACCCCGACCACTTCGGGTGGGCTCAAGGATCCGGCGCGCGCGGCAAGCTGGGGATTCTGGGTCAGGTAGCGCGCGTCGCCGCAGCCAAGCCCGCCTCAAACGCGCGCACGTTCGCTTCGCCAACCGCGGAATTCTTGCCAGCGAAAGCGGCCGCGATGTGGTCGCGCACCGTGTCGTGCCGCACCACGGGGCAGTGCGCGAGGTAGGCGCCGAGCATGGCCATGTTGGCGGCCTTGGCGCTGCCGGCCCGTGCGGCCAAGTCGTTGGCGGCGATGCGGACCACCCGCACGTCGGAGCGCACGGGCAGGTCGTCGACCAGCGAACCGTTGACTACGATCGTCCCACCGGGTGCCAAGAGCGGCGCAAACTTGTCGAAACTTGGCCGGTTCATCACCAGGGCGGCCTGGGCGTGCTGCACGAAGGGCGATCCGATCGGCGCGTCGTCCACCACCACCACGCAGTTGGCGGTGCCGCCGCGCATCTCCGGTCCGTAGCTCGGCAGCCAGGTGACGTGGCGCCCCTCGCACATCGCTGCCTTGGCCAGCAGCTTGCCGATGGCCATCAAGCCCTGGCCGCCAAACCCGGCCATCACCACGTCGTGCTGCGCCATGGATCACTCCTCGGGTTCGTCGGTCGGGCCGTCGTCGCGCACCCGCAGGTCTGGGCGATACGGATCGGCCTGCGGCGGCATCGCCCCCGGCTCGCGAAAGGTGCGGATCGGAAAGAACGGCGTCATGTTGCGGTCGAGCCACGCCAGCGAGTCGCCCGGCGTCAGGCCCCAGCCGGTCGGGCAGGTGGACAGCAGTTCGACCAGCGTGAAGCCCTGGTGCTGCAACTCGAAGGCCCGGCGCAGCAGTTTCTTGGCCTTGAGCACGCCCTTGGCCGAACTGAGCGTCCCGCGGGCCAGGAAGACGGGCGCCACCAAGGTGTCGAGCAATTCGCAGACGCGAATCGGGTGGCCGCTGTCCGCGCTGTCGCGGCCCTGCGGCGAGGTGGTGGTGCGCATGCCGGGCAGGGTGGTCGGCGCCATCTGGCCGCCGGTCATGCCGTAGATGGCGTTGTTGATGAAAACGACGGTGATCTTCTCGCCGCGGTTGGCAGCGTGCAGGATTTCGGCCATGCCGATCGACGCCAGATCGCCGTCGCCCTGGTAGGCGAAGACGTAGCGGTCTGCCGGCAGGGTGCGGCGCAGGCCGGTGGCGGCGGCCGGGGCGCGCCCGTGGGCCGCTTCCAGGAAATCGACGTCGATGTAGTTGTAGGCCAGCACTGCGCAGCCGACCGGCGAAACTCCGACCGTCCGGTCCTGGATGCCCAACTCGTCGATGACCTCGGCCACCAGGCGGTGCGCGGTGCCATGGGTGCACCCGGGGCAATAATGCATGTAGGAGTCAGTCAGCACCGGCGTGCGGGCGAAAGCGACAGCTTCGGTCATGGCTGGCCCCCTACGCCTGTGCGAACTGGGCGCGGATCTGCGCCAGCATGTCTTCGACCGTCGGGACCACGCCGCCGGCCCGGCCCCAGAACGCCACGGCGTGATCGGGGCCCAACACGGCGCGCACGTCGTCGACCAACTGGCCCTTGCTCATTTCGATGCACAGCAACCGGTTGGCGTGGCGCGCGACCTCGCGCAGGCTGGGCGCCGCAAACGGCCAGGCGGTAATCGGCCGCCACAGCCCGACGGGCAACCCCTCGGCGCGCGCCTGGGCAATGGCGGTGCGGGCGATGCGCGCCACGGTGCCGAAAGCACACACCACCACCGGCGGGCGGTCTTGACAGCACCAACTTTCGGCGCGCGGTTCGTCGCGCTCCATCGCCGCGAACTTGGCGAAAAGCCCGTCCACGTGGGTTTCGAGCTGCGCGGGGTCCAGGTACAACGACCGGATGATGACGCGCCGCCGGTCCTTGGGCTTGCCGCGCGCTGCCCAGCCGGGCGGATCGGGCACTGCGATGGCCTCCGGGAACACCACGGGCTCCATCATTTGGCCCAGCAGGCCGTCGCCGAGCAGGACCACGGGGTTGCGGTACTTCTCGGCCAGATCGAACGCCTGGGCCATCAGCTCTACCGCCTCTTGCACCGTGGATGGGCACAGCACCAGGTACCGCTTGTCGCCGTGGCCCCAACCGCGCGTCATCATCGCCCAGTCGCCTTGTGCCGGCGCAATGTCGCCCAGGCCCGGTCCGCCGCGCATGATGTTGACGATGACGGCCGGCAACTCGGCGCCGACGAGGTAGCTGGCGCCCTCGGCCATCAACGACAATCCGGGACTGGACGACGAAGTCATCACCCGGGCGCCGGTGCTGGCGCCGCCAAAGACCATGTGGATCGAGGCGAGTTCACTTTCGGCTTGCAAGTAGGTACCGCCGACCTCGGGCATGCGTTTGGCCATGTATTCCGGGATCTCGTTCTGTGGCGTGATCGGGTAGCCGAAGAAGTGCCGGCAGCCGGCGCGGATGGCGGCTTCAGCGATGGCTTCGGCGCCCTTGAAAAGTTGCCGTTCGCCGGTCATGGGGTGTCTCCTGCGGCAGCCGGCTTGGGCTTGGCTGCCTTGTAGACCTGCACGCCCGCTTCGGGACAGACCACACCGCACAGCGCGCACGCGGTGCAGGTTGGCGCGTCGTGCAGTTCGACCGGTTGGTAGCCGTGGCTGTTCAGGGCACCGCCAAAGGCCAGCAGGTGCTTGTTGCACACGGCGATGCACAGACCGCAGGCCTTGCAGCGCTCGCGGTCGATTTGCACACGGTTCACGCGCAGCCTCCGTGGGCGTTGACCACGCCGCCCAAACTCTGCAACGCCATGGCGCGCACCACCGGCACCAGCGGCGGCAGGTCCGGCGCTCCGACCAATTCATGCGCGAGTTCGGCCGGGGCCATGAGCGCGACGATCGGCACGCCGACCTCGGCGGCGACCGCGCGCGAGAACTCCAGACCGTCCAGCACGATGCCCGCCGTGGTGTAGTCGAGCAGGTGGCCGTTGGCGACCACGCCGGACAGCGCCATGCCGGTTGCGGCGGCGATCGCCCGCGCCAGGGTCACGGCGCGCGCGACGGTCTGCACGAAAGGGCGGTGGCGGTTGACCACGAACCACACCTCGCTGGACTCCGCCGGCAAGGCGTCGGCGACCGACCCCAGCACGCGCGCACCCGCGACGTCGCCGCCCACGTCGATGATCACGGTCCGATCCAGGTCGCGCAGGGCCGCGCGCAGGTCGGCCGGCACGATCGGCAGATCGGCGAACGCGAGGGCGCCCGGCGGGGCCAGGGTCGTCACACCTGCGGCCGCGCTGCGCAAGGTCGCCTCGCGCGAGCGGAAGTACGGCTTGATCACGTCGAGATCGGCGACCAGTGCGCGGTCGCCGCGGGCCGCAGCGGCGGCCGCCAGCGCCAGGGCCAGTTCGGTCTTGCCCGAACCGTACGGCCCCACCAACGCCAGCACGCGGCGGTGGACCAGGGTGGGGGGCGGCTCAGGCGCAAACACGGGGGGCGCCTCACAGACGGAGGACCGTCGCGGGCAGGCTAGCGCCTGCAAATCGGCGGGCAAAGGGGGCGCGCGCGCCGCGGTGTCACCGGCGTGCCATAGGGCAATTGCACGACCACACGCACGAGTCGAAGCGCTGGAATCACGCGTCCTTGCCCGTCGGCACCTCGTCCACGCCCAGCGGGTTGCGCTTTTTTCGCGCCCTGCTAACCTTGCCGCCGCGCGCGCGCAGCGGTTCGTTGCCCTCGTTGGCACGCCTCGCCGGCCGGTTCGGTTCACCGCCCGCCTCGCTGCATGGCGCCGCCCCGTTCCTGCCCTACCCACACCCAGACCGCCGCCCGGAGGAAATGCATGGCCGCCACCGCGTTGTCCCACGACCAGATGATCAGCGCCTTCGAAGCGCGCTTCGACTACTTGACTGCGCGCACGATGCTCGGCGAAGTCCTCGACTCGGCTGGCGTCGGCAAGTCGGGGGCCTACGATGGCGCCGCGCTCGCCAGGATCGCGGCGGCCGTCGAGAAGCTGCCGCGTCCGCAGCCGATCCTGGCGCGCCTCGCCGCCGGACCGGCCAGCGCCGCGCCCGCCGCCAAGGCGCCCGAGCCCAAGGCAGAACCCAAGCCGGAACCGAAAGCCGAGGCCGCCCCCGCCGCCGAGGCCGCGCCTGCCGAAGCCGCCCCGGCCGAAGCCGCCGCCGACGAGGTCGCCGACAAGCCCGCGGAAAAGAAGGGCAAGAAGAAAGAGGCCTAGTTCAGGCCGTGCGCGGCGGGGTACTGCCAGGCCCGCGCACGCGACCATCGCCCAACGCCTCCCGCAGGTGCTAGGATGCGCCCACCCGCGCGCGATGTGCGCCGGCTGGAGTTCCCTTGTCCCTGCCAGCCCCTCCGACCACCGTCAGCCCAGTGCCCGCCAGCCCAGTGCCCGGCCGCACAGTGCCCGGCCGCACAGTGCCCGGCCGCACAGTGCCTGCAAGCACGGCGCCCGACAAGGCCATGCCGGCCCACACCGTGGCCACGCTGCGCAGTTTGCGCGACGACGGCGAGGTCACCGAGCCCATCGAGATCGAAGAAGATTTCTCGTTCGATCTGTCGGGGCCGCACGCCATCGCCGTGCCGCGCCGCCAGCGCATCCCCGAGGACCCGGCGATTCTCGAGCGGCGCATCTCGCACCTTTTTACCAAGGCGAGCAAGGACTTTGGGCTGCTGGAGCCCGGCGACAAGGTCATGGTCTGCATGTCCGGTGGCAAGGACAGCTACGGTCTGCTGCACTTCATGCAACGGGCGCAACGCCATTCGCCGATCAAGTTTGACCTCGTAGCCGTCCACCTGGACCAGGGTCACCCGGGCTTTCCGCTGGCGACGCTGGAGGACTACCTCAAGGGCTGCGGATCGCCCTACGAAATCGTCCACTACCACACCTACGACATCGTCTTGCAGAAGCTGGAGCCCGGCAAGACCACCTGTTCGCTGTGCTCGCGGCTGCGGCGCGGCGTGCTGTACGACACCGCCAGGCGGCTCGGCTGCAACAAGGTCGCGCTCGGCCATCACCGCGACGACATGGCCGCAACGCTCCTGCTCAACCTCTTCTTCTGCGGCCAGCTCAAGGCCATGCCGCCCAAGCTGCGCGCCGACGACGGCTACAACACGGTCATCCGGCCACTGGCCTACGTGCCCGAGGCGATGCTGGTCAAGTGGGCGCACATCAAGCAGTACCCGCTCATCCCTTGCAACCTGTGCAGCCGCCAACCCGACCTCAAGCGCGCACAGATGAACGCGCTGCTGGCCGACATCGACCGCCGCTATCCGGGCGCCCTGCCGTCGGCGCTGCAAGCCGTCCAAAACGTCAAACCGCGCTTCCTGCTCGACCGCGACCTGTACGATTTCTCAGGTGCAGCGGCCAGTGACGATCGCGAAGAGGACGCGTTCGGATAACCATGGCCGCTGGCGATTCTGATCTGCGCAACGGCGATGCCGGCCGGACCGACACGGGACGCATCGATCCGGGTCGCGTCGGCGCCGGCTGGCCGGGCAGCCTGGACGCCCACACGTTGTGCGGTGTCCTCGAAAACCAAGGGCTTCTGACCGCCGACCAGTTGAGCGACGTCGTGCGCATGGCCGACCGTCGCAAGCTCATCCTCGACCGCCAGCGCCAGCAGGAAGGCGGCGACGACAGCGTGCCGTGCAGCGCCGCCGAGGTCATCGCCAGCCTGCAGATGGTGTCGCCCGGCGGCAGCCCGCTGACTGAAGAGCGCATCCAGGGTGCGTTGGCCAAGGCCGCGAACTATCGGTTCGTGCGCATCGACCCGCTCAAGCTCGACGCCAAGTGGATTTCGTCCGTCGTTTCCAGAAGCTACGCGCGACGCAATTGCTGCCTACCGCTCGGCCGCGCCAATGGCCGGCTGGTCATCGCCACCGACAGCCCGTTCATCGCCACGGCATTGGAGACGCTGGAAGCCCGCGACGGCCAGCCCGCCGACCTGGTCCTCTCGATCCGCAATGACATCCTGCGCATGATCGACGACGTGTTCGTGTTTCGCGCCACCGTGCGCAACGCGGCCGCGGACCTCGGCGACCCCAACATCGACATCGGCAACTTCGAGCAACTGGTCCGCATCGGCCAGCAGGGCAAAGAGGTCGAGGGCGACGACCGCAACGTGATCCGCGCCGTCGATTTCCTCTTGCAGTACGCATTGGACCAGGGGGCGAGCGACATCCACCTGGAGCCCAAGCGCGAACAGGCCAATGTCCGGTTGCGCATCGACGGCGTGCTGCACGGCGTGCACTCGCTGCCCAAGGTGGTGCACAACGCGGTGGTGTCGCGCATCAAGACCCTGGCGCGCCTGGACATCGCCGAGAAGCGCCGGCCGCAGGATGGTCGCGTCAAGATCCAGCACACCCCCAACAACTTGCCGCCGCGCGAAGTCGAGCTGCGCATCTCGACGCTGCCGACCGCGTTTGGCGAAAAATGCGTGATGCGCATCTTCGACCCGACCATCCTGTTGCAGGATCTGGGGGGGCTGGGTCTGTTTGCGCGCGACCTCGACACCATCCAGCGCATGATCCGCCGGCCGCACGGTCTGGTGCTGGTGTGCGGTCCGACCGGCAGCGGCAAGACCACCACGCTCTACTCGTGCTTGCGCGCGATCGCCAACCCGAACATCAACATCACCACCATTGAGGACCCGATCGAGATGGTGATCGAGGCCTTCAACCAGACCGCCGTGCAGCCCAAGGTCGGCCTGACCTTTGCCGGTGCCCTGCGCACGCTTTTGCGGCAAGACCCCGACGTCATCATGGTCGGCGAGATCCGCGACCCCGAGACCGCGCAGAACGCCATCCAGGCCGCCATGACCGGGCACCTGGTGCTGTCGACGGTGCACACCAACGACGCGCCCTCGACCATCGCACGGCTTTTCGACCTCGGTGTGCAGCCCTATCTATTGGCCGCGACACTTCTGGGTGTCATCGCCCAGCGCTTGCTGCGCAACGTGTGCCTGCATTGCCGCCGCGAAATCGACTTGACGCCCGAACAAATCGCCGCCTTGGGCCTGGAGGTCGGCGGCGACCGCTTTGCGGTGTTCAAGGGCCAGGGCTGCGCACAGTGTCGCGACACAGGGCTCAAGGGCCGGACCGGCATCTACGAGGTCATGCCGCTCAGCGACAAATTGCGGCGCCTTGTCGCGGAGAAGGCCGACGCCGGCCGGCTGACCCGCCAGGCCCTCGAAGACGGCATGACCAGCCTGCGCGAGGCTGCGATCAAGAAGATGGCGCTCGGCCTGACCAGCTTCGACGAAGTGCTGCGCGTGACCACCGAGGCCGAATCGTGAGCAAACGGCGCTACTTCGACCACGACGGCGTGCCGACCGCCGAGGCCGTGCAACTCTTGGCCGAGCGTCGAGCCCAGCGCGCCGCCGCGCCCACGACGTATGTCGATCCGCCACCGCCGGTGCAGTGTGACACGCTGTGGCGCGGGCTGTTGCGCGACGGCCAGGCGCGGGTGCTGGTGGTGCGCGCCACCGTGGCGGTGCAGGAGGCGGCGCGGCGCCTGGGCACATCGGTCGACGCCACCCGGCTGCTGGGCGAGTTGATGGTCGGCACCTTGCTGGTGCGATCGGCCCTCAACCCGGACGAGCGCCTGCAAACCTACCTGGAGCACCACGGCCCGGTCGGCAAGGTGGCGGTGGACGCCTGGCAGGCCGGCGGCATTCGGGCGTACGTCGCGCGCCCGGCGGCGTTGCGCGCCGAGACGGGCTTCCTCGTCGGCGAGGGTTCGCTTCACGTGTCGCGGACCCTGGCAGCCAAGAGCTACAGCAGCGCGGTCGAGCTCGACGGCGACGGCGTCGACGACTACCTGATGAACTACCTGTTGGAGAGCGAGCAGATCCTGTCGCTGGTCAAGACCGAGGTGTCGGTCGACGCCGCGGGCGCGGTCGGCCACGCGCTGGGTTACCTGGTGCAGGTGATGCCCGAAGGCACCCGCGAAGACATCGCCCACATCACCGCCAACCTCGAAGTGCTGCCGCCACTGCACGAGGGCATGGCCGAAGACGACCCGGACGGCCGGGCGTGGGCCGCCGCGCTGGTGCAGGGGTTCGCCTGGGACCAGGTCGCACGCGAGGAGGTGGCATTTCGTTGCCGGTGCAGCCGCGACCGCATGCTGTCGATGCTGTCGAGCCTGCCTGCGCGCGAAATCGCGGAACTGTCGACGGGCAGCGAGCCGCTGGAGCTGGTGTGCGACTACTGCCGCGCCAGCTACGCCGTCAAGCCGCGCGAACTCAAAGCGTGGTTGGCAGAGCCGTCGTAGTTTTCGATCACGGCGCCGGGAAATAGGTGTCCACGTCCTTGAGCAGGGCCTCGGCCTTGCGCTTCTCGACTGCCATCTCGGCCGCGAGGTCGGGGACCGCGTCGGGTTTGGCGTTCTTGACGGTGGCGAGCAGCGACTCGAACAGGGTGCGACACGGGTGGACGGCCGGGTCCGGCGCGTCGTCGGCGATCTTCTTGGCGCCGATGGCGCACACCCGGGCGCGCGGATCGACCTTGTTCACCGCGCGAATGACGTACATCTCGGCCATCAGCGTATAGGTGGCCAGGTAGTTGGGGGCGCCCTTGATCGACGCCGAGAAGTGGGCAAACGACCGGGCGAGGTCGCCGTCGGGAAATGGCACCTTGGTGTAGTAGCCGCCCAGGTAGCGATCCGGTGCAAAGTGGAAGTAGTCGGGCTTGATGGCCTGCAGCTTGGCCATCACCGCGAAAATCAGGTCCTTGTTCGACAGGACCTCCAGCAGATCCTTGGCCAGGCCGTACTTGCCCATGTGGGTGCAGAACCAGTAGATGGGTTCGACTGCGCGCTCGTCGAGCGACGCCACCACATCGGCCATCGGCGCCCCGCTGCAGATCTTGCGTTTGAGCACGGGGCTGGTCACCGCCAGGGCCGCCGCCGCGTGGGCCATGCCGCGCTCAAAGCCCGCGATCATCGCAGGTTCCTTCGATTCTCCGGCAAAGCGGTGGTAGCCGTCGGCCACGAGGTAGTACAGGCGCGCCGCCTTGATGCGCGCCGCCGCATTGCCCGGGTCGGCGGCGAGCGCCTTGTCGAAGGCTTCGAGGCCCGCCTCGGCTTTTGCGGCGTCGCCGCGGGCCGCGAAAAGGGCTTCCGCCTCGCCGAGCGCCCGCTTGCCGGCCTCGGCGTCGCCCTCTGCTGCCGGCAGATCGGCGCACAGCACCGACGACGCCATCTTGGACAGGGCCTGGACCGGTGCGGGCACGGCGTTGGCGCACAGGCACACGGCTCCGGCCATGGCAAAGGCGCGCGGTGCGAACAGGGGCGGGCGGGTCATGGCGGGGCTCCTCGACAGGGCGCGGGCAGTGTACGCGGCTGCGGCGGGCCTCACAAGGCGGCCAGTTCGAGGCGCACGTGCAGTTCGGTCGGCGCAGCCAGCCGGGGCAGATCCTTGCGTTGCGCCCACAGACGCCTGAGGCACTGGCCGACCACGGGGTTGGCGTGTTCGACGGCCGCGATCTTGGCTGTGCCGTCCGGACCCAACGTGAACTTGACCTGGACCTCGCCCAGCATCTCGTCGGGCGCCGCGGCCAGGTGGCGATCGTAGCACCCGTGGATGTCGGCGAGCACACCGCCGGTCTTGAGGGTGCCCTGGGTGTCCTCGGCCACGGCAATCAACCACTTCTCGGCGCGCACGCGACTGAGCGGATGCTGGCGCGGCAGGTAGCGGTTCAGTTCGCGCTTGGCCTCGGTGCGCCACTGGCCGTCCATGTTGCGCCGGCCGATCTCGGTCCACGCCGCCTCCACCAATCGCAGCGCCTGGGCTTCGAGGTCGCGCGCGGTCTCGTCGACGATCTGCCGCCACTGGGCGAGGTCGTCGGCCGACTGATCGCTCGGGTTGGGCGTATCGCGAATCAGTTCTGCCACATGCGACAACAGGCGCGACTGCGTGACCGCCGCGGCGATGGTCCAGTCGCTGGCCCGGTACGACGAGACCAGGGTGGTGTAGTCGCCGCACAAGCCTCCTTTGCGTTCCGGGATGCCGCCGACCGGGTTGGGCACCTCCTCGCCCGCGACGTTCTGCCGCAGCGCGCGAATCTGCGCCGCCAGCGCCTCGGAGGCCTTGGCCCCTTTGGTCACCGCGATCTTGCTCTGCAGTGCCTGGTCAAGCCGCCCGGCGAGCAGCAGGAACTGGGCCTCGGCGGCCCACGCGCTTTCGGGTCCGCCGTTCTTGGGCAGGTTGGCCTTGACGAACAGTTTCAGGATTTCGCGCGCTTGCTCCTCGAACTTCTTGGCCCAGTGCGCCTGGTGGTACAGGCGCATCAGCCGGCCGCGCACGGGCAAAAGTTCGACGGGCGGCAGCTTGCCGACCTGCGCTCGGCGCAGTTCACTTTCGGCGGCGGCCATCTGGTCTTTGAGTTCCTGGTTGGACTCGGCGGCGCGCGCTGCGCAGGGTGCGCCCACGCCGACGGCCAGGGCGATGACCATGGCGACCAACGGGTTGCTTGTCATGATCCGGTCCTTGCCGCAGCGGCGGCGCAAGCCGGCAAACGCGAACGCGCCAGCGTGCATTCAGCGTGCAAGATCGCGGAATCTGGCGCGGTGTCAAGAAATGGCCGCCAGCGCGCCCGGCGATCACGTTTGCGGATAGCGCGCCTGCAACTCGTCCAGCAACGCCGTCAGCACACCGTGCAGGAACGGGTCGTCGGCGACCAGCGGCAGGACCTCGCGCGGCGTCTCGTCCAGGTACTTGCGCGCCAGTTTCTCGCGCGACCATCGCACGCACGACCGCAGGTTGTCGACGCGGTCGGCGGCCTTGACCCGGCGGATGGCCAGCGGCGCCTGGCGCAGCACCTGCCAATACTGGGCGTCGGTCTTGCGCGCAGCCGGCACCACCTTGATCTGCTTGGACAGCGCCCGCACGGCCGCGCTGACGTTCTCTCCGAACTCGTCGGCGAGGGTGTCGTGGTGTACGTCGCAGTCTTCGAGCACGTCGTGCAGCAGCGCCACCGCCAGGATCCAGGATTCGCCAGCGGCCGGATCGGGGTGTTCGTGCGCCAGGATGTCGCGCACCGCACGCGGGTGGACGATGTACGGGATCTCGGGCGCGCTGTCGTCGCCCGTGTTGCGGCACTGGCCGCGGTGGGCGGCTTCGGCGAAAGCGTCGACGGCGTCCAGGTCCACCTTGGCGATGCGACGGGTCACGGTGCTGCCTCCAGGTCGGCGCCGTCGTCGACGTCGTCGGGGTCGGCTTCTTCGCCGTCCTCGGCCGGCGCCGCGGTCGGGGTCGCCTCGACGGCGATGGGTTTGCTGGTCACGGCGCGGCCGGCGCCGGTGGTCCGCTCGGGCGCGCCGTCGGGTTCCAGGACTTGCACTGCGAACTGGGTCAACGATTCAGAGAGCTTGTCGCGCAGTTGCCTGGCCGGTCCCACGACCACCGCGACCAGGTGCTCGGGTCGCAGGCGCTCCTTGAGCGCGCGCTGCACCGACTTGTGGTCGACCGCGGCAATGCGCGCGGGGATGGCGGCGATCTCGGCCAAGTTCAGCCCGAGCGCCCGGCCGCGCAGTTGGTAGGCCAGCTCGGCCGCCGCAGTCTCCTGCGACAGCTTGTGGGCACCGAGCAGCCAGTTCTTGGCAAACTGCACCTCGGCGGGCGTCGCGCCGTGGCGGCCGAGTTCTTCCCAGAGCTGGACCACCAGTTCCAGCGCCGCAGGCGCGTCGGTCGTGGCAGTGCCCAGTGTTGCCGCCCAGGTTGAGGTGTGCGCGCCCAGGGCCAGCGTCGCATCGGCGTGGTAGGCCCAACCGCGCAACTGCCGGACGTCGCGGCTGATGCGCGAGGTGAACGGACCGCCCAGCACCGCGCTGGCCACCAACAGCGCCGCGATGTCGCGCGCGGTCGCTGGCGCCGTCGTCAAGGCCACCGCCAGTTGCGTCTGGGCGCGCCGCGGCTTGTCGAGCAGCAGCAGCCGCCGGCCGTCGGCCACGGCCTTGACGGCGACCGGCCGGGGAGCGGCGCGGTTCGGCAGGCCGACGAACGTCGCCTTGACCAGGTCGTGGGCCCGCGCAGCGTCGAGCGCGCCAGCGAAGCCGATGCGCAGGTTGCTGGCGGTGACCTGGCGGGCATGCCAGGCGGGCAGATCGGCCGCCGCGATGGCGTGCAGGCTGGCCGCCGAACCCTGGACTGGCCGGCCCGCCGCCTGGCCGCGGTACAGGTAGCGCCCCAGCGCGTCGTCGCACAGCGCGCCGTCGTCGTCGGCCAGGTGCTGCAGGTCGGCCAGCAACTCGTCGCGTTGGGCGGCCACCTCGTCGGCGTCAAAGCGCGGCGTCAACACGGCTTCGGCGACCAGACGCAGCAGCGCTTCCACCTGGTCGGCTGCCGCGTCTGCCAGGATCGTCGCCCCGGACTTGTCGACCGCGACCTCGACGTGCGCGCCGATGGCGTCCAGGGCCGCCTGCCACTGCGGCCGGGTTTTTTTCTCGGTGCCGCGCAGCGCGCTGGTCCAGCCGAGCAGCGTCTGGCCTTCGCGGCCGGGCGGGTCGAGCGCCGATCCGCCGCCGACGAACACCCGCACCGACACCAGCGGCGGCCACGGGCGGTGTACGACCAGGATTTCAGGCATGGCGCCTCGCTGCGGCTTGGGCGCGGCGAGCGCGCAGATCGGCGCCAGGGCCACGGCGACGAGCCCCGCGCAGTGTGCCAGGGTGCGCCACGGGGTCACGGCATCCGGGCGGCCACGCGAAGGCCAGATCGGCCCGCAGGCCGCTGTGAAATCACCGGCGGCGCCGGGTCGGCGAGCACGACCGCGCGGCCGGGTGCGCCAATCCAACGTCGGGCGGCCGCGGCCACCTCGGCCGGCGACACCTGGGCCATGCGCTGCCACCACTGCCCATGCGCCGCAAGCGAGCCGGCGACGGCCCAGGTCTGACCGAGCACGTCCGCGCGACCGTCGGCGCTGGCGAGTTGCCGGTACAGGCCGGTGGTGGCGCGCACCCGGGCAAGGTCGAGTTCCTCTGCCGTCAGCGGCGAGGGTCCGACCAGGGCAGCGACCGCGGCGTCGAGCGCCGTCAACGCTTCGGATGCGGTGCGACCTGGCCGCAGTGTGACCCAGACGTCGAACGCTCCCGGCAGGCGCGTGTCATCCTGGTGGCAGTTGACGTCGCTCGCCAGGCGCTTGTCGTCGATGAGCAACCGGTCCAGCCGCGCCGAGGCCGCGCCGCACAGCGCCTCGGCCAGCAACTCCAGGGCCGGCGCATCGGCATGATCGCGCGGAACCGTGGGCCACGCCACCGCCAGGCGTGCCGCGCGCGCGTCGATGGCCACCGCCTGCCGCACCTCGGCGGTCAGGCGCGCACCGCCATGGGCGCACTGGGGACGGTCGGGTGGCGGCAGTGCGGCAATCCCTCCAAAAGAATGGACGATTTCCGCAAGGACTGCCGTCGGGTCGAAGGTGCCCGCGACCACCACTGCGGCATTGCCCGGGACGTAGCGCTGGCGGTAGAAGGCCATGACGTCGTCGCGCTTGAGCGCTGCGAGGTCCGCCGCCCAGCCGATGACGGGGTGACCGTAGGGGCCGCCGCCGTGGACGAGGCGCCCCAGGTGTTCGGCGACCAGGCCATCCGGGTCGCTGTCCACGGTTTCGCGCCGCTCGTTCTGCACCACGGCCAACTCGGACCGGACGCCGGCCGCGGTCAGGTTCAGGTGCACGAAGCGGTCGGCTTCCATCTGCACGACCAGCGGCACGACCTCGGGCGGCACCACCTGGTGGTACATCGTCCAATCGACCCAGGTGGCGGCGTTGGTGCTGGCGCCATGCGCTTCAAGCTCGCGATCGTACACGCCCGCGGGCCGGGACCGCGTGCCCTTGAACATCAGGTGTTCGAGCAGGTGCGCGAGACCGGTCTTGCCGGCCGTCTCGTCGGCCGACCCGACCTTGACCCAGACGTGCACAGCCGCCACGCCGGCCGCGCCATCCGCCGCGACGATGGCGTGCAGGCCGTTGTCGAGGCGCCAGCGCTCCGCGGTCCCCGGACCGAACGGCACCACCTCGATCGGGCGGATGCCGCGCACTCCGGCCGCCGCAAGCTGGGCCGCGCGCGTCTCGGCCACGGCCATGTTCGCGCCGCTCGTCGATGTCCCCACGTCTGCCGCCCCGGCCGCGCCCGCGCGCGACAGCACCAACAAAGCACCCATCGCGGCCCCTGCCATCGCACGCGGCGCGATCATGGGTGCGCCGCCGCCTCCGCGCCGGCCTGGGCGCGCAAATCCGCCGCCTCCATCCCCGCTACCGCGACCTGGGCCAGTTCGTCGAGGTGTTGGGGACCGACCGGGGTCAACAGGTGCGGTAGTTCAACCACCGGCAACCGGCTATTGCGGTGCAGGCGCTGCAACTGCATCTGCTGGGCGGCGCGCCACTGCTCGTAGGCTTGGGCCGCGTGCACCGCGCTGCGCACGATGGGCGCCGTGCCTGGGTGGCGTTGCAGGGTGCGCCGCTGGCCTTCGGTCAACAGCTTGGGCAGCACTTGGTTGACGAAAAGGTAGCCGGTCGGCACCCCCAGCGTGGTCCGCGCGTGGTCCGACAGTTCCAGGGCCTCTGTCGCCGGCAGGTCCTGTGGCAGGGTGACAACGTGAAGCGCGGTGCGCAGCGGGTCTTCGAGCAAGCCGCGCATGGCGCGCGCGTCCTCGGCCATGGGGCCCACCGGCACCGCGTCGCAGATGGTCTGCGGCAAGCGCAAAAGCGAGACGCCGTGGCCGGTCGCCGGGGCGTCGATGACCAAGAGGTCCCACGTCGGGCTGCCGTCGGCGCGGCGGTCGGCGGCCTCCATGTGCCAAGCCTTGCCGAGCATCAGCATCTCGTTCATGCCCGGGATCATGCGGGTCAGCCTGCGCATGACGTCGTTTTCGAACACGAGATTGTGCAGCGCCCGAAAGCGCAGTTTCATCTGGCCGTACTCGCGTAGCGCCTCGGCCGGCGTCAGGTTGGCGCAGTACAGCGGCAACACCGGGTCGATCGCCACGGGCGTGTAGCTCGGCTGGCGGTGCCCGGCCGCGCGCGCCGCCCAGTCGCGGGCACCCATCTGCACCAGGCACGTGCGCAGCCCATAGCGGGCGGCCGCCCAGGCCAGGACCAACGACAGGGTAGACCGGCCGACGCCGCCCTTGCCGGACACGATGGCGAAACGTCGTTCGAAAAGGCGGCTGCGCATCGGGCGCGGGTTCCGGTCTGTTGCGAGGGATCTGCGGGGCTGGCTGCGCAGCAGCGCGCGCATCGTGGGGCACTGCGGCGCGGTTGTCCAGTTGGCGGGCGCTGCCGCCGCGGCCGGTCAGGGTACGGGCTGCCGCGCCTGCCACGCCGCCAGCGCGCGCGCGGATCT
>VGRO01000027.1 GCA_016875335.1 Deltaproteobacteria bacterium | reverse complement strand
ACGCGGCCCACGCGCCCGCCCAGGCCGCGGTGGTCGCCGCAGTGCCGAGCCCCGAAGGCGTCTTGCTGGTGTTGGAGTCCCATGCGCCCGCAAGGGCCGGGGCCGCCGCCGGGTGGTCGATTGTCCAGGTCGATGCCAATGGCGGCGTCGCCGCGCGCTCGACGGTTGCACAGCGGGCGCCCCAGGTGGTCGCCGCGGGCCACACATCGGCGGCCATCTGGGCCCAGGCGCGCGGTCAGGGGTTGGTCGTGGAGCGCGCCATGGGGCCTGGCGCTGTCGCCGAAGCCACAGCGCCGTGGCCGTCGCCCGAGACGCCGCTGGCCTTGGCCGTCGACGATAGCGAACAGTGGTGGGCGATTTCGGCGGCAGCCCACCCGGCCCATGATGTGTGGACCGTGCTGGCGACTCGCTTTGGCAAGCACGAGGACGCAGAACCGGCCGCACGCGACGCCGCCTGTACGGCGAAGTGGACGCTGCGCGCGCCCGTCCGGCAGGTCGCCGACGGCTTGACCGATGGCACGCCGTGCGGTCCAGACGCGACCTGCCTGGCGGGGCAGTGCCGGCCCGCGGGCCGCTGAATCCAACCGTCCCAGACGCTCAGGCCACCCACTGCCCCACGAGCCGCTCGATCGCCGCCTGGTCGACGGGCGGAAAGCGGTAGTCGCCGAGATCGGCGGGGCTCACCCAGCGGAACTCCCACACGCCGATCCGCCGCGGAGCGCCGCGAACGATGCGCGCCGGAAAGCTATGGAAATCGATGACATGACGTTCGTATTCGGCCACCATGCTGGCCGCGGGACCGGTCGGCTCGATGACGACGTCGAGTTCTTCCTGGATCTCGCGAACGAGCGCCGCTTCGTCGCTTTCGCCGGGTTCGACCTTTCCGCCCGGAAATTCCCATAGCAGCGGGAGGGCGGCATGAGGCAACCGCTGCGTAATCAAGTAGTTGCCGTTTTGGTCGCGAATCTGAGCGGCGACGACCCGCAGCGTGCGTTTGACAGACTCTGGCATGGTTGGCAGTTGCGCCTCACAGGATGGCGGAAGTGCAGGAGAATCGAACTCCCCCGAGACGCTCGTCGCGCCTCACAGCAGTTTTGAAGACTGTGGGATTCACCAGAACCCACGCACCTCCACCGCTACGATGCAGCGGCTGCCGCGGGCCGTCAAGCGGGGTGGCGCGCCGCGCCGATGCCGGTATCGCGCCAACCCGCGCCGAAACTGTCGCCTGCGCCGAACCGTGGTACGCTGCGTTGCCGCGCGGATCCGCCGCCGCAGGTCGCCGTGGTTGCTGCACGCATGAGCCCGTTCACGCCCGAGAAGACCCGGCTGGTGGTCGTTCTGGTCGGCCTGCCGGCGCGCGGCAAGACCCACATCGGCCGCAAGGTCGCGCGCTACCTGAACTGGCTCGGGTTTGCGACGCGGGCGTTCAACATCGGCGACTACCGGCGGACGCGGCTCGGCCGCCACCACCGCCACGACTTCTTCAATCCGACCAACGAAGAGGGCAACCGACTGCGCAACGAACTGGCCGCGCTGGCGCTCGAAGACCTGGTCACGTGGATGCGCGGCGGCGGCCAGGTCGGCATCTATGACGCGACCAATACCACAGCGGCGCGGCGACGCCAGGTGTTCGACCGGTGCTCGCAGGTGGGCCTGGACGTCGTGTTCGTCGAATCGGTGTGCGAGGACCCGGCGATCATCGAGTCGAACATCCGCGAGACCAAACTGACGTCACCGGACTATGAGGGAGTGGACCCCGACGAAGCGGCCCGCGATTTCCGCGCGCGCATCGACCACTACACGCGGGCCTACGAACCGGTGCACGAGGAGAACTACAGCTACATCAAGCTCATCGACGTCGGCCGAGTCATCGTCATGCACCAGATTCAGGGATACGTGACCGGCAAGCTCGTGCACTTCCTGATGAACATGCACCTGGTGCGCCGGCCCATCTGGCTGACGCGCCACGGAGAATCCGAGTTCAACGTCCAGGGCCGCATCGGCGGCGACAGCCCGCTGACCCCCAACGGTCGCAACTACGCCCGTGCGCTCGCCTCGTTTGTGCGCGAGCACGCGATTCGGCCTCCGACGGTGTGGACGAGCACGCTGCGGCGCACGGTCGAGACGGCGCGCGAACTGCACCTGCCGTTCATGCCGTGGCGGGCGCTGGACGAGATCGACGGCGGCCTGTGCGACGCCATGACCTACGCCGAGATCGCAGAACGCATGCCGGAGGAATACGCGGCGCGCCAGGCCGACAAGCTCAACTACCGCTACCCGCGCGGCGAGAGCTACGTCGACGTGACCCAGCGCCTGGAACCGGTGATTCTCGAACTGGAAAGAGAGCGCGAACCGGTGCTGGTCGTGGGCCACCAGGCGGTGCTGCGCGTCCTGTATGCCTACTTTACCGATCGCCGCCCCGAACAGGTGCTGCACCTGGACGTGCCGATCCACACGGTCATCGAGTTGACGCCTGGACCGTACGCGTTCACGGAACGGCGCTTTGCGCTCGAACCGTCGGGGTCGGGAACGAGCGACATCGGCGACGCGATGCGCGACTGACCCGCGGTGGCCTGGGGGAAGCGCCGAAACCGTGAACCTTGGCCCGCGCAGCGACAACTGGATGCGAAGGGTGGCCGTCGGCGATCGAACGCCAGGTGACCCGCGGAGGGACTCGTGGACTGGTACTTCGACCTCGCCGATGCCTCCAATGCTGAAACGTGGCGTCAGATGCGCGCGCGCAAGGTCAGGGCGCGGCCGTGCGGGCTTGCGCTCGGAGCCACGACGGCCCGGCACGCGGCGACCCAAATGCTGACGCTGGCAGCGCTGCAGTGGGTTGCGCGCGAGCGGCCGGATCGCTTGGACGCGTTCGTGACGGCCGTGCTCGACGCCGTCGCGGCCGGTCGCGACGTGTACGACCCGCAGGCGTTGTGCGACCTGGGCGGCGCGGCGGGACTGGACCGCCTGGGCGCCGACGCCGCTGCCGAGACCGAGGTGTTCGCCCACCTGGCGCAGTGGCGCGCCCTGGGCGGCCCCGAGCTGCCGTGCCTGGTGCGCGCGGACGGCCACGTCCTGCTCGGCCGCAATCCACCGGAACACGTCGCGCAGTTCGCCGCGTGACACACGATCAGCAACGCCGGCCAGCGGCCTGCACGCCGCGAGGCGGACAACGACTGTTCCGGCCGATGCCACGTCGGCGCTGGAACGCGCGCTACCTGTGCCTGTAGGCTCACAAAATCGACGTTTTCGCAGCGTGCCGTGGCGGTCGCCGCAACCCGGTGCAGCCCCGCCGCCGCAGGGTAGAGGCACGACGACCCCACCGGCCGCGATTGACCTGCTGGCGCTGCCCCTCGCGACACTGTAGAATCCCTCACCAGCCATGTCGCCGCGTCCAAGCACCCGGGTCGATCACCGGATCGGGACCACGACATGGCCGGCCGGACCGGGCCAATGCGGCGTCGGGCGCCAAAGGACTGTGCGGCGTGTGGCGGATCTGCTCCCAATGTGGCAATCGGACCGACGCATTCGTCTGCGACCGGGACCAGAATCCGACCGAGGTCATTCGCGCGGACACTGTGTTTCCGGGCCGCTTGCACCAGGGCGACGTGCTGCTGAACCACTACGTGGTGGCTGATCTTGTCGGTGTGGGCGGCATGGGCGCGGTGTACAAGGGCCAGCAGCGCGAGACCCACCAGTCGGTCGCGATCAAGGTGCTATGGCGCGACCTTGCAGCGGACACCGTCGAGGTGCGGCGCTTCACGCGCGAGGCCCGGGCTGCCAGCCTGCTCGCGCACCCCAACGCCGTGCGGGTCATCGATTTCGGCAGCGACGCGAAGTCCAAGTCCCTTTTCATCATCATGGAGTACCTGGTCGGCGCCAAGCTCAGCGATACGTTGCGCGTCTCGCCGATGCTCGAACCGGCGCGCGTCGTGCACATCTGCGCCCAGGTCTGCAAGGCGCTCGAAGAGGCCCACCGCCGCGGCATCATCCACCGCGACGTCAAGCCCGACAACATCTTCTTGCAAGAGGTCGCGGGCGAACGCGATTTCGCCAAGATCCTCGACTTTGGGCTGGCCAAGTTCATCAGCGGCGAGTACGAGCGCGATCAACTGACCCGCAGCGGTTTCGTCGTCGGTTCGCCGGAGTATATGGCGCCAGAGCAAGCGTCTGGCGGCCCGGTGGGACCGGCCGCGGACCTGTACTCGATGGGCGTGGTCCTCTACGAGTGCTTGACGGGCCGCCTGCCGTTCGACGCCGCAAGCACCGCCGAAGTCCTGCGAAAGCACATCCTCGAAGGCCCGCCTCGGCTCATCGGCGACCCGGGCACCGAGCACATCCCGCCTGCGCTCGAAGACGTGGTGCTGCGCTGCCTCGCCAAGGACCCGGCCGAACGACCGCCGACCGCCGATACCTTGCGCATCCAGTTGCTCCAGGCGTGCGATCGGCGCAAGGGCGAGGGCAAGTGGCCCGACGGCGGAGCGCTCGCTGTCCCGATACGCGCCCCGGGGTCGGTCGAAGAGGCGGGCCACGCGCCGCAGGCGCCCACCGCCATGCAGTTGGGCGACGATGGCCGCAGCACGGCACCCACCGGCGAACTGGTCATCCACTCGCTCGAACCGAGCGGTTGGCCCACGCTGCGCGACAACGAGGTCGTGCCATCCAAGAGCGACCTGGCCGAGTTTCAGGGGTCGGACCAGGACCGGACGCCTCGCGAACCAGTCGCAGTTCTGGCCCGCGGCACGCCGCCCGAGATCGCGACCCAGTCGCAGACCCGACAGGACATGCCGGTCGCACCGACTGCGGTCGCCGCCGTGGTGCGCGACGAGGATCTTCCGCTGCCGAGTGAATCCAGCGACGCCGGCCGCGCCTCGCGACCGCTGACCGAATCCCTCGACCGCGACTCGACCGATGTGCTCGACAGCACCCTGCGGCCGGGCGCGCAAGGCCGGTCGGCGCCGGCGCTGGACCCCGAAGCGGCGAGGCCGTCCTATTGGCTGTGGGTGGTGGCGGCGGCGGTGGTCATCGCGGCGGCAGTGTTCCTTGCAACGTTGAAGTAGCCACGGCAGCGCGGAGGCAGATGCGTACCACGGGTTGCAAAGGCGGCAGGTCGGCATGGGCAGCCCTCGCTGTGTTGTCCACGGCGTGGATCGCATGCGGCGAGGAAACCTCCGTTTCGCCCACCTTGCTCGCGGGCAGCGGCGGCGGTGCGGGCGCCGGGTCAAGGGTGTCGCCAGCGGATGTCGCCGATCCCGCGCCGGACTCCGCAACGGCGGCATCGGACGCGGCGCTGGCCGAAAACGACGCGATGTCGGCGCCCGATCCGGCGACGGTCCAGGATGACGTCGCGCCCGGACCTGCCGACGCGACCGCCACAGCGGATGCCGCCCGCCTTGCCGACGTCACCGACGCCCAGGGCGCCGAGATCGCGGGGCCCCCCGCAGATGCGGACGACGCGTCCGGGCCGCCCGACACGGTGCCCGACCAGGTCGGCGCCGATGCGCCCCCAGAAACGACACCAGCGGACGTCGGTGCAGATGCGGCGGCAGATGTCGCGGCCGGGGCGTGCCCCAAAGTCTGCAACGGCGGCTGTGGCGGCGGTGTGTGCCACATCGTCAACGCCCAGTACCCCATCTGCCCCGACGGCATGCCGTGCGACGTGCAATGCAACGTGGCCAACGCGTGCCCGACGCCCGTGGTATGCGGCAACGGACCTTGCACCGTCAACTGCGGCGGCAACGGCGCCGTCGGCACGTGCAAAGGCACCGTCATCTGCAAGAACGCGCCGAGTTGCGACATCGTCTGCAACGGGACCGATGCGTGCGCCGGAAAGGTGTTTTGTGGCATGGGGACGTGCAAGATCGCGTGCGGCACGTCGGGCGCGGTCGGCACCTGCAAGGGGGGCGCCGAGTGCAGTATCGCCAAGAGCTGCCACGTCGCCTGTGCGGGCACCTTCGCGTGCAAGGGCACCGTCGCGTGCGGCGGCCAGTGCAAGGTCGAATGCGGCGCCACCGGTGCCGCCGGCACCTGCGAGGGCGGCATCGACTGCGCGGACGGCGATAGCTGTGATCTGCAGTGCACCGGCGCCTATGCGTGCAAGGGCGACGTCGAGTGCGGCAGCGGACCGTGCAACGTGGCGTGCGGCACCAAGGGCGCAGCGGGCACCTGCGGGGCCCACGTGCGCTGCAACGACGCGCCGGTGTGCAAGGTCGACTGCCACGGCGCCAACGCCTGCGACGGCCAGGTCGAGTGTGGCACCAGCGCATGCGCCGTCACCTGCGGCGCGGGCGGTGCCGCCGGAACCTGCACGGGCGGAATCGACTGCACCGACGGAAAGTCCTGCAAGATCAACTGTTTGGGAGCCAACGCCTGCGCCGACGGCTTGGTCGAGTGCGGCAGCGGACCGTGCCAGATCGCCTGCGGCGCAAAGCCGGCCGCCGCCTGGGGTCAATGCAAGAACGTGGATTGCTCCAGCGCGTGTGCGTGCGAGGTCGGCTGCGCCGGCACCAACAGCTGCAAGAACCTGACGTGCCCGTCGGGCTGTGCCGGCGGCGGGGGCTGTTCCGCGCTGGCCAAGATCTGCAATACCTGTCCCTGACCGTCGGCGCTGCGCCCACCGCGCACGGGCGAATGGCGAGGCGGCGCGGCCGGGGATCTACACCACAACCCGTTGCAATTGCATCGACACTTCGTGACCGGCCACGTCGATCGCGCCAAGCACGTCGGCGACGATCGCGCAGTCGAGGCGCACGGCCAGCGATTCGTCGCGCAGCCATCCGTCGTGGGCGGTTGCGGCAGCGGCCAGCGCAGCGGACGTCGTGTCCAGTCGCACGGCGATGCGATCCTGGACGTCGAACCCCGCCTCCTTGCGCGCCGACTGGATGCGACTGAGCAGTTCGCGGGCCAGTCCCTCGCGCCGCAGTTCGTCGTCCAGGTCAGCGTCCAGCGCCACGGCGACGCGCCCCTCGACGGCGGTCAGCAGCCCAGGGCGCGGCGCGGCGCGAAACTCGACATCGTCCCGGCCGAGCGACTCGCCGTGGACGGTCCACGCCGCATCGCGGCCCATGGCGTCCTGGGCCGTGCGAACCTCGGCCGTCGACAGCGCCGCCAGCGCAGCCGCCACATCCTTGGTCTTGGCGCCCAGGCGTTTGGCGGCGGTCTTGAAGTTCAAGCGCGCAGACCATTGCACGAACTGGTCCGGGCCGGCCGGACTGACGTCGACCGCCTTGACGTTGAGTTCTTCGGCGACCATGTCGCAGGCAACCGCGTCGGCCATCAGCGCGTGCCACGGATCGGCCGCGCCATCTTGCAAGGCAATCGTGAGGCGCCGCAAGGGCTGGCGCACGTTGATCCTGGCCGTTTCTCGCAGGTTGCGGCCGAGCCGGGCCACCGTGCGCACCAGCGCCATTTGCGCCTCGAGGGCAGCATCGATGTGCGCCGGGTCGGCCTGCGGAAAGCGCTGCAAGTGCACCGAGTCCGCCGCGTCGCGGGCTTCGAGGCGCTGGAACAGCAACTCGGCGAAAAACGGCAGAATCGGCGCGAGCAACCGCGAAAAAGTGGTCAGGACCTCGTACAGCGTTTCGTAGGCCGCCTGCTTGTCGGCGTCGTCGTCGGTCTTCCAGAAACGTCGGCGGCTGCGGCGGATGTACCAGTTGGTCAGGTCATCGACGAAGCCGAGCACGCGCGGAATGACATTGTAGAGGCGGTACTGTGCCATCTCGGCGTTGACGTCGGCCACCACGCTCTGTAGCGCGCTCAACACCCAGCGGTCGAGCAACTGCCGCCGGGCGAGCGGCAGGGGCTGCGCTGGCGGCGTCCACCCGTCGGCCACCGCGTAGGTGGCGAAGAAACTGTAGGCGTTCCAGAGCGGCAGCAGCACGGCGCGCACCACCTCGCGCACGCCGGACTCGGAGAAGCGCATGGGTTCGGCGCGCACCGCGGGTGAGGTCACCAGCAGCGCCCGCAGGGCATCGGCGCCGTAGCTGTCGAGGATCGCGTTGGGGTCCGGGTAGTTCTTGAGGCGCTTGGACATCTTGGCGCCGTCTTCGGCCAGGATGAGGCCGTTGACGATGACGTTCTGGAACGCCGGCCGGTCAAACAGCGCGGTCGAGAGCACCAGCAGCGTGTAGAACCATCCGCGGGTCTGGTCCAGGCCCTCAGCGATGAAGGCCGCAGGCAGGTTGCGCTCGACCAACTCTTTGTTCTTGAATGGGTAGTGGTTCTGAGCGTACGGCATGCTGCCCGACTCGAACCAGCAGTCGAGGACCTCGGGTGTGCGCTGCAGGGTCGCAGCGCCGCACTGGGTGCACGGCCACTCGATCGGGTCCACGAAATGCTTGTGCAGGTCGTGGACTTCAAGACCGGCGCGCGCGCGCAGCTCAGCGATGCTGCCGATGCATTCCATGTGCCCGCAGCCGACGCACTGCCACACGGGCAGCGGCGTGCCCCAGAAGCGGTTGCGCGAGATGGCCCAGTCGCGCGCCTCGCGGATCCAGTTGCCAAACCGCTTCTGGCCGACGTAGTCGGGTACCCAACAGGTCTGGGCGTTGAGCTCGGCCATGCGTTCGCGCAAGGGCCGGGCGCCGGAACCGGGTGCCACCGACTCGACGCGAACGAACCAGGTCGGCATCGCCTTGTAGATGAGCGGCGTACCCGACCGCCAACAAAAGGGGTAGTCGTGGTCGATGGTGGCCTGCCGGAAAAGCAGGCCGCGGTCCTTCAGATCGCGCACCAGCAGCTTGTCCGCGTCTTTGACGAACAGGCCGACCACCTGGCCGCCGACTATCGAAGCCACGTCGCCAGTGAAGCGCCCCTCGGCGTCGACCGGATCGCGCATCGGCAGGCCCCAATGCAGTGCGACGCGGTGGTCGTCCTCGCCGAACGCAGGGGCCGTGTGCACGATGCCGGTCTGGTCCTCGACCACGTAGCCATCGGCGACGACCCGGAACGCACCGTCCGCCGCTGCGCTGGCAAAGCAGTCAAAAAGCGGCCGATACCGCAAACCCACCAGCTCGGTGCCGGAAAGCGTCGCCAGCACCTCGTGATCGCCCAGCAAGCCACCGACCAGGGACGCGGCTGCGATGTACGCCGGTCCGCCGCTGCGCGCCCGTGCCACGGCATACGCGATGTCGGGGCCGACGCACAGGCCCATGTTGGACGGCAGGGTCCACGGCGTCGTAGTCCAAGCCAGCAGGAATACGCGGGGATCGTCGGCACCGGCGCCCCACGGCACATCGGACGTCACCAAGAAGGCGGCCGTCACCGACGGATCCTGGACTTTGCGGTAGTCCATGCCGGCCTCGAAGTTCGACAGCGGTGTGCCCAGGCGCCACGAGTACGGCATGACCTTGTGCCCGCGGTACAGCAGCCCCTGGTCCCACAGCCGGCGGAAAACCCACCACACGCTCTCCATGAACGGCGGATCCATGGTCTTGTAGTCGCGGTCGAAGTCCACCCAGCGGCCCATGCGCTCAACGGTCTGCCGCCACAGCGAGGTGTAGCGCAGCACGATCGACCGACACGCCTCGTTGTAGCGGCCGACGCCGTAGGCGATCACCTCGCTCGGCGACTTGAGGCCGAGGTCTTTTTCGATTTCCATCTCGACCGGCAGGCCGTGGCAGTCCCAGCCGAAGCGGCGCTCGACCCGGTAGCCGCGCATGGCCCAGTAGCGCGGCACGATGTCCTTGAGGGTGCCGGCGAGCAGGTGGCCGTAGTGCGGCGTGCCGGTCGCGAAGGGCGGGCCATCGTAGAACACGAACTCGCCCGAACCGCCGTCGCGCACCTGGCGTGCGAAGGTGTCGTGGCGGCGCCAGCGCTCGATCTGCTCCAACTCCAAGGCCGCGAAGTCGGGGGTGGCCTCTGGCTTTCGGAAACCAGGGTGCGCGGAGGGTGCGGCCATCAGGGCTCCAGGGCGGCGAGCCGGGCTCGCGCGGGCGCGGGATGGTAGGTGAAAGGCCGCGGGGCCGTCCACACAGGGCCATGGCGTCGAGCACCGACGAATCGCCCGTTGCGCGCGGCGTTGTTTGCGCCCAGAATTTGCCGCGCGCCCAATCCCGAGCGCGCCGCCGAGGAACCATGCCCAACGCCCTGCCCCGCCTTGCCTCGCTCGCCGCAATTGCCGCGGTCGCTGCCCTACCGCTGATGCCGTTGGCCGCCGAGCCGCCCATCGTGCTCGCCGATCCCGAGGGCGACGACAACGGCCCCGGATCGTACAAGTACCCGACCGACGCGGTGTACAAGCCCAAATCTTTCGACCTCAAGAAGTTGGAGGTCATCGACAAGGGCGACGACGTCGAGTTTCGCGTCACGCTGGCGACGACGATCGAGGACCCGTGGAATTCGCCGTCGTGGCCAGACGGAGGCGGCAACGGCTTCTCCCTGCAGTTCGTGCAAGTGTACCTGGACACCGACCACCAGCCGGGTGCGGGCTTCAACCGGCCGCTGCCGGGCCTGGGCAACGCGCAGTTCGAGTCCGCCGAGGCGTGGGACAAGGTGGTGTTGATCTCGCCCCAACCGCGGGCGCGCCTCTCCGCCGAGGTCAAGGCCAAAGCCGGCAATCAGCGCGCGGGCGTGGTCATCCCCAAGACCACCAAGGCGACCGGCAAGACGCTGATCGCCGTGGTCAAGAAGGCCGAAGTCGGCCAACCGTCGGCCAAGTGGGGCTACCAAGCAGTGGTGCAGTCCAACGAAGGGTTCCCCGTGGAGAAGGACATCTTGACGCGGCCCGTCCATCAAACCGTCGGCCCGCACCGCTTTGGCGGCGGTGACGACGGACCGTGCGACCCACACGTCATTGACATCCTGGCCGGCGCCGGCAAGGGCGACCGCAGCGAGGTCGAGGCCCAGCACAAGGCGCTCAAGTACGCGTGCGGCGGCAAGGTTGCGACGATCCCGATGGTGTATCCGGCGCCGTGATGCCCCTGACCGCGATCTAGGCGTCGACGCGCACCTGCGGTACAGTGCGCGCCCGCGCGCCCCGCGCCTGGATCTGGGATGCACCGCCGCCAATCAGTCCACCAGCGACGTGCATGGGCCTGGGCCCTCGCGATCGCTGCGACATCGGCCGCCAAGCCAGCGAGCGCCGACCTCGCCAAGTTCGAGATCGACGGCCGCATCTTTACCAAGCACCTGTACCAGAACGACGACAACCAGGGTCTGCTGTCGCTCGGCAACCCGTTCTGGCCCGACGACGTGGCCGGACACAACGGCATCGGCAGCGAACTCGAGCTGATCTTTCGCGGTCGCGTGAGCCAACTGGCGGAAGCTGGGGCGCGCGTAGCGTCGCGGTTCGGCGAGCGTTGGCACGACTGGTGGGAATCGGGCGCGGCGTGGTACGACCGAAAAACCAACACCAGCGGCGATTCGGCCGGCATGAATCGGGCGAGCTACCTCAAGTTGCGCGGTTCGTACATCCAGTTGGCCCCGGAACTCTCCCACCTGGACTACGTGCGGATCGGCGCCAGCGACTTCTCGATGTTCAACCCGTGGACCATCGGCAAGGTGCGCTACATCGATCGCGACAACGGCCGCGGCTACTTCCTGGGCGGCAAGTTCGGCGACGACAACGCTGGACAGTACTACGTCGCCGCCATCGCCATGCCCAAGCTGTGGGTGGGGCCGAGTTGGTCCACCGGCATTGGCGACCCGGCGCTCTCGCAAGCATTCTGGTCGCGGGACTGGGCCTATGCGGCCATGGTGCGCTACCGCGTCGGCGACAGTACGACCGTGCGCCTGGTCGGGGACGTGACCCAGGACCTCGAAGTCAATACCGCCGACCCGGACGCCGTGGGCAGCCGCAACCCCACGTGCAAGGACGGCCTCGGCAACGCCATCCCCGGGTGTGCGCCCGACCACGCCGTGGACCTGCTGACGCGCTATGCCAGCTTGAACGCCACCTTCGATGTCGAGAGCGAACCGCTGGACTGGTTGCGCGTGCAAGGCTTGCTCGGCGTGTCGGCGCAGCGCATCGATCCCAAGCTCGCAGGCAACGGCGTCCAGCTCAACCAGGGCGTGTATCCCCTGGTGTACAAGGACACTTCGGACGTGGCGGGCACGCTGCGGCTGTCGGCCTCCGATCCGTTCGACGTGGGGCTGTCCCTGCAAGGCGAGTACTTCTACATTGGGCCAGACTGGAACGCGATCTTTGGCGCGCGCCGCGAGGCCGACGTGCTGTTGACCGATGGCCTGGTCGGATCGGGCGGCCAGTTGCCGACGCTCAACCTTGCCAACGAATTCGTCGATTTCGACGACGAGTGGGTCGAATCGTGCATCGGTTGGCATGGCGCGACCGGCGTCTTGACCCTGGACAAGGGCGACACCCGACTGCGCGCCGAATACACGCACATCGAATACGCGACCAACGGCCAGGACCGCGACGTCGACCGGACGTATCCAGATTTCCTGCACGGCGACGGGTTCACCGACACGCTGGTGTACGACTACGCCAACGTCAGCGACCGGGGTCGCGACCCGCGCAGCGTGTATCGCCGCAACCAGTTCCGCAGGACCGATCTGGCGGTGCTGCAGCTCAAGCACCAGTTCGAGGTCGGCAGCGGCCTGGATGTGGAAGTCAAAGGCAAATACATCAAGGACGTGGACTATCGACGGCTCAACGGCCAAGGTGCGCTCGACGACGACTATGCCGGCGACATTGCCAACGTGCGTGTCAAGCTGTCGATGCCCGTGGCCGATGGGCTGCGGCTGGGCGTCCACGGCCAGGTCGACCACTGGAACGAGGTCAATCGCAAGGGCACGCTGCAACTGGGCTACGGCGACGACGCGACCGACAGACAGGTGGTCGGGCTCACGGCCAACCTGAGCTATGGCGGCGTGCGCTTTGCCTACCTTGTCGAATACCTGCACAAGACCCAAGATCGCCAGCGCGAACCGGACCAACTGTGGAACGTGTGGCGTTCCAAGGCCGTCATCGAAGCGGCGTGGTAGGCCGCCATCAAGGCCGGACGATGGCCTGGACCTGGCCGCCTACGCACACGTGGGTGGGCCGGGCGCCGGCAGCCGCGAACGGGTTGCGGTCCCAGACCACGAAGTCGGCGACCCGCCCCTCGAGTACAGTTGGCCTTCCGCGAGCGGTTCCTCCCGGGGTCAGGGCCGCCAGGGCGAGGTCAGCGACGGTGCCTTGGGTCGCTTCGCCGCCGAGTTCGACCGGATTGGTCGCCGCCATGACCCGCCAATCGGCCAGCGCATCCGACGCGGCAACCGGGTAGTCGGAGCCGGCGCGCACGCTGCACACGGGCGCAAGCGCAAGTGCGGGATAGGCCCAGGCGAGGCGGTCGTCGCCCAACCGGGCGCGGGCAAATGGCGCGTCGGCCCCGGCGTGGCGCGGCTGTACGCTGCATTCGACCGCAAGGCCCCAGAGCTGTTCGCGCAGTTCGGGTGGCACCACCTGCGCGTGTTCGATGCGCACGGGCGGCGCGGTAGGGGATCGAACCATGTTGCGCAGGGTCCGCGCCACCTGCGCCACGGCCCGGTCGCCGATGGCGTGCAGGGCGACCTGGAGGCCGGCGCGGTCAGCCTCGGCGATCCGCTCGCGCAGCACGCCATCGGTATAGCGCAGCTCTCCCGATGTCGGCGTGTCCGAATACGGCAGCTGCAGCGCAGCGCTGTGGCCGCCCAAGGTGCCATCGAGCCACAACTTGACGCCTGCGACGCGCACCCGCGGCGTGTCACGCACAAGCCCACGGCCTTCGAGCAACAGCGCGGCCTCCGGGCGCTCGGCGTCGAGGTACACGACTACCCGCACCGGCAGGCGGCCTTCGCGCTCCAGCGCCCGCAGCGCATGCACGAGCGCCGCAGACTCGCCCATGGTATGCACTTCGACGATGCCGGTCGCTGCCATTTCGTCCAGAACCTGCTGGACCAGCGGGCGCATGCGGTCCAGACGCGGCGAGGGCAGCGACCGCCAGACCTCGCGCGCCAGCTCCCCAGCGAGCCGGCCGCGCGCCTCCGAGATGCGCGCCTGCTGAAGGGGCGAAGTCCGCAAGGCGAGGCCCGACGACAGCCGGCCGCCGTGGCCGTCACGGCGCGACAGGTAGCACGGCGTCTCGCCGCAGGCAGTGTCGATGTCGTCCTGCGACAGCTCGCCCCACGCGACATCGGACAGGCCGAAGCCCCACAGCCAGTCGCCTGCCAGCGGGCGGGCTCGGTCGACGGCGGCGCGCAGGTCGGCGGGGGAAGCGACGGAGCGCAGATCGGCGGCGTCGCGCAACAGCGCAGCCCCCTCGAGGTGGACGTGCGCATCGACCAGACCGGGCGTCACGTAGGCGGTCGGCGCCTTGACGACCAGGGTCTCGGGCCCGCGCAGCGGTGTCACGTCGGCGGGCAAGCCTACGGCGAGAATCTGGCCTTGGCGCACCGCGATTGCGCGCGCCCCGGGTCGGCCATGGATCGCTCCGGCCACCACCAGGGCATCGACGAGCGCCAGCTTGCGCACGTTTTTTGCGGGACGGTGCGGATCCGGAGGGACCAGGAAGGCGCGCAGCGGCGCGCACCCGGCAACCGCGAAGGCGAGGGCGAGCGCGAGGGTGAGCGCGAGGGCGCAGCGACGGGGCGGGGTCACGCTGATCCTCCGCGCGCGGACGTGGCGAGCGGCAACGTCAGGCCGACCGGACGCAGGCGCAGGCGTTCAGGATCACCGGGCCAAGGGTCCAGCGCCCACCGGCGGCGCGTGCGCGATTCGAGCTGGCGCAACAGGGCGACCCGGTCGATGTAGGTCGGCACGCCCCACGCGCGCAGGTTGCGCAGCACGGTGCCGAACACACGATCGAGGGCCTCGGGCGCCAGCGCGACCTTTCCTTCCGGGTGCGCGCCATAGGGGCAGTCTGCCGCCAGGTAGCCGAGCGGCTGGGCCTGTTCCGCAGTATGGCACCACGGGGCGGCCTCGAAGCGTCGGTCGTACACCGCACAGGTGAAAAGGCCCGAATCTGCAACCAGGAACTGGCAGTGCAGGCCGGGCACGACCACGCTGCCCAGGTCGCCGGCCGGCACCGCGACGTGGCAGCTTGTCCCGCACCGCCGGCACACGGCCTCGCGGGTTGGGTCGGTCGGAGGCGGAGCGGTTTGGGAGTCTTCGGGTCCGGCGGTCATCGCGTCGGTGCCCACCCAGTCGGCCGGTTCGCGGTGACGTCGGCCATCGAACCCGCCCAAGGGCCTGGGTCGCCACCGATCGAGGCGGCCGTGCGTGTCTCGCCGTCGCGCACAAACAGCAGCCAACTGGCGACACTGACAGCGGCGCCGACCACGGCATAGCCCAGCCCGCCGGTCAGGCGCGAGACGCTGCCGTCGGGCACCTTCTCGACGAAGCCATTGGACGACTTGTAGGCGTAGTAGCTCACGTTGACCGCGCCGAAGCCGAAGATGCCGGCCCCGGCCAGGACGCCGCCCCACCCTGCCAGCTTGCGCGGAGCGAGGCCGCCACCTTCCAGGCCGTCGCAGCGGGCATCGACCTGCGCATCGGCCGCTACCTCGATCTTGGTGCCGACCTGGCGGTCACCGCGCGCGCAGATGACCTCGTGGACGCCGGGTTCCACCGATTGGGCGACCGTGCGGTCACCGATGCGGGCCGCGTCGTCGATGTCGATGGTGTGGCCGTCGAGGCGAACGGTCACGCCGCGCAGACCGCCGGGTACCACCACCACCAGTTTGCCGTCGCGGCGGTCGAGGTTGATCTTGACCTCCGCGGTGGCGCCAGCCGTGACATCGACCTCGCGGGTAACGGGCTTGCGGCCGGGCGCGCCCGCTTCGACCTTCTTGCGGCCCGGGGCTATCCAACGGGCATAGGGTACGACGACCTCGGTGCCGTCGATCTGGACGCGCGCCTCGCCCGCCGGCTCGACGACGACGACCAGTTCGCCCTTGCTGCGCATTTCGTCGCTGACGGCCAGGATTTCGTCGGTCAGGTTCTGCAGCGCTTTCTTGGAAAGCTGCGCCGCCTGGACCTTGCACTGCTTGAACGCGGCTTCCGCCTCGCGCAGCTTGCCCAGTTGTCGCAGCGCGCTGCCCTTGAGCAGCATGATGTTGGGATGCGGGAAGAGCTTTTCGGCCTGCTCTGCCAACTCGGCGGCGCGCTCGAAGTCCTTGGCGTCGTATTTCTCCTTGGCTTCCTTGTAGATGGCGTAGGCCCTGGTTTCGTTGTCCGCCGGACCGGCGACGGCCGCACTGGGACCGCCCGCGAAGGCGAGCACCCCCGCGAGTGTGGCGCAGCCGAGCACGGTGACCATGCGCGCGACCGACCTGCCGATCCGTTCCATGCTCTGCCTTGCGAGTCGGGTCACGGCGCCATCCTCCAGTTGCGGACCATCAGTCCCACTTGGGCTTTTTGACCACTTTCTTGATGACCGACTTGCTCGCCGTGAGCGTCGCTTCGAAAAGGGGCTTGGACGGCGCCAGCACCGCGAGCGTGGCAAACTCCACCTCGAACGGATCGTAGCCGTCTTTCTTGAGTTGCAACTTCGCGAACTTTCCTGGGGCCAGTTCGACCGTGAACGGGGTCTTGCCCACGTCCTTGCCATCTTGCAGGACCGCCGCACCGTCCGGCTTGCTGGTGATGACCATCTTCGGAGCGACCGCGGGCGCCGCGGCCTTGGGCGGTTCGGGCGCGGCGACCGTCGGCGAAGCGGCAGCCGCGGGCTCGGCCAACTTGGGCGATTCAGCCGGCTTGGGCTCTTCGGCCGCTTCCGACGCCTTCTGTGCGACTTTGGCTCGGCCGTCGTCGGTCGAGGCTGCAGGTTCGGCGACGGGCGGTTCGTCGACTTTGGCCACGGCGGTGGACGCCGGAGCGATCGCAGGATCGTCGCGGGTCAGCACCACGGTAGTGATCGCCCCGCCGATCAGCACGACCGCGATGACCAGGAGCAAGATCAGCCGCTGCGTCCCTCCGTCGGAGCGGCCCGCCGCAGCACGATCGCCGGCCAAACGTGCGGGGGTGCTGCCGCGGGGACTGCGGTCGCGGATGGTGTTCAGGTGCGCGGCGGCGTCCACGGTGTCCAGGGCCATCGTGGCGGCGTTGGCTTGCTCCGCCCCGGGCAGGGCGGTCGCCACGTCCATCGCCATCGTCGCCGCCGGTTCGGTCCCGGCGGACAGCGTATCGAGCGTCCTGGTCGCGTCGGCGTCGGGGTCGGCGGGCCTGCTCGGCGGCGGTTGGGATCGCCGCGACGGCGGTGGCACCGTGATCGGCCGGCCCGGCGTGCGCGTGTGGACCGCATTGAACTGACCGCTCGGGTGGCGCGGCGAGCCCAACGCGGCCATGGCGCGATCGATGGCCTCCAGCACTTCCTCGGCCGACTGGAAGCGCTGGTTTGCCTTCTTGGCCAGGAGCTTGAAGACCAGGTGGTCGAGTTCTTCGGGCACGTACAATTCCGGCGCGACGTCGCTGAAGGCCGGCGGCGGTTCCTGCACGTGTTTGATGGCGACCGCGATCGGATCCTCGGCGACGAACGGCGGCCGGCCGGACAGCATCTCGAAAAGGATGACGCCCAATGAATACAAGTCGCTGGCGGCCGACAGCGGCAGACCTTGGGCTTGCTCCGGCGACAGGTAGCGCGGCGTGCCGAACATCTTTCCGGCCTGGGTCAACTCCTGGCCGCCCGCCTCCAGGAACTTGGCGATGCCGAAGTCGATGACCTTGATGAAGTCCTTCTCGCCGTAGATCTCGCACACAAAGATGTTGTCGGGTTTGAGATCGCGGTGGACGATGCCCTTGCTGTGGGCCTCGGCCAACGACTTGAGCACCTGACGGACCATGTAGAGCGAGCGCTGGGTCTCGACCTTGCCCTTGCGCAGGACCTGGGTCAGCGTCTCGCCCGTCAGGTACTCCATCACCATGTAGATCAGGCTGTCAGACTGACCGAAGTCGATGACGCTGATGGTGTTGGGGTGGCGCAACTGGTTGGCGGCCCGCGCCTCCTGCTCGAAGCGGGCCACCTGCTTCTCGTCGGCGACCAGATGTGAGGCGAGGATCTTGATCGCCACCACGCGGTTCGACATCTGCTGGTCCAGGCCCTGGAAGACCGAGCCCATCCCGCCCTGGCCGATGAGCTTGACCAGCTTGTAGCGACCGGCAAGTACGCGGCCCACCAGTTGACTGCCGTCCATCCGTTTCCTGCTGGACCCGACCGGCTGCGCTGCGAAGAAGCGCGGCTGTGTCGCGACCGTTGGGCGTGTGACGCGCGCGGCGGCGCGACGTTGCGCCAGACCGCTTGTCGAGGGGACGAGTTGGCTTCGCCCCTGCCGTTGTTGGCCTCATCCGCCGTTGGCCGGACCGGGTCGCGGCCGCGTGAACACCGCGCCGCCGACGGTCCGCAGCGCGGCTCGCCAGCGATCGTTGCGCCAAGGCTGTGAAACCCCACGCCTTTGTGCAAGTGGCCCACGGCGGGGCGCACTTCGTCGGGCACTATACACCAAAACGAACAAGGGGGCGAAACCGGTGCGCGGGCCAATTCCAAGCGGTAGCCACGCCGTGCTATGCTCTGCGGCCCGTTGCCGTCGCGCGACCGCCCGCGCGATCCCGACGAGGCCCAGCCCGCGCGGCGAAACCGAGGCAGGAGCGCGCCATGAGTTCCACGTCCAATGCCAGCCGCGACGGCGGAGACCGCGCTCCGTCGCGCGCCGTGCTGGCATGCCTGGCATCGATGTTCGCAGTGCTGGCCATCGCCGGCGGCTGCAACCAGGGCACGACCATCGGCGCGAACCAGGCGGTGGGCGAAAGCAAGAAGGAGGCCGAGCGCACCGTCAGCGGCAACGACCTGCGCCAGAAGGGCGGCCTGTGCGACGTCAACCGACGGGTCAGCAACCCCGACCCCGCCAGCCCCGAAGGCGTCATCTGGCGCATGTACCAGATCGCCCAAAAGCCGGACACCGAAGAGTCGCTCAAGGAATTCGTCGCCCTGTTTCCAGCGAGCAAGAACCCGCGGGAGATCAAGGAAAACTACTGGGCCCGCGTCCGTGCCAACGTGCACAAGTACGTGCTGGAACCGGGCAAGCCCGACTACACGATCTGCCGGACCGCCCACCGAGACGACGGAAGAATGTACTACGTCGTGACCAAGGACGCGCGTCAGAGTCCGCCGCCGATCACGGTCGGCCCGGTGGACGGCGCCAACAAGATCGTGTTTCTGACGCCCTTTTGACGGCTATCTGCCGCGCCAGCGCGCGGGCGAGGGAGTGGTTCGAATGACGACATCTGCGTTCGCGCGGCCGGAATCTGGCCCTGTGTGCCGCCTCGCAGCGGCCTTGGCAATGACGGCGCTTGTGGGCGCGTGCCAAGGTGAAACGGCCGACGCGCCGGCCTCGGCGGACGGCGGCAGCGGCGGCGTGGCGGCAAAACTGGTCGCGCTCAGCACCTGTGGCGGCGCCGCGGCGGACCCGTTTGGCCAGATCAAGACGCTGGAACTCAAAGTGCGCGACGGCAGTTCGGGCACGCTCAAGAGCGTGCTGACCAAAGCGGCAACGGCGTCGCTGGGCGGCGGCAAGACCTCGGCCTCGTTCTCGGCGATACCGGCCGGCAGCCCGCGCGAAGTCACGGTGCTCGGCTATGCGGCGGGCGCGACCACACCGACGTGGTTCGGCCGCAGGACGGGCGTCAACATCAAGAAGAACGACACCACGACGCTCGACATGGCGTTGATGGCCGTGGAGGGCTTCACCTGCGTGGGCGCCAAGAACATGCCCAACGCGTTGTTCGCCGCCACGACGGTCATCGACAACGGTCGCGTGCTCATCTCCGGCGGGTTTACCAACGCCAGTCCAGACGGCAACGTCGTCAAGCTGGAGTCGGCGTCGAACCGCGCCTACATTTTCGACCCGAACACCGGCAAGTTCACGGCGACCAAAGGCTTCATGCAAGAGGCGCGGGCTGGCCACGCCATGATCTATCTGGCCAAGCCCAACCAGGTGCTGATCGTCGGTGGCACCAAGAAAATGTCGGTGGCGTCGGCCGGCAACGCGCCTCCGCTGTGGTCACCCGGCGACGCGGCCAACTTGACCTACGAGATCTTCGACATCGCGACCGGCAACTTCATCGCAGGCCCAGACCAGGGCGCGCACTGCAAGAAGCGGGTGTTCCCGAACCTGCTGGCGCTGACCGACGACTATGTGGTCTCGCTGGGCGGCGCCCCGTGGCCGCACAGCGACACCGACTACTACGCCAAGAGTGATCTCTACGAAGCCAAACACGGCCCCAACGAGCCAACCGGCCGCTTCAAGGACGTCGGCAACGCATTGCAGTTGAACGCGGTGCGCGCGGGTGCCGCGGTCGCCTATGTGGGCCCGACGCCCAACGGCACCAGCCGCTACCTGGTGTGGGGCGGCAATACCGTGGGCAGCACGATCGACTGCACCAGTCCGTTGCCGACCGCGCTCAGGCACGCGGAACGCTTCAAGGAGAGCACAGAGCCTGGCACCGGCGAGTTCTTTGGCGACTACGTTCTCGAAGGCGACTTCGCGACCGCCTACGACAGCAAGAACCCCAAGTCGCTCAACCGCGACATGGCGCTGTTCTTTCCGACGCTCACCCCGCTCGGCCGCAAGGACGAGGGCGGCAAGGAAGCCTATCGCTTCCTCTCAGTGGGCGGCGCGCGCCATGCCACCTACCATCCGCAGCAGTGTTCGCCGCCGCCGGCCTGGGAAGGCGCGATCCTAGGCTGGCAGACCCCAAGCCTGGACGACGCCTACATCTTGACACTGGTCGAACCCACCGACACCACCAAAGGTCGTCTGCTGACCAAGCGCGTCGCTGGCCTCGGCAAGGGCGTGTTCTTGCACCAGGCCAACCTCGCCGGCACGGGCGCGGTGGTCCTGACCGGCGGCTTTTCGACGTTTGGCGGCGACGCCGATTTCTCGATGCAATACTTCGACATCGCGAGCGGCAAGTTGCTCGGGTCGGCGCAGATGACGGCCGCGGCCAAGTTCGTGCTGCGCGGCGGCCACAGCGCGCTCAGCCTGCGCAACGACTGCGTCCTGTTGTATGGAGGCGCTGACAAGCTGGCGAGCGCGTCGCTCAACAGCACCTCGATGGCGACCAGTGACGTGTACTGCCCGAAGTTCCTGATTCCGAATTGAGACCCGCCGCGCCCACCCGGCCGGCCACGGCCCATGCACCCAGCGAGCACACCATGCACCTCCATTTCGCCGCCGGATCGCCTGCCGCCCCGCGCGCCCGCCGCCGCTTCGGCACGACGGTCCTGGCCGTCCTTGCAGCGCTGTCGGTCGCCGACCCGGTCGCGTGGCTGCACGTCGCGCAGACGGGCCACTACCTGGCGTCGGCGCGCGCCCAGGCGGGGGTGAACTCGACCCTGGCCGTGGTGGTGGTGGCGACCCAGAAGAAGGCCGGCGACGACGCCGAGGCCGTCGAGCGCCTGCTGGCCGAAGGCACGGGGCGGCTCGATACCGTACGTCTTTTCCCGCTGTCGCCGATCGCCAACGTCGAGGGCGCCGGTCTCGACGTCGAGGCGGCTGCGGCCGACCTGGTCGAGAACGCGTTGCGCGCGCTCTTGCTGCGCACGCCCAAGCAGGCACAGGAGCGCATCGGCGCCGCGGTCGCCAAGCTCAAGGACCAAGCGATGGCCGGCGACGAACGGCTGTATGCGCGACTGTACAAGGCCCAGGGTCTCGCCCTGCTGGCGACGGGCGAATTGGTGCCTGCCCGCGATGCGCTGGTCAAGTCGCTGGTGCTGGTGCCGGCCCAGGCCGAGGAGGAGTACGCCGCCTACGGCGGGCAGGCCAAGGAACTTTTCAATGCCTGCAAACAGATGGTCCAAAAGGGGCAGACCGGCGATCTCAAGATCGCAGCGCGCGGCGGCAAGGCAGACATTTGGATCGACGGTCAGTGGCGCGGCGCCGGCACCGCCCAGGCCAACAGCCTGCCCGTCGGGGTCCACCGCATCACGGTGCGGCAGAGCGGCATGTTTGGCGAGCGGCGCTTCGTCGAGGTGGTCGCTGGCAAGAGCACCGCGGTCGAATTCGACCTCAAGCAGGCGCCGTTCGGGCCGGACCTCGAGCAAGGCCGGGCGGTGCTCGCCACCAACTTCAAGCAGCCCAGCGTGGTCGAGGATCGGATGCGCGAATTGCGCAATCAACTCGGCGCCGACCAGATGCTGGTGTTGCGCCAGGCGAGCGACAAGAAGGCGACCAAGCTCGAAGGCTACTTCCTGTCGGCCGACGGCACCTTCCGCAAGGCCGAGGGCAGCGCGGAAAAAGACGCCAACTACTTCGACCACATCGGCGAATTCGTGGCCGAGGTCAGCGGCGCCAGGCTCGGCGCGGATCCGCAAACTGCGCCACTGGACCTGCGGCAGAGCGCTGTGGTCACGACCGGCGCGCGCAAGGCCGGCGATACGGCGGGCGGCGACCCGAATGCCCCGCTTTTCCCGGACGATGACGAGGGCAAAAAGAAGAAGGCGGTGACGAGCCAATGGTGGTTCTGGACGGCGGTGGCCGCGGGCGCGGGCCTCATCGGCGGCGGCCTGTACCTGCTGACCCGCGGCGACACAGCGGCGGCCGAGGGCGCCGTCGGCACCGTGCAGGTCAATCTGGCCAAGCCCGATTCTCCGTGACCTGCCGCACGCCATGCGCCTGAAGTCGCTGTCGATCGCAGCAGTGGCGTGCCTCGCAATCTCGTTGCCCGCCGGCCTTGTGGCGCAAGAATTCAGCACGCCGCGCGATTGGCTCGATCTGCGGCGCGGTGGGGCCGAGGCGATTGTCGCTGGTGCGCGCGCGGCGTCGGCGCCAGTGCCATGGGAAGCAACGTACGCCGTCCGGCTGCCCGCGCATCACCCGCTTGCCCGCGACGGCGCCAAAGAGTTGCGCCTGACCGTTGCGCGCGCCCAACCGGCCACGAAATCGGGCGCAGGGGGCAGCTTGCTCGTGCGCATCGAGGCCCCGGCCGCGCTCAAGGGGACCGGCCTCGTCGTCCACGGCGGCAAAGCGTGGGTGCGCAAGGCGGGCGCGAAGGCTGTCGTTGCCACGCCGCCCGACCTCTTTTCCGATGCGGCCGGCGTGGGCGTGCCGTGGGCCGCTTTCGGGCCATTCGAGATGACCGGGTTGCACAGCGCGACGTTGGAGGGCGAGTTTGGCGACATCGCCGTGCTGCGCGGCAAGCCGGAGTACGTGGCCGGCCCTGCCGTCGCGCCCGTCAAGGCCGGCGTGTCCAAGCGCCATGGCTGCTGGGTGGTCGGCGAGGTCACCGATCGCCACGGCAAGACCCTGGCGCTGGTGCAATGGCTGGAGGTCGCGGAAATCCAGGGAATCCCCTTGCCTGAACGCGTGCGCCTGCGGGGCGCGGCGGGCGAAGCGGGTGCCCTGGACCTGCGCCGCCAGACGCTCGCGACAGGCCGGGCGCAGCCGTGGGGGCCGCGCTTGTTGCGATAGTTGCGGCCCCCCGATCGTGCGGCTATGCTCCGCGCGGTCGTCGGGCCCTTGCGCGATCACGTCGGTCGTCGGCGCCACGAAGGAACGAGCATGATGCCCATCCAGTCCTTGATTCGGGAGGCTTCGCGCGGGGCGAACTGGGTAGCGGTCGCGACCGCGCTGGTCGTTGCCTCCGCCGCCCATCCGGTCCTCGCCGTCGAAATCACCGACGTGCTCGACGCGCTGGACGATGACAACAACGACCCGTTCGACGCGGCGGTGCGGGTGCGCTACACCTCGGACACCCGCGAATCGGCGATCGCCCGACAAGCCCGTTGCCTCAAGAACGACGTGCTGGGTTCGGTGTGCCCCAACGGCAGCGGCTATGTGTTGGCCCGCGAGTTGGAGTACCAGCGCATCCGCAACGCGCTGCATTTCGACTTCCGGTTCGGCGTCTACAAGGATTTGGAAATCTATGCGGTCCTGCCTCTGGTGATCAGCGACGACTGGAAGCACGAGTTCTCGCCGGGCGTGTCGCGCGCCAATTCGACCATCCTGCCGCCCAAGGACAACACCACCAGCACGCCGTCGGACCGCTCCGCGCTTTTCAGGGTCCCCTACCAGAGCACCTCGCGTGCAGGCTTGGGTGACTTGAAGCTCGGCCTGCGCTGGTCGCCGTTCAACTACTATCGCGACGCCTCGGAGCCGACCTGGGTGTTCGGTTTCGAGTACACGGCGCCCACCGGCACGCCGATGAAGGCCGACAACGACGGCGTCGGCTACGGTCTGCACGAGTTCCGGCTGTTCTCGACCATCTCGCGGCGCGCGCTGCGCATCTTCGAGCCGTTCTGGGGCTTTCATGCCACCCCGCGGGTGGGGTCGAGTTCGGGCCTTTTCACAAAACGCGGCAAGACCCAGCGCTACATCGAGCCTGGGTTCAACGCCGGCACGCAATTCGGCCTGACCGTGGTTCCCTGGGAGAACCCCAAGCAGGAGGAGCGCTTCGAAATCGAGGCGGGCGTCAACTTCGAGTATTTCTACCGGGGCCGCGAGTACACCGAAATCTGGGAGGCGCTGGCGTCGCCGAACAACCCGTGCAAGCCGAGCGAGGGCTGCAACAATGTGCTCTACTCGCAATCTGCGCTCGACCCGGTCACGGGAAAACCGGTGCGCTCGGACGGCATCACCGAGGTCGAACCGTATGCGCGGTTTGGCGGATGGGGGGCCCTGCACTACCAGCCGGTGCAGTACTTCCAGATCTCGGCGCGATTCAACTACTTTCGCGAGACGCCGCACTTCATCACCTACGGCGACATCGGCGTGGACCTCGACGGCCGCGACAAGGTCTCGGCGTTCAACAGCACCGGAGAGAATGAGTTCAGCCCGGTGTACCTGCCGGCCGTGGACACCGTGGGCCAGCGGCTGCGGGTGCTCGACGTGACCAACCTCGGCTTGCAGTTCGCGATCTCCGGCAAATTCTGAACCTGGGGCCGGCCGGCCACAAGCCCGTCACCCTCGTACACAGTTTCGCATTGCCGCCCCCGGGCAAACCCCGTATTCTGGGCGGCTCTCCGCGGGCCGGCGTCCTGGCCGGCGTGCGCGCGTTCGTCCCAGCCCAGAGCCGCCGATGACCCAGCGAATCCTCGTGATGTCGAGCTTTTGTGCCGCGCTGTCGGCCTGCGTCGGCGGTTCGGACAGCAGCGGCGGCGCTTCTGTTTCTGCGGCGACGATCGCATGTGCCGTGCCCGGCGATTGCCCGATCGGCCAGGACTGCGTCGACGGCAAGTGCGCAGCCAAAGGGTGCAAGTCGATTGCAGACTGCGGAGGCCAGGCCTGCGTGGCGGGCAAGTGCGCGGCACCGGTCAGCTTTGGCAAGGACGCGTCAGGGGGTGCAGACGGAGGCAGCGCAGGGGGCGGCAAAGGCGACACCGCCCCGACCACGACCCCCGCGGACGGTGCGGGCGCCGTCGGTGAACAGGACGGCAGCGGCAAGGCGGGCAGCGCGTGCAAGGTCGACCAGGACTGCGACGACAAGATTGCGTGTTCGCTCGACAAGTGTGTCAACGGCCATTGCTACCACCCGATCAAGTCCGATTCGTCGTGCAGTTGCACCAAGACCAGCGAATGCGACGACAGCAACAGTTGCACCGCCAACGTCTGCAAGAGCGGCCTTTGCACGTACGCCAAGTTCGTCACCCCCAACAACCCCGACCCGAACTGCTGTGCGAGCGACGCCGAGTGCGCCGATCCCAGCGGCGCGACCAGCGGCAAATGCGTGGAATACCACTGTATTTTCAAGGCAATCGCCAAGTGCAAGGTCAACGCCGACTGCGACGATAGCAACACCTGCACCTCGGACGTCTGCGTGTCGGGCGGATGTGAACACAAGACCAAGCTCGGATGCTGCATGGCCGACGCCGAATGCAACGATGACAACCCGTGCAGCGTCGACACCTGCAACAAGGGCAGTTGCCAGTTCAAGGGTGCGAGTTCGGCTGGCTGCTGCGAAGACGCCAGCGCGTGCGACGACGGCGTGGCGTGCACGCTAGACAGTTGCGAGATGTACCAATGCCAGCACCTGCCGGCAGGGGACGGCTGCTGCGTGACGCACAAGCAGTGCGACGACGGCAAGACCTGCACCATCGACACCTGCCAGAACGGAGCCTGCGACCATCAGCCCGGACCCGACTGCTGCAAGTCGTCACTGGACTGCGACGACTTCAGCCCGTGCACCGCCGACGAGTGCAAGGCGGGAGAATGCTTCAACACGGCCAAGCCCGACTGCTGCATCAACGATTTCGAGTGCGACGACAGCAATCCAGCCACCGACGACACGTGTGTGAGCAACGTCTGCAAGAACGCGACCTCGGGCGGCGGCGGCGGCCCCAAGTGCACGAGCAGTGCCCAGTGCAACGACGGCAATCCGTGTACCACCGACTCGTGCCTGGGGGGCATGTGCTCGAACACCCCCATCCCGGGCTGCGGCGGCGGCGGTGCGGGCACGTGCAAGGGCAAGTGTGGCTCGCCGGGCAAGCAAACCGGCGGTTGCTATTGCGACGATGTGTGCCAGATGAACGGGGACTGCTGCGCCGACTATGGCACGCAGTGCGGCGGAGGCGGCAACGTGCCCAAGTGCGGCGACGGCAAGTGCGACCCGCTCGGCGAGTCGTGCAAGACGTGCCCGCAGGATTGCGGACCGTGCCAGGGCAATTGCGGCGACAAAAAATGCGACCCGGCCACCGAAAACTGCCTGAATTGCCCGGGCGACTGCGGCGCCTGCGGCGGCGGCGGTTCGTGCGTCGGTTCTTGCGGCGGCCCATCCAAGGACGGCACATGCTTCTGCGACGCCGCGTGCACCAACGCCGGGGATTGCTGTGGGGACTACAAGGCGGTCTGTGGCGGAGGGGGCGGGACGACCAAATGCGGCGACGGCAAGTGCACTGCACCCACCGAGACGTGCAGCACCTGTCCCGCGGATTGTGGCCCGTGCCCCAACAAGAACACTTGCGCCGGATCGTGCGGCGGCAAGTCCAAGTCCGGCGGCTGCTGGTGCGACGCCTCGTGCAAGACCGCGGGCGATTGTTGCCCCGACTACGCCACCGCTTGCCCGTCCACCGGGGGCGGCACCTGCGGCGTCAATCCGCTGAAAACATGCAAGGGCAAGTGTGGCAGCACCGGTACTGGCGGCTGCTATTGCGACGGCCTGTGCGCGACGTTCGGCGACTGCTGCCCCGATTACAAGGCTTGCGGGTGCTTCTGACGCAGCGAAGGGTGGCGCGCGGGATTGCCCGTGCTACTTTGGCGGCCCCATCGCGGCCCCCAATCGCGGCACGGCGGGCGACGGAGTTGACATGCTGAATCAGATCAAAGACATCGCCGCCAAGCAGGTCGGCAAGGTGCTGGCGTCGGACGCGGCAATGAACGTGCTCGGCAGTCCGCAGCTCAAGCAGGCGGTGGTCACGGCCATCAACCTGCGCGCCGAGGCCCGCGACGCCCTGGAGCGCCGGGTCAAAGACGTGGCCACCGCGCTGGAACTGGTCACGCGCGAAGACGTCGCCAAACTGAGGCGCTCGATTCGCGACCTCGAGGACCACCTGGCCGAACTGCAGGGGCAACTGGCCGAGGCCCAGGCCGACCTCGCCGCGACGAAAGGCGAAACAGGCCCAGACGCCGAATCTACCGAGGAACCACCTGCCGCCAAGGCCAAGAAGCCCCGCCGCGCAAAAGCGGGCTGAACCCCTGCCCGGAGTCCGCGATGGCCGTGCTGCCCGTCGTCACCTTTCCCGATCCCGTGTTGCGCCAGCGGTGCAAAGAGGTCACGGCCTTCGACGCCGACCTGCACAAGCTGCTGGACGACATGGGCCAGACCATGGCCACGGCGGAAGGCATCGGACTGGCAGCCAACCAAGTGGGCGACCTGCGGCGCCTTTTCTTGATGGACGTGCACATCGACGACAACACCCGGACGGGCCTGCTGGAGATCGTCAACCCGCGCATCGTCGCCAAGCGCGGCGAGGTGCGGTTTGAAGAGGGCTGCCTGTCGTTTCCCGGCGTGTTCGAGTTCGTGGTGCGCGCCAATGAGATCGAATTGCACTACCAGGACCGCACAGGCGCGGCGCACAAGATCATCTGCCGCGGCATGGTTGCGATCTGCGCACAGCACGAGTACGACCACCTGGAGGGCGTCACCTTCATCGATCGACTGAGCCCGCTCAAGCGACAATTGGCATTGCGGGACTACGATCGGAGGAACCGCGAGGCGCTGGACGACAAGACCGCCCGGGCAAAGGCGCGCGCCCGCCGGCAGCCGCCGCAACAGATCAGCTGAACCTGGCCATGCGCACGGTGTTTTTCGGGTCGCCGCCCTTTGGGGTGACCGTGCTGCGGCACCTCGTCGACGCGGGCGTGGATGTGGTCGCCGTGGTTTCGCAGCCCGACAAGCCAGCGGGCCGCGGCAACACGCTTGTCTCCCCAGCAGCGGCCGTTTTCGCGCGGGCAAGCGGCATGGCCCTGCACCAGCCCACCAAAGTGCGCGACGGCGCGCTGGCAGCTTGGCTGCGCAGCCTTCGTGCCGATGTCGCGATTGTGGCTGCGTACGGGCGAATCCTGACGCAGGAGGTGTTGGACGCGCCGCGGCTGGGTTGTGTCAACGTCCACGCTTCCCTGTTGCCGCGTTGGCGGGGCGCCTCGCCGATTGCGCGGGCCATCGCCGCGGGCGATGCGCAGACGGGCGTGTGCTTGATGCAGATGGACGCGGGCCTGGACACGGGACCCGTTTTGGCGCGCGCCGAGTTGCTGCTCGGCGACGGGGACACCACCCCGGATGTGGAGGCCCGTCTGGCCGAACTCGGCGGCCGGTTGTTGGTCGACTGCTGGGCCGGCTTGACGGCAGGCCGCCTGCAAGCACGCCCGCAGGACCACGCCGTTGCAACGTTCGCGCCCCCCTTGCGCAAGGACGACGGTTGCCTCGACCTGTCGCGCGCCGCCCAGCACTTGCATGCCCAGGTTCGTGCCATGCAGCCGTGGCCGGGGGCACTTTTCGCCACCGTGCTCGGCGAGGACTGGAAGGTCGGGGCCGGCGGCTTGCTGTGGGACGACGCGCAGGCTGCGGTTGGGCGCATCGCCGCCATGGATCGCGATCGGGTCTGGTTGGGCTGCGGCGCCGGCCGACTCGGCATTGCGCAGTTGCAGCGCCCCAACAAGGCCAAAGCGCCCGCGCCCGACGTGCTCCGCGGGGTTCGTCTGGGAGTCGGCGAAGCGCTGTGGGCGGGTACGGCGTGAACAGGCGCGGCCAGGTGCGCATCGCCATGGTCGGCTGCGGCCACATGGGCAGCGCTATCGTCTCACGTTGGCTGGCGACGGGCACCGTCACGTCGGCGCATGTGCGGGCCTGCACTGCGCGATCAGCTTCGGCGAACGCCCTGCAAGAGCGCTTTGGGTTCGCGGCCGGCACGAACCTCGCCGACGCGGTTGTCGGCGCCGATGTCGTGGTCCTCGGGTTCAAGCCGCAGGTGCGTGGGGACATCGTGCCCCACCTGGGCGCCGTTCTGGCAGGCGATCGCCCGCTTGTCATCTCGCTGATGGCCGGCGTGGGCCTCGACGAGCTTCGCGCAAGCCTCGGCCCGCGCCTGGCCCGCTGGATGCCGAACACGCCGGTCGCGACCGGGGCGGGCATCGTCGGCCAGTCGGCGCACGGGCTGGGCCAGGGGGACTTGGAAGTGCTCGCGTGCCTGGCCGACCCGCTCGGCGTCCGGGTGGATGTGGGCGAGGGCCAGTTCGACGCGCTCACCGCCGTCGCGGGTTGCGGGCCTGCCTACGTGTTCGCGTTTTGCGAAGCATTGACTGCGGCCGGGCAGGCCCAAGGGCTGGACCGCGCGATGGCGGAGCAGCTCGCCAAGCAGGTGGTCATCGGCGCCGGGCATCTGCTGGCCGGCTCGGCAGAGGATGCAAGCGAGCTGCGCCGCCGCGTCACGAGCAAGGGCGGCATGACCGAAGCCGCGCTCGCCAAACTGCAGCAATGCGCTTGGGCCGAGGCCTTGCTGGATGCGGTCGGCGCAGCAGTGGAGCGCGGCCAGCAACTGGCCCAACCGGTCGAGCCAGCCCGATAGGCGTCAGCCCTTGAAAACACCCAGGTGCGCCAGCAACGCTTCGGCGACGCCATGCAGCGCGGGTCCGACGCCTGCGTCGTGCAGGCTCTTGGCGACCTCGCGGGCCTCGCTCAAGGCGTCGAGTGCCTCCAGCGCGCGGTCGTCGGCCAGGTAGAACGCCGTCATCGCCAAGGCGCCGACCTGGAACGCCACCGCGTCGCCGAGGTCCTGGGCGGCGAGCACCGCCTCGGCCATTGCGGTGACCCCGTCGGCGGCGAACCGCGCCTGGCTCATATCGAACGGCATCCCGAGCCACGGATCGAGGTGGGCGTTTTGCACCGTAGTCCTGCGCGCTGCTTGGACTGCGACCTGCGCGGCAGACACCGCCGCGTGGAAATCCTGGGCCAACATCCACACGGCGGCTTGGGCCGCGCGCAGGTTGGCGGTCTCGGACCACGCCGACTCCGCCTCGCAGATGTTGGCCGCGTCTTGCAGCGACACGGCTGCGCGGTCGGGCCGGTGGCTGCGCAGCCACAACTGGGCCAACGAGGCGTGGCTGGCATAGGCGACAAACGTCAACCCCTCGTCGCGCTGCAGCGGCAGGCGACCGATCTCGGCGAGTTCGCTCCGCAACTGTGCGAGGTGGCCGGTGGCGCCGTGGTAGGCGACGCGCGCAAGCAGCATCTCGGCGTGCACCCACACGGCGCGCGGTGTCGTGCAGTTCGCGGCCGCCTGGAGCATTTGCCATGCGGTGTCCATCAACCGCACGTCGCGGTTGGCATCGACAGGCGACTTGTGGGCGAGGTAAGGCAAGCGCGCGGCGCGGATGAGGATTTCGGTGGCGCGGTCGCGTGTTTCCACTGCGCGGACCAGGGCCTGCTCGGCGGCCGCCAGTCCGGCGCTGGTCTGGTGGGCGCACAGCGCCGTGCGCGCCACGCACGCCAGCAACCGCACCTCGACGTCGTCTGGGCACGCGTCGCCCAGCTCGGCGAGCAGACTGTGGGCGTAGGCCAGCCAGGCCGAGCGCCGCTGCACCGATCCGGTCAAGGCCGCCATGCGCTCGACCAGGTCGAGGACCGCCCCCGCGGCCACGAGCGGGTCGTCGGCGCGCACTGCGTCGTTGCCGACGCCGAGGTCAGCGAGCAGGTGGCGGGGCAGCGCCGGGCGATCGCGCAATTGCATGGCTTCCACCGGACCTGCGGCCGCGCGCGCAGGCGCGACCGGCCCGGCAAAGGATGGCACGCATCGGTGCACACGGCGAATTTCTGGCGATGTCCGCGCCGATCGCGTCACTGCTCGGCGGTGGGCCCAGCGCGGTCTTGTCGAAAAAGCCTCGCCTGGGCGCGCAGTTCAGGGCAAACGGGAAAAAACTTCACATCCGATGATCCCAGTTTATCGTCACCCGCTGGCGGCGCGCGGCAGCGCCGGTCCTCATCCAGGCTGGCAACGCGAGGCGAGGTGAAACCATGGAAGGCGAATCGTTTTTTGGCAAGCGCAGCATCCCGTGGGTGCTGCTGGCGTGCGCGGTCATCCTCAACGTCGTGCTGTTGGTCCAGCGCGGCAAGACCGCCAAGCCGGACGACAAGCCGGCCGCGGACAAGGCCGTCGCCGCGGCGGCGAATCCTGCGCCGAAGCCGTCCCCCGCGGCTGCCGGACCTGACGTGCAGTGGCAACAAGCCTCGCTGCAGGTCAATGGCACCCTCGAGCGCACGTTCACGCAAGCGCTGGGCGACGAACTCGGGCCCCAGGTCAGCCAGACCTTCGCCCGGCTTTTCGTGTGGGACCTGAACTTCCGCACCGACCTGAGCCCCAAGGACGGCGTGGACGTGCTCTACCGCGAATTGGGCAACGCCGAAATCGACATCGCCGCGGCCCGCCTGCAGGTCGCCAAAAGGGGCAAGGCCTTTCGCGCGTACAAGTTCCAGAACCCGGGCGACAAGTTCGCGTCGTGGTGGAACGAAGAGGGCACCGAGGTGCCGATGGTGCTCAAGGCCACGCCCATCAAGGACTACCAGCAGGTCACCAGCCTGGTCGGTGACGGCCGCGGCCACGCCGGCATGGACTTCAAGACCCCTGTCGGCACCGAGATCGCGGCGCCCTTTGGCGGCAAGGTGTTGCGGGCCAATTGGAACTGGAGCGCCAACGGCAACTGCCTCGAAATCGAGTACCCCGACGGCACGCTGGCCAAGTTCCTCCACTTGTCGGAAAACAAGGTCAAGGCCGGCGACACGGTCGAGGCGGGACAGGTGATTGCGCTCAGCGGCAACACCGGTCGGTCGACGGCGCCGCATTTGCACTACCAGCTCAACCAGGGCGCCAAGGTGCTGGACCCGGTCGCATACCATGGTACCGTGCGCCGCAGCCTCGCCCCGTCGGCCCACGCCGCCTTCAAGGCGGCCGTGCAGGCGCTCGACGCGCAGTTCGCGCCCAAGACCGCCGGACTGTAGCGCGGCACAGACGCAGCGGATCGCCGGCCGGGCCCAGACATTCGGCGCCGGCGGCGGTCCGCGGGCGTGGCGCGGTTGCACGGCCGATTTGCCTTTCCGCCTTGCTTGCGCCAAGGTTCGCCCAAGGCGGTCGACCACACCCCGCGCGCCTCGACCTGGGCCGCGCGACCGCCAGCGCGGGGCCCGCCATGCCTGCCAAGATTGCCGCCGACGCGCCACTCGGGCTGTTGGCCAATGCCCACGTCGTTGCGGCGACACCGCATCTGCCGGCCCAAGTGCGCGGGCTCGGCCGCGCCGTGTCGCTCAGTGAGGTCGAGTTGGCCGTCGTGGCGCTGCTCGACGGCAAACGCACCTTGGGACAACTGCTCGAGGCCGCGCCGCGGCCGCTGCTGGCGTTGGACGTGGTGCGGCGCCTCGGCGAGTGCGGGCTGCTCGGCCAAGCTGCGGCCCCACAGCCGGTTGCCGGACAAGCGGCGCGCCGCGCGTGGGCGGTCGACCTCGCCATGGTGCTCGGCGCGTATGCGATCGCGGTGGGTCTGGCAGCCGTGGTGGGCGCGCTCGATGGCACGCTGGCGGTGGCGATGTTGGGCTGGACGGCGGTCGCGGCGCTGGCATGGCATTCGGCGCCGTTCCTGCCGGGCTGGGGCCGGCGGCGCGCTGGGGCGTTCCTTGGGGTCCCGGACGCCGGACGGCGGCTGCGGACCTGGCTCATGCGCCGTTCGGTGCGCAACACCCTGCGCACCGGCGACATCGACCGTGTCGAGCAGCGCTACCTGCTGCTGTCCGCCTGGGCGTTCTGCCACGGTTTCGCCGTCGTGGTGCTGGCGATCGGCTGGGCGCTGCCTCTGGCGACGCAGTTCGCGCTGCACGGTCTGCCCGGACAGGCCGGGGTGTGGGCGGCGCTGCTGCGGGCCCTGCCGCTCTTGGCTACCGTGGCGGTCTGCGCGCCTCCGCTCGGCATGTTGTTGCTGGTGCTTTTCTGGCTGGTGCCGCAGCTCTTGCCGCGGGCCAGTGCCCGGCCCGAGCGCGCCGACGCCGTCGACGGCGAACTGGCCGGGCGGTTTGCAGACGCGCTGGGCGCCTTGCCCGCGTTTGCGCCGCTGGGGCGCGATCGCCTGCTGCAACTGGGCAAGCTCGGTCGGCTGGAGGTCCACGCCGATCGGGCGGTGGTGTTGCGGCAGGGCGAAAAAGGCGATCGCCTGTGCTGGCTTGCAGCCGGCAGGGTGCGCGTGCGCGTCGAAGACGAGAGCGGCCTGGACCATGAAGTGACTGTCCTGCACGGCGGCGCCTTCTTTGGCGAGACCGCGCTCTTGGAGCCGGTGGCGCGGACAGCGACCGTCATCGCCGACGGCCCGGTGCAGATCGTCGCGCTCGGCCGATCCGCGTTTCTCGGCGCCCTGCACGAACTCGGCGCCGACTCCGAAGGCGTCAAGGATCAACTGCGGACGGCGGCCGTATTGCGCAACCACCCCCTTTTCTGTGCGTTGGACGCCGACGGGCTGCGGGCGCTGCTGTCGGCGGCCGACGTCGTCCATTTGCGCGCCGGCCAGGCCGCGGTCCGCCAGGGAGACGCGGGTGACACCCTTTTCGTGGTGCGCGAAGGATCGTTCGAGGTGCGGCGCGAGTCGCGAGGGCGCGCCCGCAAGTTGGCGCGGCTGCGGCCCGGCGACTGGTTTGGCGAGTTGGCGTTGCTCGGCGACGGCAGGCGCACGGCGAGCGTGGTGGCGTGCAGCGATGCCGTGGTGGTGCAGGTGCCGCGGCCAGTGGTCGAGGGCGCGGTGCTGCGCGATGTGACGGCGGCCCTGCATGTGCTCGAGGCCGCGTCAGAGCGGCTGGCGGCGCTGCGCCAGGAGGAGGGCCTGTGAATCCAGGGCGCCTCATCCCATCGCTGTTGCTGGCCACCGGCACGGTGGGCGCCGCCAAGAACGGACCCGAGGTCGCAGCCAAGATCACCGACACGATCAAGATCGTGCTGGTGCGCTACGAGTTGGCGCAACTGGCGCAGACCTACGACCGCGACGCGGTGCTGAACCTGCCGATTCCCAAGCCCGGTGACCAGGACCGTTTCTCCAACTGGGTGCGCGAATGCCTCAAGGCCGGCGGCGGTCGCGACGTCGCGCTCGACCTGTGGGAAACGGCGTACCGCTTCGACTGGGCGAGCGGCGTCAAGGTCATGCGCAGCGTGGGCCCGGACAAGCAACCCGGGCCGTGCGCAACCAACCAGGAACAGCAAGGCGTCGACGACCTGTGCGAGATTGTCGGCGAGCGCAAATAGACATGGTCACCGAAGTCCGAGATCAAACCTTGGACGGAGCCGCGAGTCGGCTGAGCAGCAGCCGCGAACTTGGCGACCCACCCAGCAAGCACATGATCGCCGGTCCGGCACTTGGTGCCGAACTTCGGCGATCATGTACAGCGCGCTATTTCAAGGTGACGACGGTCGCTCCCAGCACCGCCCGCACCGACAACCGCTTGGACGCAGGATCGTAGTGCCAGCACGCGCTTGGTGCGGCGGCCACCGCCTCTGCGGTCGCCAAGGGCGCAACGGAAACACCGCCTGCGGATACGGCGGCAGGCTCGCCCAGCCCGGTCACCTCGAACACGGCGCCCTTGGCGAATTCCGCGCCGGATTGCGACCACTGCAAGCCCAACACCTTGCCGGTGTAGCTGAGTTCGGCAGCGGTGCCGTCGTACAACTGGACGCTGCGCGGCCCGACCATGGGCCCGGTCACGGCTGCGCGAAGCCACAATACGCCAGGATCGTTGGCAAAGCTCTCGACGCCTGGTGTCGTGGCGGGCGCCAGCGTGTCGATGGTCGGCCTCAGCAGCGGCACCAGTTGCCCGGCGCGGACGTACAACGGCAGCTTGGCCAAAGGAGCGGCGATGGACTCGGTCTTGCCGGTGGAACCGCCGTCGTGCACGGTCGCATCGATCCAGTCCACCCAAACGCCCGGCGGGAACCACACCTCGCGTTCGAGCCCAGGCGTGAGGACGGGCGCCACCAACAGGTGATCGCCCAACAGCCACTGGTCCGCTTCGCGTGCCCGCAAACCGGCGTCGCCGCTCAGCTTTGGGTAGGCGAGGCCGAGGGCGCGCACCGGCCCGACGCCGCGCGGGTCGTCGCCCTGGGTCTTGGCCATTTCCGTCCAGAGGAGCGGAAACAGCCGGGCGTGCAAACGAATCAATTCGCGCGACAGCGCCAACGTCTCTTCGTCGAACGGGTCGCCAGGCGCGAGCTTGTTGTTGACTTTGTTGGAGATCCACGGGTTGTGGTCGCTGCCGCCGCCGATCTGCAGGACGCCCGTCAGCGCCGTGTGCTGCAGCCAGCGCAGGAACAACTGCTTGGGCGCCCGGCCGTGCCGATAGCCGCCGGTGTCGGCGCCAAAGAGCGGAAACCCGGCCGTCGGCAACGAAATCGCCGCCGCCACCGAGGCGGGCAGGCCGCCCGCGTGGCACTGGCCGTCGGTGGTGCATTCGCCATGTTTGACCCAACCGGCACACAGATCGCCCGGCCAGATCAACGAGGCGTTGACCTGGTCGCCCCACGCTGACTTGCGGCAGAGCAGCCAGCCACCGCCGGTCTTGGCGGCCCGGCCCGCGGGCTTTGGCAACTGGCTGGCGTAGGCCTCGTGGTAGCCGTGCTGATAGCCCTGGTGCATGGTGCGCTCGTCGCTGCCGTCGGCAAAGTTCCACGGCAGCCGCGCCGGGCCGATGCCGAGCACGATGTCCTCGCCGTAGTCCAACTTGAAGCCCTCGATGCCGAGATCGGTGTACTGCTTGACCAGGGACTGGAAGAACGCGCGCGCCGCCTGGTTGGTGAAGTCGACAGGTGGCCCCCATTTGAGCACCGTTGCCCACATGCCGACGCCGTTGACGAACCAGCCGTTTTGCTTGGCTTTGTCGAAATGCTTGGACTTCTGCTTGCCCGCGTAGCCGGGGTCGAAATAGGGCGTGGACCAGACCCCGAGACGCAGGCCGTCGGCGCGCAGTGCATCGATCATCGCCTTGGGGTTGGGGTAGAGCGCCGGGTCGAAACCGAAATCGTTGACCGCCACATCGTATGGCCGGTCGATCCACATCCCCGAGAGCGCGAGGTCATGCTTGCGCAGATCCGCGGCGTCTTGCAGCACCTCGGCCTGGTCCTTGTTCTCGTTGCGCCACAACAGACCGCCCACGGCCCAGCGCGCCGGCAGCAGCGGGCGGCCCGTGAGCTTCCAATAGCGGCTGGTCACGTCGATCGCCTGGTCGGCGGCAAGGATCCAGGCGACCAGTTCGCTGGTCTGCACGGTCAGCGCAATGCGCGCCGGATCGCTGGCGGCGACGTCGGCCACGCCGGCCCGAAACGTCTGGCCAAACCAGCCCCATCCGCGGGTGCCGACCAGCAGCGGGATGCGCACGTGCCCTTCGTTGCTCGAACCGTCGAGGTTGAAATCGGCTTCGAGTTGCAGCGCGCGCACCTTGCCGCGGTGCTGCGGCGTATCGAACATCTCGCCGATGCCGTAGTAGCCCTCGTCGGCTGGAGCTTCGATGACCTGGCGCACGTAGACCACCGGGCGTTCGCCCTTGTCCGCAGAGAATTCGCCCGCGGTGTACAGGTTCAGCGGTCGGAACACGACCTGGAAGCCGATGCCGTGCTGGGCCCGCACGAACAGCAGATAGTCGGGGCAGGGCTTGCCCTCAGCGCTGGCCTTGACGCGAAAGAAGGCGCCGGCCTGGTTCTGCTCGCCCATCGGGTGCGGGTTTTCGATGTGGTCGATCGCGTCGACCGCGCACCACTGCACGCCATCGGGCGGCGCGGTCGCCAGGTTGCTGGGGTTGTAGTTGACCTTGTCGTCGTACGCCTCGACGCGGCCCAGTTGCCACCGGCCGAGGTCAAAGCGCACGCGCGGCGCAGATTCTCCCGTACGTTGAAGTTCCATGGTTTTGGCGGCGCCGTCGATCGCCAGTTGAAAAATCGACGGCTCGCCCAACCCGAGCGCGGCAGCGTTTTGCGCCTTGAGGACGACGATGCCGGCCTTGGGGTCGCCGGCACCGTCCCACCACGTCGCCCAATTCGGAAAGTCGCCAGGGACGGCGTCGACGGCGACGTCGGCGATGGCGTCCGGGGCGCCGCCTGCGGCAGCGTCGGGTGCAGCGGCAGGACTCGCGCAGCCCCCGACGACGACAACTGCGGATGCGGTCAGGGCGGCAAGGAGAAGTCGCATGGCCACTGCGGGGCGCACCACGGCGCAGTGCAATGGTTGCCCGGCGCCGCCGGCCTGTCCAGCGGCATTGCGCGCCATGTTGTGCAGGTGGAGGCTTGCGACACGTATGGGCTTGCCCTCGGGGTGCGCCAACAACACGGTAGGAGAAGCCACTTCAACCGAAAGCGCATCCTCGAACCGGTTCTATGCCTGGAACTGAACCAGCACCGGCCCCCGCACCTGACCCTGTAGCTGACGCCGTCCGCCGCCACACGGCGCGCCTGGGCCTGGGCCCACCCGACCACGGCTCAGCTTCAATCCTGCCCTACCCCCGCCACCCCCTCCAACACCGCCAGACCGCCCGCATCCCACCCAGCCCCGTGGCTCCAAGCCCAGCGCCCGCGCCGGATCCACGCCGGCCGATGTGCCGCGGCCGATTCCACGATGGCCTCAAGCTCGGCTGCGCCCCGCTCGAACCGCAGCCGCAACCGCTCGCGGCGACCGTCGAGCGTCCACGCCGTCAGGCGCCACGGCTGGGGCAAGGCCGCGGCGAGGCGATCCGCGGCCAACAGCACCGACGCCTCTCGCTCGAACGCGCCGCCGCCCGCCGCCGCAGCGGGCGCGATGGGCGAGAACTCGTCCCAGCCAAACGCAGCCGCATAGCTTTCCCAGACTCCCCAACAATGTTCATGCGCGGCGCACCTGGCGCACTCGGCGCGCTTGATGGCGCGTCCGGCGTCCGCGGCAGGGTCAGGCGCGGCCGCGGCGGTCGCGACGGTCAACCCCTTGGCCCGGGGTGCGCGGGCCGATTCGTCGGTCTTGGGCACGACCCATGCTTCCAGCGAGCCCACCAGGCTCGCCCACGGCCCGGCAGCGCAGGGCGGAATGTCCTCCAACACCACGCGGCGGCGCAGTTCATCGGGCGCGTCCCAGAGCGGCGCCAGGGCGGCGACGACCTCTGCGTGCCGCGGCACCACGGCGTCGAAATGCTTGCGCGCGTGACCCGTCGGCCGCACGACGTTGACCACTGCCGTATCGGCGCCCTGCCCGAGCAGCCAACGCACGGTGTCGGCCAGGCGCGGCAGGTTCAGGCGGCTGGCGACCGTGGAGGTGGTCAGTTCGACTTCGAAATCTGCCTTGCATGCCGCTAGGTTCGCCAGCCCGGCGGCTGCCTCGACGAAGGCTGGCCGCCCCACCGAAGCATCGTGCGTCGCCGCGTCGAGGCCGTGGATCGACACCACAAACCGGTTGGCGCCGGCCTCGCACAGCGTCCTGGCGCGGCCCGCGTCGGCCAGCCGGCGGCCGTTGGTGACCACGCCTCGGCCCGCGAAACCCAAAACGCGCGCCAGCGCCAACATCCGCGGCAGCGCAGGGTGCAGCGTCGGCTCGCCGTGGGTGAACATGACGGCATCTACCGTGCCCGCGTGGTCGCGCAAGAGGGCGGCAATGACCTCAAACGGCACGACCGCCGGCCCGCCGTGGAACTCGCCGTCGACCTCGTTGCGATCCAGGCAGAACCAGCAGCGGTTGTTGCAGGTGAACATGACCTGCGCTTGCAACACAGCCTTGCGGCGCAGGCTTGCGCTGGCGGCAATGGACGGGGCGGGCGCGGTCATGGCGGCCCGATGCGGCTACTTGGACGGTGGGCGTGGCTCGCCCTGCGCGTCGTCGCTGGCGTCGTCGTCGGTGTCGGCGCCCGCGGTCTCGTCGTCAGTGTCGTCGGCGGGCGGTTCGATGGGTTCGGCGTCCTGTTGCTGCGCCTCCGCTTTGATGTCGGCTGGTGGCAGTTCTTCGGCGCCCTTGTCGGCTGGGCGATCCTCGGCGGGCGGCGACGGCGATCCAGGCGGCGAACTCGGCGCGGGCGCTTCTGCGGTCGGCACGCCGTGGTCGGGCTCGGGCAGCCGGGTATCCGGCACCTGGGCCTGCGCTGCGGCACACCCGCCCAGCAACGCACCCCACCACAACTTTGCCAATGCGCGCATCGTGCCACCTGGCGGCGCGGGCCACCGCCGCCAAGGGTCGCCGCGCCGGCCGCCAAAGTCAAACCTGCGCCCCGGCCGCGGGTTGCTCGGTCCGGCTTGACCGAGTTCGGCCAACGAGGGCACGCTACAGCCATGGCGACGCCGCTCGTCCTCTTGCGCAACGCCCACCTTTTCGACCCCGACGACGTGGGCTATTGCGACGTCTTGTGCGCCGGCGGACAGGTTGCCGCGATTGCCGACGGCCTGGATCTGCCGCCGGCGCATTGGCCCTGCGAGGTGGTCGACCTCGGCGGCGCGCGGGTGATTCCCGGCCTGGTGGACACCCACGTGCACCTGTGCGGCGGAGGCGGCGAGGCCGGGGCGCACACGCGGGTGCCGCGGGTCGAGGTGCCGCACCTGACCCTGGCCGGCGTGACCACCGCGGTGGGCCTGCTGGGCACCGACGGCACGACGCGGACGGTCGCGGAATCGCTGGCTTGCGCGCGCGCCATCGCGCACGCGGGGCTGACCACCTATTGTTATACGGGATCCTACGAATTGCCGTTGCAGACGCTGACTGGCAGCGTGCGCGGCGACCTCGTCCACAACGATCGGCTGATTGCCGTGGGCGAATTGGCGCTGTCCGACCACCGTTCGTCACAGCCGACGTACGAGGAGTTGCTGCGCATCGCCTCGGATTGCCACGTCTGCGGCCTGATGACCGGCAAGGCGGGCTTGCTGCACCTGCACCTGGGCGACGGCCCGCGCGGCCTGGCGCTGGTGCGTCGGGCGCTGCACGAGTCCGAACTGCCGGCGCGCACCTTCCACCCGACCCACGTCAACCGCAACCGCGCCTTGTGGGCCGAGACCAAGCAGGTCCACGCCGAGCGCGGCCTGTACGCCGACGTCACGGCATTTGAGGCCGACGCGGACTCGCTCGACGCGGCCGACGCGATCGGCGACTGGCTCGACAGCGGTCTCGACCCCGCGCGCCTGACGGCGAGCAGCGATGGCGGCGGGTGCCTGCCGGTGTTCGACGGCGAGGGCGTGGTGGTGCGCATGGAGGTCGGCCGCTCGATGGGGCTTTCCGATGCGCTGGTCAAACTGCTGGCGCAGGGCCGGCCACTGGCTGCGGTGCTGCCGGTGTTCACCCGCAACCCGGCGCGGCTTTTCCGGCTGCGCGGCAAGGGCAACCTGTCGGTGGGTTCGGACGCTGATCTGGCGGTGCTCGACGAAACGGGCCGGGCGCGCGATGTGCTTGCCAAAGGCCGCTGGATGGTGCGCGACGGCCGAGCGATCGTCTACGGGCCCTTTGACCGCCCAGCACCTTGAGAGGGTGTTTATGTTTGAAACGCCTGCTACGCGTAACCCGTTGAAGAGTTCGCAGGACTCTTCAACCCCGACATGCTTTGTTGTCGGTCGCCAGGCTCCCTGCGGCGTAGCTTGAGGCTACGCCTCAGTCGCCTGACAACCTCCGCCTCGCCTGTCGGGCGCCTGATTCCGCTCGCGACGGCAATCCAACATGAACACCCTCTGAGGAATCTCATGCAAAACGTGCTCGCCGAACTGGTCGACCAGTTGGCGCTGGAGCGCATCGACCGCGACCTGTTCCGCGGCCGCAGCCAGGATCTCGGCTGGGGCGCCATTTTCGGCGGCCAGGTGCTGGGCCAGGCGCTGTCGGCGGCGGCGCAAACGGTCGCCGAGGACAGACCGGTCCACTCGCTGCACGCCTACTTCCTGCGCGCCGGCGACGTGCGGCGGCCCATCGTCTACCAGGTGGACCGCATCCGCGATGGCCAGAGCTTCTGTACCCGACGGGTCATTGCCGTGCAGGACGGCACGCCGATCTTCAGCCTGGCCGCGAGCTTCCAGGTCGAGGAGGGCGGGTTCGACCACCAGGACCCGATGCCGCAGGTCGCTGGCCCTGAGGGGCTGCTCAGCGAACGCGACCTGGCCCACAGGCTCGGCGATCGCGTGCCCGAGCGCCTGCGACCGATGGCCACCGCCGTCCGCCCCATCGAGCAACGCCCGGTCCGGCCGCGCAACCCGTTGGCACCCAAGCCCTTGGAGCCGATCCGCCACATCTGGATGCGCGCCATCGATGCGCTGCCCGACGATCAGTCGCTGCACCGCTACTTGCTCGCTTACGCTTCGGATTTTTCGCTGTTGGGCACGAGCCTCGATCCGCACGGCGTGTCATGGCTGACGCCTGGGATGCACATCGCCAGTCTGGACCACGCGATGTGGTTCCACCGGCCGTTTCGGCTGGACCAGTGGCTGCTCTACGACATCCAGAGCCCGTCGGCGAGCGGCGCGCGGGGCCTGGTGCGCGGGCGCTTTTTCGACGGCGAGGGGCGGCTGGTGGCCAGCGTCGTCCAAGAGGGGCTGATCCGGCTGCGCGGGGCGGCCGATCGCTGACCGACAGAGCAGTTTCTCGCCGCTTGGCCAAGGGCCCGTCAACTGCGCCGCGACAGTGCCAACTTGTACACCTCGACATACTTCTGTGCCGAATTGCGCCACGAGAAATCGAGGGCCATGGCGGTGTGCTGCATCTGCCGCCATACCTCGGGTTGGGTGTAGTAGACCTCGAGCGCGCGGTCGATCGCCCACTGCAACCCGGTGTGGGTGTCGTGGTCGTAGGTGAAGCCGGTGGCCGTCTTCTCTGCCACCGTGCGCTGGGTCGCCGGCACCACCGAGTCGTACAGCCCACCGACGCCGCGCACGATCGGCAGGGTGCCGTAACGCATGGCGTACATCTGGGTCAGACCGCACGGCTCGTAGCGCGAGGGCATGACGATGCAGTCGGCACCGGCTTGCAGCACGTGGGCCAGATCGGGCTCGAAGCCGATGCGCACCCGCACGTGTTGGGGAAACTGGTCCTCAAGCGCCTGGTAGCGGTCCTCTAGCTGCGGTTCGCCCTTGCCGAGCAGGATGACACGCACCGAGCGGCTGGCGAGGTAGGGCACGAGATCCGCGAGCAGATCCAGGCCCTTCTGCTTCGAGAGCCGCGACACCACGCCCAGTACCGGGTGGCGGTCGTCGCCGTCCATCTTGGCCATGGCGAGCACGGTGCGCCGGCATCCGTCCTTGCCGGTCATGTCCTTGGCCGAGAACTTGTGGCTCAGGTACTTGTCTTTCGCCGGGTTCCACACTTCGGTGTCGATGCCGTTGAGGATCCCGAAGAGACGGCGGCTGTGGTGCTGGAGTACGCCGTCCAGGCGCTCGCCGAATGCTGGGGTGCGGATTTCGTCGGCGTAGCGGGGGCTGACGGTGGTGATGGCGTCTGCCGCCGCGATGCCCGCCTTGAGCCAATTCAAATGGCCGTAGAATTCCAGGCGCTCGGGGTGCAGAAAGCTCGGGTCCAAACCGATGGTCGCCAGTTCATGCAGCGGGAAAAGACCCTGATACGCGAGGTTGTGGACGGTCAGCACCGACGCCGTGCGCGGCAGCAGGCGCCGATAGGGCCCCTCGAGGTAGAGCGGCAATAGGGCCGCGTGCCAGTCGTGGGCATGCACGATGTCGGGTGGGCCACCAAGCAGGCGATGCGCGGTATTGAGCACCGCCCGCGCAAACGTCGAGTAGCGGGCTGCGTCGTCGCCGTGACCATAGATGCCGTCGCGGTCGAAGAGCACAGGGCAATCGACGGCGTAGGTGCTGACGGTGCCGTGATCCGGGCGCACGGCTTCGAATTGGCCACTGGTCAGTGCGTGCTGGCGCGGCTCGTCGGCGATGCGGAACACGCGCGCGTCGAGGCGGTGGCCGCCCATCCACACGTGCGAGATGGCGCCCGAGTCGACCAGCCGCGCCCCGCGCGCGCCGACGGTCTGCCGCACCTGGCGATACAGCGGCACAAAGACCGCTACGTCGTGGCCGAGTGCCGCCAGCGCCTTGGGCAACGCCGCGGCCACCTCGCCCAGACCGCCCGTCGACACCCACGGCGTCAGTTCGGCCGCGGCAAACGCAATGCGCATGCGAACTCCAATTTGTGCAGGTGCAGGGAAATGCGCCCGCGCTCTGCCCGCCGCCCCGGCTAGCGAATCGCGTCGTTGCTGTGCCGCGTCGAGCGCACGAAGAGGCCCTTGGCATTGGCGATGACTTCGCTGGTGCTCGGATCCTGCTCCAGCATCGACACCATGTCCTGGGCGATTTCGATCGGGCCCTCCTTGGGCACAAAGGTGCCCTTGGGCAGGATGATGATGCCCTTGTCGGTTACGAACGGAAAGCGCTTCTTGTCCGCGTCGGGGTCGAAGCCGATGGTCGTGCCCTCGCTGATGACGACATTGGTGTCCGCCAGCACGTTCTTGACCCAGCAATGCCGGCCGACGCGGTCGCGGCCGCAGAACACGCTGTTCTCGATGCTGGCAAAGCGGTGGAAATAACAGTCGAGCCCAGCGATGGTGCCAACCAGCATCGCGCCTGAAACGATGGTGCCCTCGCAGACCAGCGAGTCCACGACCTGGCCAAACTCGCGCTGCTTGCCGGCCAACACGAACTTGGCGGGCGGCAACTGTGACGGCACGCTGCGAATCGGCCACTTGCGGTTGTACAGGTTGAAGGCCGGGAGCACAGCGCGCAAGTCCATGGTAGCTTCGAAGTAGCTGTCGAGCGTGCCCACGTCGCGCCAGTAGGGTTTGGCGTCGGCGCTCTCGCCCGGCACGCGGTTGGTGGCGAAATCGTAGGTGAAGACCCGGGCGCCCGCCTTGACCATCTGCGGGATGATGTCCTTGCCAAAATCGTGTGAGCTGTCCGTCCGTTCCGCATCGAGCACCAGCACCTCTTCGAGCACCTTGCGCTTGAAGAAGTAGTTGCCCATCGACACCAAGCAACTGTCGGGCTGGCCAGGGATGGTCGCCGGGTCGGTCTTGGGCTTCTCCTGGAACCCAGTGATGCGCCCGGCCGCGTCGACCTGGATGACCCCGAAATGGTGCGCCTCCTCCTTGGGCACCGGAAACGCCGCCACGGTCAGATCCGCGTCCATGGCGACGTGGTGGGCCTCCATCTGGTCGACTGCGATCTTGTAGATGTGGTCGCCACCGAACACTGCGACGTGCTCCGCGTGGTCGTCGTGGATGAGGTTGAGGTTCTGGTACACCGAATCGGCGGTGCCGACGTACCAGTGTTCGCCGCGGCGCATCTGCGCCGGCACGGGTTCGATGAACTGGTCGGGCAGGATGCCGCCCAGGTTCCAGGTCACGTTCAGGTGGCGGATGAGCGACGAGGCCATGTACTGGGTGAGCACGTGGATGCGGTAGTAGCCCGAGTTGACGAAGTTTGACAGCACGAAATCGATGATGCGGTAGCGGCCGCCGAACGGTACGGCGGGCTTGGCGCGGTGCGAGGTCAAGGGCGCCAAGCGCGTGCCTTTGCCGCCGGCCATGATCATCACGAGCGTGCGTGCCATCGTCATCCAGGCGCGGCAGCGGGCCGCGGCGGGCAGTGTGGCGCAA
>VGRO01000026.1 GCA_016875335.1 Deltaproteobacteria bacterium | reverse complement strand
GCCCCGGTGGCCGGCCAGGAGCCGCGCCGGGCCGTCCCCCGCCGCCACCGCCGCCGCCCGCACACGACGAGCCCGAGGAAGAAGCCGCGACCCGCATGCTCGACGCGATGGACGTGGCCGATCTGCCTGGCCCGCCCGCGCGCAGCCAGGCGCCGCAGCGCCAATTCGACCTCAAGGTGGTGTCTGGGCCGGACCGCGGCAAGGTTCACAAGCTGGTGGACGGTGACTACCTGGTGGGCCGCGGCTTGGACTGCCAGATCGTGCTGGCCGATCCGGCGGTTTCGCGCAAGCACTTCCAGGTGCGCCGCAACGGCGATCAGGCGCTGCTCGAGGACTTGGGCGGTCCCAACGGCACAAAGGTCAACGGCGAGAAGCGCGCGCGCCACAACCTCGAACCTGGCGACCAGATCGAAGTCGGCATGACGGTGCTGGAATTCCAGATCGACGGCCAGGGCAAGCGCCAGGGCGGCCGGCACGCTGGCGTCGAAGACCGTTCGCAGCGCCCCGAGTCGCGCGGCGTGGCGCAGGCCCGGCCCACGGCCCAGCAAGCGGGCGGTCCCGGCAAGCTCATCGCGATCGTTGCCGGATTGCTGGTGCTGCTGGCGGTTGGCGGCATCGCCGCCTGGCTGGTCCTGGGCGGCAAGGGCGGCGGCACAGAGCAGGCCGAAGAGGGTGAGCAATCGGCCGACTCGTTGGTGGCCGAGGCCAAAAAGGCGATCGGCGACAAAGATTTCGTCGCAGCGGTCGCAGCGCTCAAGAAAGCCAAAGAGGTCGACAAGAGCCACCCTGAACTCGGCCCCCTGCTGCGCAAGGCCAGTGGCGAGGCCGACAACCAGGCCACGCTCGAAGAGGCGCGCAAGCTGCTCAAGGACGGCAGCGTCGCGGAAGGGCTCAAGAAGCTGGAGGAAATCAAGGACAAGTCCGATTCGGCGTTCGCCGCAGAAGCCGAGGCGGAATTCAAGGGCGCGCTCGGCAAGTTCGTCGCCGACAAGCTGGCCGAAGCCAAGGCGGCGCAGGCGGCCGGCGACACGGCCAAGGCCCAGGCGGCCGTGACCGCGGTCCTCGAACACGACGCGGGCAACGCCGAAGCGGGCCAATTGCAGGCCGCGTTGGGTGGCGGCGCGGCTCCGGCACCGGCACCGGCGCCAGCACCGGACTCCGGCTCCGCGCCGGCGCCATCGGCCGATGCGGGCAGCGCAGCAGCGCCGGTTGCGGGCGCAGCGGCCGGGCCCGGGGACAACAAGGCGGCCTCGGCTGCGACTGCGGGTGCGCCTGCGGCTGCGGGTGAGGCAGCTGGCGCCAAGAAGGCCGATTTCGATGCCGGGCTGAAGGCCTACGGCGCGCGACAGTTCTCGGCGGCCGTGCAGGCGTTCGAGGCCATCGCCAACGGGCCGTTCTCCAAGGACGAGAAGAAGAAAGCGGTGACCTTCGCGGCCGCCTGCAAGAAGGTCGAGGCCGCCTGGAACGAAGCGCAAGCCGCGGCGAGCAACCCCAAGAAAGCCGCGGCGGCCTGGAAAGCCATGCGAGAGGCCGACGGCGACGTCAGCGGCACCCACAAGGCCCATTGCACCGATCAACTCATCAAGGCGTACATCGCCGCTGCCAAGGCCGCGCGCGGCGCCGGCAATTGCCAGGAAGCCGTCGAACAGGCCGAAGAAGCCAACAACTACACGGCCACGGGCACCCACCCCGAGACCAAGGCAGTGATCGACGGCTGCAAGGCGGACGGCAAGAAACTGCTCGATCAGGCCGAGGCGGCGCTGCAGGCCGGCAAGGGCCAGGTGGCCAAGGAACTGGCGATCAAGGCCGAGAAGATCCTCGGCATGGACCCGCTGGCGCAAAAAGCCAAGGACATCCAAAAGAAAGCGGCTGCCGCAGGGCGCGGCGAAGAGTAGCCTCTCCGGTTCGCCGTCAGTCGAGCCACACCGGCGCGCCCTCCGCCAGGAACGTGGCCACCTGGGCCAGCGTGCGGACCAGCGGCGCGGGAGGCAGGGCGGCGACCAACGCGGCGCCGTAGCCGCTGTCCACGAGGCGAGGATCGAGGACGGCGACCACGCCGCGGTGGCGCTGGCTGCGGATCAACCGGCCAAAACCCTGGCGCAAGGTCAACTCGGCGGCCGGCAGGCTCACCGCGTCGAAAGGTCGCATCCCGCGCGCCTCGGCCTGCGCGCCGCGAGCCTGCACGATCGGATCGTCGGGCGGCGGGAACGGAATCTTGTCCAGGCACACCACGCGCATGACATGGGCCGGCAAGTCCACGCCGTGCCAGAAACCGAGGGTGGCCGCCAACAGCGCCGGTTGGCCGTCGACAAACTCCCGCAGCAACTGCTCCCTGGGCGCCTCACCTTGCGCGAGCACGGTCATCGGCAATGACCGCCGCAACAGCGGCACGGCCTCGCCCAACGCGCGCGTGCTGGAAAACAGCGCTAGCACCCCGCCGGCAGCGGCCATCGCCAAGTCGCCCACGTGACGGGCCACCGCGATCGCCCGGCCGGAAGCGTAGGGTCCGGGCAATTCGGTCGGTACATACAGGCGCGCCTGACGCCCGAAATCGAAGGGGCTCGGCACCCGCAGTGCCGGCGCGTCCGCGGGCAGGCCCAACTGGGCGATGGCGTGGTCGAAGGTGCCGCGCGTGCATAGTGTGGCCGAAGTCCAGATGCGTACGGCAGGTTCGGCCAGCAACGTGCGCCGCAGGTCGTCGGCCACATCGATGGGCTGGCAGCGCAGCCCGAGGTGTCCGCCGCGCGGCTCGATCCAGCGCACGCGGCCGTCGTGGCTGGCGTCGGCGGGCAGGCACACTCCGAGGTCGACGCGCATCGCGTACAGCGTCTCGGCGGCCTTGGCCCAGGCGGGATCGCGCGCAAATTGCCCGTCGCCGAGCAGGCCCTGGACGCGCTCGCACGCGACATCGACGTCGGCCGCCAGCGGCACCACCCGGGCGAGGTCGGCCACCGCCAACCGGCGCTGTGGGTCCAGGCGTTGAGCGGCCGACCACAGGGCTGCGGTGGCCAAATGCAAGCGGTCAATGCAGCGGCGCAGCAGCGCCAGCAGTTCGGTTGCTGCCAGGCCCTCGGGCACGGCCAACCGCGACAAGCCGCGCAGTTCGTCGACCACGGCCGCGGTGCGCCGCGATGACACCGCGTGGCCAAAAAACGCCGAAGCAGCTTCGGCCAGCGCGTGGGCCTCGTCGATGACCACCACGCCAAATCCGTGCAACAGCCCCGCATCGGGCCAGCGGTCGCGGACCCCGTGGTCGGCGAGCAGCAGGTGGTGGTTGACCACGACCACGTCGGCCGTCAGGGCGGTGCGCCGCGCCGCGGCCACGAAGCAGCGCCCCCAGGCCGGACACTGCGCACCCAGGCAGTTGTCCACCGTCGAGGTGACGATCGGCCAAACTGCGCTGTGTTCGGCGACGCACGCCAACGCTGCGCGGTCGCCGCTCGCGGTGATCTGGGTGAACTCGGCGACGCGGTACAGATCCTGGCGGAGTTCGGGATCGGCCGGCGGCGACGCGAGCGCCCGCTGCACGCGGTGCACGCACACGTAGTTGGCGCGGCCCTTGAGCACGGCGACCTGCGCCCGGCGCCCCGTGCACGCCAGGGCCGTCGGCAGATCGCGGGCGACCAATTGGGCTTGCAGTTGGCGGGTGGCGGTGGCGATGAGCAGCCGCTTGCCCGACTGCAGCGCCGGCACGAGGTAGGCCAGCGTCTTGCCGGTGCCCGTTCCAGCCTCGACCAAAAGATCGCGGCCGGCCGCAACCGCCTCGGCAACCGCCTCGGCCATCGCCGCTTGGCCCGGCCGCGCCTCGTGATGCGGATCAAGCGCGCGCAGTTGGCCGAACGCGGCCGCGGGGTTCACGGCGGGACGCCTGGGGCCAGTTGCGGTCGAATGGTGCGCGGATCGGTCGGCCGCTGGCGACTGTACACCACGACCGCTGTCGGCCCGAGCTGGCGGTGACTGTCGGGCACCTGCTCGAAACCGGCCAGAGCAAGGGTGTGGGCCAGGGCCTCGGCGACAGCGCGGGATGCCCGCGGCAGGGTGTCGTCGCCGCTCAGGGCGCCCGCGTCGCCAAACAGCACGACCGCGCGCGGCTGCCCGTACAACAGCGCCACCAACTGCGTCGCCGCATCACCGGCTTCGGCCTTGGCCACGCCCAGCAGGGGCCAACTTCGCGAGGGATCGATCAAGGCCGCGACCGGCAGGGCCCGCGCACCCACCCCCAACAGCGCGGCCTTGCCGTCGCCGACGACCGACACATCGCTTGCCGCGTCGCGGGCAAAGCGAGCCACCTTGCGCGGCCCGGCGCGCTCGGGGTGGTTGACCTGGGCCAGCAGGTGCCAAGCGCCAGCGGCAAAGAGGGCCACTGCGGCCAATCCGAGAACCTGGTACGCGCGCCGACGCACGCGCGGATGACCGGGATCGCTCGCCGCTGCGCGGGTCGTCGCCAAGGCCGCGAGTCCGACGCCGACCAGGACGGCTGCGCCCAATCGACCGACGGCCAGCGCCTCGCCCAGGCCGTCGGCGCGACCGCGCAGCGCAGCCTGTAGCGCGAAAACCGCGGACGCGAGCGCCAACAGCACAAACGGCATCCCATCGCGGTCGCCCAGTTCGCGCGGTACGGCGGGCAGCAGGACGCCGAGCGATCGCCAGCCGTCGCGCGCACCCGCGCCTGTCGCGGCGTCCGGGTCGTCGTCGTCCTGGGTGCCGTCGTTGGCCGCAGCGGGCGTGCGGGCGACCGCGATCGGCGGGTCGGGCTGGACCAGCCCGCGCGCCCAGCCCCATGCCGCACCGGCCAGCAGGGCCAAGCCCAAAGCCGCGCTCCACGAAGGGGTGGGCATCAGGTCCAATTGCGCGGACAGTTCGCCCGCGGGGCCGATCGGTGACACCAGGGCCAACGCCTGCGCAAGGGCCCACCCGCCGGCTGCGGGCCAACCGGTGTGGCCCCAGAGGTCCGCGTCGATCCACGCGGCGGCCGCGGCATCGGGTTCGGGCAAGATAAAGCCGCCGAACGCGACGCGAACCCCCACGGCACCCGCGGCCGCAACCCCCCACCCGATCGCCGCCTGGGCGCGCAGCCGGTCATCGGCGACCGCCCGCCAAGCCACGTAGATCCCGGCGGGCACCGCCAGCAGCATCGGCGCCCACAGGCACCCGCCGACGGCCACGACCGACGCCGAAGCCCATACGCGCCGCGGGTCGCCGTCGCGCACTCCGCCGCGCAACCAGAGCAGCGCAAGCAGCACGGCCAACGCCACCCAACTGGCCGCCCCCAGCCGATGGCCGGCCTGCATCGCCCACGGGCCGAGTCCGCACGCCAGGCCGACGAAGAGCCCGGACAGCGACCCCCATCCGGCGACCCGCGCGAAGCCTACCGCCAGCAACGGCAAAGCAACCTCGGCGAAAAGCGACGGCAGTCGCATCAACCCGGCGCTGCCGCCGGACTGGACCGTCCAGGCGTGGACCGCGCGCCCCCACAGATCCGCCGGAGCGCCATCGCGCATCGCCCCGAGCGCCGGTGCGGCCTCGAGCGGCGACAGGTCGAGCGTGAACATCAGCGCGGCTCGCAAGGCGAACGTGACCAGGGCGACCCTTGCGAGCAGCGTCCTGAAATCCTTAGGATCTATCGTCATCTGCTGCGACCGGCCGAGCCAGCAAAGGCGGCCAAGGTAGGCGCGGCGGCTGGGGAACGCAACGTATCGGCCACAGCCATGCCGGCGCGCAGGGGTCCGCGCAGGGCGTGGTGCAGTTGCGCGCGCGCCCGGTCGGACACCAGCGCCCAGGTCGCTGCGTCGAGGTCCGCGACCCGCTCAACGGCGGCCCCGCGCGCCGCAGCGTCCAAGACCGCCAGCACCGCCGCTGACAGCCATGGCGCCCCCGCGGGGCGACAGCCATGGCAGGCCAGGCCATCGGCGCCGGCCGGCCATGCCGCTCCCGCGTGCAACGACGCGCCGCAGCGCGCACAGCGGCGCAGATCGACGAGCATGCCGGCGACGGACAGGGCGCCGAGTTCCGCGGCAGCGAGCAGCGCGGGCAAGGCCGCTTCATCTGCGCGACCGCACGCCTCGATCCACGCCACCGTCCACCGGAAGAGCGGCGGGTCGGCGTGGCCCGGCTGGCACAGTTGGCCCGCCATTTCGAGCAGGTAGGATCCGGCGACCAGCTGCGGATAGCTCGGCGACGGCCCGAGCAGCGCGCTGCGCACCACGGCACCGGCCAGGGTCGGCATGCCCGCCTTGCGTGCGGGCTGCACCCCTGCCTCGACGACATTGAACGGCTGGAGCGCGGCGCCCTCGAAGCGCTTGCGGCTGCTGCGCACCCCGCGACCGAAAGCGTCGATGCGGCCGCGCGTCGGACACAAGAGCACTGCCACGACGTCGGCATCGCCCACGGGCTGCGCGCGCAAGACGACGGCGGGGGCGATCCACTCGATCGCGGGGGCAGGCATCGGCAGGGTCGCGGGTCAGCGCCGGGGCAGTTCGGCGTCGCGCCCGGGCAGCGGCGGCAGGCTGGGCGCGGGCTTGGCGGGGCGGCTGGCGACCGGCGCCACCAGCGGGCCGGTGGCCGATGCCGGAAGCGGGGCGTGCAGCCCAGGCCGAAGCGCCACCGGGGCCGGGCGCGCCTTGCGCTGGACCGACCACACGAACGCCAGCGCAATCGCCGCGGTGGCGCACAGCAGCAGCACCGTCGCCGGTGTCATGGCCAGCGACCGCTGCGGCGCCTGGCGCAGATACGCCGGGGTCTGCGCCGGGTCGGCGTCCAGGGCCATCTGGGCTTCGAGCGCCTGCTTGCGCGCAAGGGCCGCATCGTAGTCGCCGACCAGTAGTGCGCTGTCCAACTCAAGGAATTCTGCGTAGATGCGCAAGAACCCGCGCGCGTAGACCGCTGCAGGCAGGTCCTCAAAGCGGTCTTCTTCCAGGGCCGCGATGGCCGAACGCGACAACTTGGTCACGCGCGCCACGGCGTCCACGGTCAGCCCTTTGGCCTGCCGGGTGTGGCGCAACTGGGATCCAACGGTACGCATGGGTCGTGCGGGCAGTCCAAGCGGCGGGTGCGTCAAACCAAAGCGATCCTGGCGTGTTGTACGCCCGACCGGACGCCTGCACCGCCCACTGGCGGCTGGCGGTGATACCCCGTTTTGGGTGATCTTGGCAAGGCCCCCGACGCAGAAAAGCTGCGCGCTGATCGCGGCAGTTCCGCAAAAAAGTCAACTTAAACAATACTGTGTTGGTCGACCCGCGCCCCGTTTGCACCGCGGCGGTGGTTTGGGCTTAGATCGCGCAGCGGACCGACCCGTCCAAGGCGCACCTTCTTGGGCACCACGGTGCCTCACCCCGCACAACCTAGGAAAACCATGCGCAAATTGATTTCCTGGACCGCGGCCGCAGGGCTGCTGGCGTGGGCCCTGTGGGCTGCGGCGGGCACCGCGCAAGGCCGAAAAGGGCTGTTTTCGGCGTCGCAGTCCGGGGCCCCGGCGCCGTCGATCCTGTCTGGAGCGCTCGGGTCGCACCTCGGCGCTGTGCCCGATGGCAAGCCGGAGGCCGACAAGGTGGCGATCCGCCTGGCCAGCGAGGCGCTCGACAAGGAATTCATGCTGCAGGCGGCGTTCACCGAGTTCGAGGAAACGCCCAAGTTCCATGGCCTCAAGTCACGGATCGTCACCTTCAAGAAGCACCGCGGCAAGGTCTACATGCTCGAGGCCGCGACCGGCAATACCGGATCCACCGACCTGCCGACCACGCTGCTTCTGGCCGAATTCCCAATCCTTGGCGAGGCCGACGGCTGGGTGGAGATCGACTGGGGCGCGGGCATGAAAAACGTATTCTTCGCCGGCGAGATGCACGCCTCGGACGTGATGGCCCCGGAGGCCGGCGCCCCCGAACTCAAGGCGCTGAACGTCCGCTTTGCGTTCGTGGACTCGGCGGTAGTGACCAGCGACAGCCAGATCGTCATCCGCCAGATTGCGCAACTGGACCTGCCGACCGGCAAGCAGGCGAGCGCGGCGCCGACCGTCGAGATCAAGTACTACCTGACGCTGTACCAGCCCGACCCGACGTTCAAGCCCACCGTGTCCAAGGGTTTCGACACCATGGGGTTTTTCGAGGTGGCGCCGCAACTGCTCAAGGACGGCGGCAAGGTCACCTACGCCGCCCGATTCCACGGCAACAAGCCCATCACCTTCGCGATCTCGGCCAACACGCCGGCCGAATACCGGGCGGCGATCAAGGACGGCGTGCTGTATTGGAACAAGGTGTTCGGCGAGGACAAGCTCAAGGTCGTCGACGCCCCGGCGGGCCTGGTGCCCCCCGATTTCAACCTGAACATCATCCAGTGGATCAACTACGAAACGGCCGGATCGGCCTACGCCGACGCCCAAATGGACCCGCGCACCGGCGAGATCCTGCACGCCCAGATCTACCTGCCGAGCTCGTTCGCGATCGGCGGCAAAGAAATGGCGCGCCAGGCGGTGTTGCGCAGCCAGGCGGCGGCAGTGGGGGCTGCGCCGCGGGCCAGGCCCAGCAGCCTGCACGTGCACGGCCACGCCACCAGCAACCTGTGCAACTTCGAAATCGCCGAGATCGCCCAGCACTCGGTGGCCGGCTTGGACGCGATGCTGCTGCCCGACGTGCCCGACGCCCAGGTGCTCAAGGCCAGCCAGGACATGATCCGCGCGGTGGTCGCCCACGAGGTAGGCCACACCTTGGGGATGCGTCACAATTTCGCCGGTTCGCTCGCCAGCACGATCGCCCGCCACGACGTCGAGGCGGTGTTTTCGGCGTACCTCAAGGGGTCGCCGCCGCGAGCGCTGCCGTCCAGCACCGTGATGGACTACCTCGAAACCCGCGAGTCGATGCTGCTGGGCGATCTGATCGGCCGTGGCAGCCTCGCGCTCGACTACGACAAGAAGGCGATCGCCGCGCTCTACAAGGGCAAGGAGACCCCGGTCGAGCAGATGCCGCCGTTCTGCACCGATTCGTCGCTAGGCAAGTACCTGGACTGCCTGCCTTTCGATTCGGGTCAGTCGATCGTGCAGTCGCGGGCGACCAACGTGGCCCTCAAGAGCGAACAGGTGGCGCAGGCCGTGCTGGAGGCGACGATTGCCATGACCAAGACCCCGCCGCGCGGCAGCCAGCCTGTCGCCATCGACCGCCTGAGCTTCAACCCACAGGCCATCGCGCGGTTCGTGCTCGGCGACCGCCACTTGCTGTTCGCGGCGCTGACCGACAAGGCGGCGCTGCTCAGCGTGCGGCGGTCGCTGCCGTTCGAGGGGCCGATGACCGCCGACGACACCGAGAAGGCCGAGCGGGCGTGGCTGCACAAAGAATTCGCAGCGGCGGGCGGGGTGGCCAATGTCTTTGCGCCGCTGTCCGCCGACTATGCCGACCGCGTGCTCGGCCACTGGAACGCGCTGCTGGCCGACAAGCGGTTCACCAGCGGCAAGCGCAAGGACGGGTCGCCGTGGGCCTACAGCGACGCCGAGATTGCCCGGCTGCGTGGCTTTGGGCAAATCCTCTTCGGCAAGCTCAAGAAATCGCTGGTCATCGAGGACATCCTGGTGCTGGCCGGCGCAGCCCTTGGCGGCAAGGGCCGGCTGGCCGACGCAGAGTTGAGCCGCGACCTGGCGGTGGAACTCGAAAAGCGCGCGATCGCTATCCTGACGGCCACCGTGCCGGGGGGCGACGAAACCGTGCCGCTCGAGGGGCCTGCCGCGCGGTTTTTTGCCGACCACTTCGCGGACGTCGCGGAGGAAGAAATCCCCAAGGTTGCAGGGATCTCGGGCTTCGGGGGCTTTCCGACCGTGCCTTTGACCCCCAAGCCGGGCGTTGCGGTGGGTCCGGGCGGCGGCAAACCCGGTTCGGTCGGACCGAGTCCCGCGCCGCCAGTCGCGCCCAAGGTCATCGTGCTGCCCAGGTTCGTGTACCCGCTGGAGGTGCGGCGGGCTGCGGCGGGCCTGCTCAGTCCCGGCCGCTGCGAAGCGCCCGAATGGGGTCTGGGCGAGCGTGTCCGCGTGCGCGCCGCGTTCCTCAAGCTGGTGCAGGGCGTGTTGCAGGGCAAGCTGCCGGCCGGCGACGTCAAACCGGATCAGCTGCCGCGGCAACTGGTGCGCTGGATCATCGAGTTCAAGGCGGTGGATGCGGCGATCGGGGCGTGATCCGGCGCAGACCGGCCAGCGCGGCATAGCGGCCGTCGGCCGGCATGGTGTCGATCGCCAAGTCCGCCGCCAGCAGCGCCGTCGCATCCTCCCACCACAGGGGCACAATGGGCCGGTCCTGCGCGATCTGCCGCTGGGCTTTGGCGTACCAAGCGGCGCGGCGGTCGCGATTGAGTTCCGACCCGCCGAGGTCGAGCCAACAGTCGACCGCGGGGTGCGCATACCCCGTGCGGTTGGCGCCGCCCGCTGCCCCGAGCGAGCCGATCGCCGACAGTGCGAAGGCCCGCAACCCTTCCGCGCGGCGGGTGCGTTGCCAGTGGGCACATGCGGGCTCGGCGAGCGCGACCGATTCGTCCCACGCGGACACCGAGACGCCGCGGCGGTCCAGGCGGGCAAATGGGCTGGGCGAATCGGGAACGGGGAATTTGACCGCGGCGTTGTCGGTGTGCAGCATCCAGGTCAGCTGGTCCGGTTCGAACGGCTCGGGCAGCTGCAGCACGAACACCTCGAAGCGGCCGGCGCGCACGTCGCCAAGGAACGTCGCCAATTCCAGCGGGCGTACGTGGGCATCGACCCCGACCGCGCGCCATTGGTCGGCCAGCGCCCGCGCCAGTTGGCGGCGCGGCCGGCTGGTCGAAACCTTGATTTCCAGGCGCATCCGCACCCCGTCGGGCCCCGGGCGCAGTCCGGCCTCGTCGAGCAAGTGCGCCGCGCGCTGGGGGTCGAACGGCGTCTGCGGCAACTGGGTGCGCGCCCAGTGTCCCGGCGCGAAAAGGCCGTCGGCCAACAGACCGCGCCCGCCCTGGGTCGTCGCCAGCAGCGTCGGCCGGTCGATCGCCAGGGCCAGCGCGTGGCGAACGCGGGCGTCGTGCAGCGGCGGCAGCCGCAGGTTCAGGCCCAGGTAGGTCAACGCGATGCCGTCGCCGCGCGCAATGTGTGCCGTGCCGGCGTGCAGAGCCCCGCGCAAGATGGCCGGCGACAACCCGCCCCACGCGACATCGGCACCGCCGCCCAGCACCGACAGCGCCCGCGACCCTTCGTCGGCAATCGCCACGAATTCAAGGCGCCGCGGCCCGCCTGCGACCGGGTCCAAGCGTTCGACGGCCACGCGGTCGCCGCGGTCGGGTCCGACCACCCGCCAGGGCGCAGAACCGACCACCGGCCCCACGAAGCGTCCGCGCGGCCGGTCCCGCAGCAGGTGCGCAGGGGCGATGCCGAGCACGAGGTCCGTCCACAACGTGGCCAGCGGCCGGCGCAGGTGCAAGTGCGCCACCAGCGGATCGTGCGGATCGGCGAGGACGGCCGCAAAGCGCTTGCGGAATTCGCCGGCGATCGGGGTGCCAAAGGCCGGTTCCATGACGCTGGTGTAGGTATAGGCGACGTCGGCGGCCGTCACCGGTCGGCTGTCGTGGAAGCGGGCGTCGCCGCGTACGCGAACCCGTGCCAACAGAGGCGTGACCAGCGTCACCTCGGCGGCCAGATCGAGCGCCGGATTGCCGTGGTCGTCGACCTGGGTCAGGCCGCGAAACACCAGGCGGCTGAGCCGCGCCGACGGGCCGTCCACCGCCAGGCGGGGATCGAGGTCCTTGACCGGCGCGTCGACCGCGACCACGACCGTGCCGGGCTGAGGGGCCGGCTGGCAGGCCGCGCCGAGCGCCGCAAACAAGGACGCCACGAACCCGCGCATGGCCTATTTCTTGTCGCGATCGAGGTCGCGGCGCAACTGTTGCAGTTCAGATTCCAGGCGTTGCAGCCGCTCTTGCCAGGGGCCCTGCTCACCGAGGCGTTCAGCGATTTTGCGTAGTTGTTCTCGCTGCTTGTCGAGCGGTTCGCGGGCAGCGGCCGCCAGCAGCGCGCCGCGCGATCGGTTGTGGTCGAGAACGCCCAGGGCATCGGCCGCCGCACGGCGGGTGCGGGCCGATCCTTCGTGCAAAAGGGCTTCCAGGGCCAGGCGGGCGTCGTTGCGGCGCTCTTTGTCGCGAGCGCCGAATTCGGCAACCGCCAGCGCAGCGGCATGGCGCAGTGGCTTGCTGCGACCGGGCCGGGTCGCGGCGACCAGCACCGGCCAGTCGCGGGCGTCCGCGATGCGCGAAAGCCCCTGCAGCGCCGCGCCCGCCACGGTGTCCTGGTACGAGGCCTGACCCAGGGCTGCAAGGCATTCGTCGCGGGCCCGATCGCGGTCGATCGCCACCAGGGCGTGCAGCGCGGCAGCCCGGGTCTCATCGCTGGGGTCGGTGCGCACGGCCGCGGCCAATCGATCCCAGGCGGCGGCGGCGACGAGCTGGCCCAGGCTGCGCGTGACCGCGCGGCGCACCATCGGCTCCTTGTCGGCGGCCAGCAGCCCGATCAGTGGATCGACGACCTTGTCGCGCGCGGCGCGCCCCAGCAACTCCGCGGCCTTGGCGCGCACGTGCCTGGCGGCGTCCTGGCGCGCGGCGAGCGTGACCGCCTGCAGCGCTTGCGGATCATGCAGCGAGCGGCCGAGGTCGCTGACCGCCCGCAGCCGCACGTCGGCGCGACGGCCGTGGGCCAGTGTGGCCGCCAGGTCCGCCACGGGGGCCTCGACTTTCCATTCGGCGAGGATCGCGCTGTGTGGGTCGATCTCGACCCAGGCCGGTCGTGTCGCCACCGCCAGAGTGTGTTCGCGGCGCACGCCGTCCAGCGCAAGGGTGTGCAGGTCCGGTTTGGCGCCGGGCTTGGCGTGCAGCGCCACCTCGACCTGCAGCGCAAACGCCGGCAGCGAACGCTCGACTTTTTGGGTCTGTTGCAACACGACACGCAACTGCCGTGCGGCGTCTTCCCACTTGAGTTCGACCTGGATCGACGGGTGGCCCGCCTGGTGGACCCAGCGCCGGAAGAAGCCGCGCAGGCTCTGCCCCGAGACGCCCTCCATTGCCCGGCGCAGATCGTCGGTCTCGACCGAACGGAACCGGTGGTCGGTCAAGTAGGCGCGGACGCCTGCGAAAAACACGCCGTCGCCGAGCATGCGCCGCAGCATGTGTGCGATCCATGCGCCCTTGTTGTAGGTGTGGCGGTCGAAAAGTTCGTCGGGGTCCGGCATGCGATCGCTGACCAGGGGCCGTTGCAGGGCGCCGGCCTCGTCCAGGTATCCGGCGCGCATGCCGGCCATGGCCTCGTCGTAGCGGTCGGCGCCGTACTCCGCTTCGTCCCACAGGACATCGGCGTAGCTCGCCCAGCCTTCGTTGAGCCAGATGTCGGCCCAGGACCGGCAGGTCACCAGGTCGCCGAACCACTGGTGGCCGAGTTCGTGCGCCAGCAACCCTTCGGCGGGATGGTCGATCTCGCCGCGCGCGTCGGGCACCGCACGGTGGGTCAGCGTCGTCAGGCTGGCGTTTTCCATGCCGCCCCAGTGGAACTCGTGCACGACCACTTGGCCGTAGCGGCTGAAGGGGTACGGCACGCCCAGGCGGGTGCCCAGCACGTCGACCATGCGCGGCAGCTTGGCAAAGGCGCGGCGCGCGTTGTCGACCTCGCCGGGCAGCGCCCAGGTCACCACTGGCACGCCCTTGTGGCCGTGATCGATGGACACAAAGGGACCTACTGCCACCGTCAACAGGTAAAGCGGCAAGGGCGGGGCGGACGCAAAGCGCGCGGCGGGCTTGCCCTCCACCAAGGCCGGGGGCTGTGGGTCGCCGTTCGACAGTGCGATGGCGCCGGGCGGCGTGGCAATCGTCACGCGCCAGGTCATGCGCTCGTCGGGATCGTCGGGCGCCGGCAGCCAGTGGCGCACTTCTTCGGTCTCGCCCTGGGTCCAGGCGTGGACCGGACGGTCGGGCGCGTCGGCGTCGGGCCGGACGAAGTAGAATCCCATGCGCGGCGTGCAGTTCCATCGCAGCCGCAAGGTCAATGTTGCCGGCACTGCGGTGGGCCAGTCGATGGCCAGTTGCTTGCCGAGCGAGCGCCAACTCGCTGGCGTTGCGGTCGCGCCCTGCAACCACGCGACTTCGGTGACGTTCAAGGAGACGGCGTCGAGCAAGAGCTGCGGGGTGTCGTGCAGGCGGCGCAGGTGGTAGGTCGCGTGGCCGGCGACGCTGCCCTTGGCCAGGTCGGGAGCGATTTCGAGCTCCATGTGCAAGAAATCGACTTTGCGGTCTAGCGGTTCTCGCCACGGGTGGTGGTCGTCGATCCACGGGTCGGCAAGGGCTAGGGGTGCGCAGACCCCGGTCGCGAGCACGACCACCGCCACTGCCCAGGCTCTGCCGATTGCCGTCACGGGCCCCCCTCGCCAGGTCCGCCGCTACGTCGCGCGTCGGGTTGTCCTCGGCGCCGCGCAGGCTACCGCCAGCCACCTGCCGCTTCAAGCCCCTCGCCGGTGGACGCGCGCTGGGGTGCGCGCACCCCGTGTGCTCCCGTTGGGAACAGGGTTCGCGTTGTCGCACGCTCGACCGCCGGCTATACTTCTGCGGTCGCCTCGCGCGGTTTGGAGCGCTGCACCATGCCTTCCCAGCAAAGCCAGACCCAACAACGCGGCCAGCAAGGCCAACAGCGCGGAGGTGGCCAGCAAGGCCAGCAACGCGGCGGTGGCCAACAGGGCCAGCGGCGCGGCGGCCCAGGCGCGCACTGCGCCCGGCGCGGCGCACGTGCCCAAGACCATCCGCAGCGGATCTCAGGGTGCCGAAGTGCGCATGGTCCAGACCCTACTCAAGAAGGTCGGCCTGGCGCCGGGCGTGATCGACGGCATGTTCGGTCCGGCGACGCACCGGGCCGTGGTGCAGTTCCAGGAGAAGCGCGGACTGCAAGCCGACGGCATCGTCGGCCCCGACACCTGGACTGCGCTGCGCGAGCGGTCGGGCAGCGACCTGGACGTCTCCAAGTACAGCACGCCGACTTCGAACCGCGGCGGCGACAGCGCACCGCGCCCGGGCCAGAACAGCCCGCGCCCAGGCCAGGACGGACAGCGCCCGGGTCGGCTGCCGCCCGCCAACCCGCAAGACGAGGCGGCACTGCGCCAGGAGATCCTGCGCGTGGCCGAGTCGCAGATTGGCACGGTCGAAAAGGGCGAGAACCGCGGCGCCGTGCTCAAGTACCAGCAGCACTTCGGCCGTGGCCCTGAGCCGTGGTGCGCCGATTTCGTTTCGTGGGTCTACAGCCAAGCCGGCAAGGCGACCAATAGCCCGTATTGCCCGACGTTCGTGCAACAGCTCAAGAAGCAGGGCCGTTGGAAAGGCCGCAACGACCCGCAACCGGGCGACCTCGTGTTCTTCGATTGGGACGGGGACAAGAACCCCGACCACGTCGGCATCGTCAAGGCCGTCAACGCCGACGGTTCCATCACCACCATCGAAGGCAACACCGCCAACCCCAAGAACCGCCGCGAAGAGGGCGTGTTCCAGAAAAACCGCGAAATGAATACGGTTTTCGGTTTCGGCGAAGTCGCCTGAACCCCTTGACTTTTGCCGCGACGGCCTCTACCCTTGGCCCGCTTTGCGGTGCGCTCGGCCAGGAGCCAGCGCCAGCGCAGGTCGGCGTTCCCGCGCCGTTTCGTGAGGTTGTCGCGCGCCCACCCCGGACGGACCGGCTGGTGCGCAGCGCGGCGTGACCTCGCCCCATCACCGACCCGGAAAAGGTCGTCCCCAGCCGCCCCCGCGCTGTCGTTCTCGAGCCGCAGGATGCATGCCTGCCCGGAACGTGCGGCGCGGCCCGGCGCCCGGTCGGGCGACCCTGGAACCCGATGCAGGTTTCGGCCCTCGTAGCCCTGCCCTCCGCTTCAGTCGCCGCCTTGCTGGTGCATGCTGCGCCCCGATCCGGGCGATCGCCGCACACCGCACGCCGCTCAGCGCTGCAAGCCGGACACCCGCAAGCGACCCTGGTCTGCGCCGTCGCATCGCCCCAACCTGACCCGATCCCGCTGAGTCGCCCACGACCTCCGGCAGCGCCCCTGGCCCATGGGCCGCGGCGGTTCCGAAAGGCCGGCTCGAGGCTGCCCGCGACCGCAACGGTCCGCGCACGCTTTGCAATCGCCCCGCCAGGGCGACCGGATTGCGCTCCGTCCAACGGCGGCGCAGGCCCATCGACCGCGCATCCGCGCGCATGGCCGGACCGGTAGCGATCGTCCAGGGTTCCAGGGTTCCAGGATTCCGTCGTCGGCTTTGACGCCGTGCCCCGCGCACGGTTTGGGTGGCCGCGTGCCGCCCTGGAGCCCCGGATGACCAAGCGCATGCTGATCAGTGTCGATCGCGACGAGTCGCGCGCAGCCGTCGTGCAAGACGGCCAACTCGTACACCTGGAGATCGAGCCCAACAACCGCAACACCTGCAAGGGCAATATCTACCGCTCGGTGGTGGCCCGGGTCGAGCCGTCGCTGCAATCGGCGTTCGTCGATTTCGGCAACGACAAGCAGGGCTTCTTGCCGGTCGGCGAGATCCACCCCAAGCTGCGCAACGGCAACGCCGACAAGCGCGCGCCCATCCAGGACCTGATTCGTGGCCGCCAGGATCTGTTGGTGCAGGTCAGCCGCGACGAGATCGGCCAGAAGGGCGCGACGCTGTCGACCTTCATCTCGCTGCCAGGCCGCTACCTCGTGCTCATCCCCGAAAGCGACCAGGACAAGGCCGGCGTATCGCGAAAGCTGTCCGACGAGGCCCGCGACCGCATCAAGAAGCTGACCGAGACCATGAAGGTCCCCGACGGATTCGGGCTCATCGTGCGCACCGCTGGCGAAACCGCGACAGAAACCGAACTCGCCAAGGACCTGCTGTACCTCACGCGTCAATGGGAGCACATCTGCAGGCGCTACGACGAGTGCAAGGGTCCAACCTTGTTGTACGCCGAACGCAGCCTGGCCGTGCGCTTCGTGCGCGACTACTTCACCAAGGACATCGAAGAAATCATCATCGACGACGACGAGACGCTGCGCGAAGTCCAGGAGTTCCTGGGTGTGCTCATGCCGCGCAGCCTTGCCCACGTCCACCGCTATGCCGGCGATGTGCCGATGTTCGCGCGCTACGGCATCGAAGGCCGCGTCGAAGACGTGTTCGCGCGCCAAGTGTTCCTGCCCTCCGGGGGCTCGATCGTCATCGACCAGACCGAGGCGATGGTGGCGATCGACGTCAACTCGGGCCGCGTCAAAGAGAAGGACATCGAGGAGACCGCCCGCGCCACCAACGTCGAGGCGGCCCAGGAGATCGCCCACCAGCTGATGTTGCGCGACCTGGGCGGACTGGTGGTCATCGACTTCATCGACATGCGCGAAAAGAAATACGTTCGCGAGGTCGAGACCGCGCTCAAGGACGCCTTCAAGAACGACAAGGCGCGCACCAAGATCGGCCACATCAGCGAATTCGGCCTGCTCGAAATGAGCCGGCAGCGCATCAAGTCCAGCGTCAACAAGGGCACGTTCGACAGTTGCCCGCATTGCTCGGGCACGGGCCGGATCCGCGCTTTCGAATCGGTGGCGCTCGCCGTGCTGCGGCGCATCTACGAGGCCGTCGCGCAGCGGCGCATCCGCTACGTCATCGCCACAGTTCCGGCGCAAAGCGCACGCTACCTGCTGAACAGCCGGCGGTCCGAACTCGCCGGCCTGGAAAAGCAATACCACCTGACCATCGAAGTCATCGGCGTCGAAGGCATGCCGGCCACGCAGGTGATGGTCGAGTGCCTGGAAGAGGCGCCCGCCGAGTCTGGCGCTGCGCGCAGCGACAACGCCAAGATGACCCGCGTCCACCAGGAACTCGACCTGGTGCGCAATACACTGGTCAAGCGCGAGGAGACGCGGCTGACCATCGAGGCCGTGACCGCCCGCCGTGGGGCGCGGGTGGACTATCAGGAGATCTACCGCGAAGTGCAGCAAATGGCGCCCGCAGAGCCCGAGGCGCCAGCGGCCCGGCCGCCGCGCAGGGCGCGGCACGAAAGCACTGCGGTCGTCGCTTCGGTCGCCGCCGAAGCTGTGGTTGCACCACCCAAACCGCGCGGATTGCTGCCATGGATCAAGGCGCTTTTTGGGTTGGGCTCGGCGCCCGAATCCGATCCTGAGGTGGCACCGGCCCCGGCGCTCGCGGCCCCGGCGCCCGCCCAGCCGGGGACCGTGGGTGGCGGCGGCGCGCAAAACGTGACGGGCCAGACCCTGGTGGATCCGCGCAGCCGCCGCGAGCGCGGCGAACGCCACGATCACGGCGATCGCCCGCGCCACGAGCGCGCAATCCGCAACGACGCGGGCCGAACCGAGGCGGGCGAATCGCGCGGCGAGGCGGCGCCGTCGGCCAGCGGCACGGCGCGCAGCGAAAGCGGGCCGGGCCGGGCCGATCGGCCCCGCGATCGCCACCGCGATCGTGCGCAGCGCAGTGGCGCCGTCGAGGCCGCGCCTGCCGCGCCTGCCGCGCCTGCCGCGCCCGAATCCGCACCGGCGGCGACTGTGGCGATCGAACCCTCCATCGGACCGTCGGGCGCCGACGCCACCGATGGCGGCAAGCGCCGGCGGCGCCGGCGGCGGCGCGGTGGCGAGCGCGGCGAGGGAATCGCCGCGGGCTCTGGCCCGTCGGTGGACGACCAGGACGAAGACGGCGACGGTGGCCCGGACGGCGAACCCGACGAGCGGATGGCCGTGGCCGACCAGGACGCCAGGCCCGCCGACCTCGGCGCGGTCGCTGCGGCCACCGAGCCGGCGGTCGAGGAGCACGAAGCAGCCGATCCGATCGGCGGCGCGCCGGCCGCCGCCGAGTTTGTGTCCACGGTCGCAGCGGACGTGCCGGAAGCGGCGGGACCGGTGGCCTCCGAGGAAGCCGCGGTGGATGCCAAGGCCCTGATGCAGGAAGAAATCGCCAAGCTGATGGCCGAAGCGCAACCTGCCAACGAACCCAGCGCCGCCGTCCCGGAAGCAGCGCGGCCCGCGGCCAACAAGCGGTTCGTCATCGACCTGCGGACCCCCAGGTAGCCGCGGGCGCCCACCGTGAGCGGGTTGCTCGCCGAACCGCCCAAGGGGCCCGCGTCAGCCGACCACCTGGTGGTGGTGGTCGATGACGACGCGGCCAACGCCGCCAGCGTGCACAAGATCCTGGTGCGCGAGGGTTTGCGCTGCGAAGTGGCCGCCGACGGCAACAGGGCACTGCAACTGCTGCGACGCGAACGCGTAGCGGTGCTGCTGACCGACCTGATGATGCCGCAGGTCGACGGGTTTTCGCTGTTGCACGCCGTCGCCCACACCAGCCCCGCTACAGCCGTGGTGGTGATGACGGCCTACGGCACGGTCGAGACCGCCGTCGAAGCCATGAAGCAGGGCGCCTACGATTTCCTGACCAAGCCGCTGCGCCGCGCCGAGGTCGTTCGGGCGGTGACGCGGGCCCTGGAGCGGGCCAGCCTGCGACGCGAAAACGAGGAGCTGCGCGACGAACTGGCGCGCGCTGGCCGGGGCCGCGACGTCATCGGCCACAGCGCAGCCCTGCGGCGCGCGGTCGACTTGCTCGAACAGGTCGCCCCGGCGCGCACCACTGTGCTGCTGACCGGCGAGTCTGGCACCGGAAAGGAAGTTTTTGCCCGAGCGCTGCATCGGCTCAGTGGCCGGCCGGGCGCGTTCGTCGCGGTCAACTGCGCGGCAATACCAGAAACACTCATGGAGTCCGAACTCTTTGGCCACGAGCGCGGCGCCTTCACCGGGGCGGTCACCACGTCGCAAGGCAAGTTCCAATTGGCGCACGAGGGCACGCTTCTGCTGGACGAGATCGCAGAACTGCCGTTGGCGCTGCAAGCCAAGCTGCTGCGCGCGCTGCAAGAGGGCGAGGTGCAGCGCGTCGGCGGCGCCCATCCGCAGCGCGTCGACGTGCGGGTCGTCGCCGCAACCAATCGAGACCTGGAGGCTGAGCTGCAAGGCGGCCGCTTTCGCGCCGACCTCTACTACCGGCTGGCGGTCATCGCGATCGAGCTGCCGCCGCTGCGCGAACGGGGCGATGATATCGCGGCGCTCGCCCACCATTTCGCTCGGCGTTTCGCGGTGCAAAACGGCAAAGGGGTGTTGCCGATCGCGCCCGATGCCCTCGCGGCCCTGCAAGCGTACCCATGGCCCGGCAATGTGCGCGAACTCGAAAACGCCATCGAGCGCGCAGTCGTGCTCGCGCGCGGCGACGCCATCGAAGTGCGCGACCTGCCGGACCGCGTAGCCCGCGCCGAGGCCGGAGCACGCGAACTGCGCTTTGCGGTGGGCACGCCCCTGGAGGAGATGGAGCGCTCCGCCATCGCCGAAACGCTGCGTTTGACCGAAGGCGACAAAAGGCGCGCTGCGCTGCTGCTCGGCATCGGCGTGCGCACGCTGTACCGACGGCTCGACGAGATGGCCGGCGCACAGGCCTGCCCCCAGGTCGGAGAATTCGACGATGCGACGCCAGACTGAGGTCGCCGACGCGCTCGGCCGACCGCGCTTGCCAGACCTGCCCGCGGGCCACAGCGACGAACTGCGCACGGCCGTCGCCGACGGTCGCGTCGGGGTGGCGGCCGCGGCTGCTGCCGAAGCCGTGCGCAGGGGCGCCAGCGACGCGTGGCTGGCCGCCGTGATCGCGGATCGCCTCGGACCGGTGCTGGCAAACGCTGGAGCGCCGGCGCCGGCGCTGTGGGCCGTGTGCGATCTCGCGGCCTTGGCGGCGTCGGCCGAGCCCGATCAGCGCGGCCCGGCGTGGGCTGCCGCGCTGGCCACGGCGGCCGAACTGCCCATGGCGACAGCGTGGCCAGCGCCCGCCGGGCGGCCCGGCGACCTGGCGTCGGCCCTCGGGGCCGGCGACGGCGACGGCGCCGCTGCCATGACCGTCCATGCCCTGGAGGCGTCCGGCGCGACCGCGGCCACACAGGAGATCCTGCAGTGGGCGTGCTGGCATGCCGGCGACCTCGGCGTCGGGCTGGTCACCGCGCACAAGGTCGGCGAATTGTCCAGGCTGGCCGGCCCGTCCGAACTGTTGCCGGCGCTGGCCCGATGGCTGGCCGACCGGCGCGATGCGTCTGCGGCCACGGCTGCCCACGTCGATCGGCAGAGCGGCTGGCGCGCCCAGTTGACAGCGATCGCAGCCCAGGGCGACGCGGCCAAGGCCCGGGCGTTCGTCGAACCCAAGTTCCGCGCGCACGTCACCGACGGCGGCGTGGCGGGCGCACTGCGGGCGATGCGCCGCGGCGCCGAGGCGGGCGTGCCCCAAGAACTGCTGTGCCAGTCGCTGGTGCTCGCGGCCGCCGAGCGCTTGTGGCGCTGCGACGACGCCCGGCTGCGCCAAACCGATGCGGACGAGCGCCGTGGCGACCTCGAAGCCGTGTTCGCGCTTTGCGCCAGCGTGCGCCAGTTGCACGGCCGCGTCGACGGCGCCGCCTGGGTCGATGCACTCTTCTATGCCACTGCGCTCGTTGCCGGCCATGCGGCGCTCGACCTCGCCCCCGAGGATCGGCCCGCGCTGCCCGAACCGGCGGCGCTGCACCAAACCTGGGACCACGGCCCGGAGATCGCCAAAGTGATCGGACAGTTGCAGGCCAGGCGCGCCGCGGGGGCGATCGCGGTCCTGCGGGCCTACCTGTTGCTCGGCTTGCCGGAACAGCCGTTGGTGGCGCTCTTGCGCGACGCGGTGGCCGACGACTGGCGCGGCGATCTGGCCGGCCAGGGGCTGGCGGTGGCGACGCTGCGCGCGGGCGTGGATGAATTCTGCGCCCTGCACGGCCACCCGCAGCGCGAGTGGGTGTTGGTGGCGGCCATGGCCAGCGTGTGCGCGCCCGCGCCGGCCGCCTCCACGGTCCACGTGGCGCGCCGGGCCTGGCAGGTCCGCCACCTGGGCATCGCGGCGCCGGCCCTGGTCGCCTGGCAGTAGTCGCCCTCGGACACGCTTCTTTGCACTTTCGCCCCCGGTGTGCTCCTGTTAGGCTTGCGATTCCGCCAGCCAGGCGGACGTTGGGGTTTGCCGTGGTCGGCCGTCGCCATCTCGCAGCCATCCTCGGGTGTAGCGCGACGCTGCTGACGGCGTGCAGCGATCCTGTTGCACCGCCGGCCGCTTCCTCCGATAGCAGCGGATCGGAAACTGCGGCAGTGGCGAGCTTGGATGCCAGCAGTCCCGACAGCACAGAGGCCGGGGAGGTCGCCCTCGCCGTCGCCGACGCGATGGACGCAGCCGCGGCCGAGACCGTCCCGGAGGTGGTCCCCGACACGGGTCCGGAGGCGAAACCCGACACGGATCAGGATGTTGGCGACGCGGCCGACGCGGTCGCCGACGCCGCACAGCCCAGCGCGACCGACGCCAGCGCCGACGGCGATGCCAGCCCCGCCGACGCGGTGTCCTGCAAGCCGGCCTCTACATCGTGCGAGGGCGCCAAGCTCAAGACCTGCCTGGCCAAGGGCGACGGCTATGCCATTTCGCCGTGTTTTCCAGGTACGACCTGCCTGGGCGGCCAATGCGTGGCGGTCGCCAACAACCTCATCATCGCGTTCGACACCTCCGGATCGATGAACGACACGGTCAAGGTCAACGGCCAGCCCAAGTGCGCAGCCGGCTACACCACTTGGCCCACCTGTGAGTACGACGACGTGAAATTCCCAGGCGGCTGCACGCGGATGGGCGCGTCCAAGCACGTGTTCAAGCAGGCGCTGGCCAAGATCGACGATTCGATCGTGCACATGGCGCTTTTCCGCTTCCCGCAGAAGGCCAACAACACCACTAATCCGTCGTGCTCCTCGGGCTACCACACGGGTGCCAGCACGATCAGCGGCGACGCTGGCGACGAGCACATCAGCGAGGCCAACCCGGCTTGGTACTGGAACGGGCTGTCCGAGATCCTGTGCGTGCCGTTCGCCACCAACGCCGCCGTGGCCGTCAAGGACGCGATGCTGTTGTGGATGGACGGCAAAGAAGACAAGAACAACCCGCCCAACCCCGAGCTGCGCCAGACCGGAGGCACCCCCATCGGCAAGACTCTTTTCTACGTGGGCGAGTACGTCAAGAACAAGGTCGTCATCGACGGCAAGCCGTGCACAAGCGACGCCAGTTGCGCCAATGTCAACTACATCTGCAAGGCGGGTGGCTGCGTGGACCCGAGCCGCAGCTGCCGTGAAACGGTGGTGGTCCTCTTCACCGACGGCGGCGAGGGCAACAGCAACTCGTTTTTCTCGCCTTGGGTGCAAGCCAAAAGGCTGGCCAGCGGCCTGGGATGCAACCTCGACGCGGATTGCGCTGGCGGCGCGGCATGCCAGGAAGTCAAGACCTGCAAAAAACCGAGCGGCCAGACTGACTTGTGCACCGCTGACCTCGAGTGCGCGCCGGGGGCCAAGTGCACAGGCGTCACGATGTGCATGCCCAAGGACGTGGTCACGGGCTACTTTTGCAGCAATGGCATGGCGCCCTGCTTGCCCGACGCCCAGTCCGGCACGCCGACCTTCTGCAACGGCGTGTGCGTCAAGGATCCGCGTCCGGCGCTGACCGCAAGCGCCAAACAGATGCAGAACAACGTGCTGCGGTCCTTTGACGGCAAGCCGCTCTCAGTTCGGGTGATCGTGGTGGACATCAGCGGCGTGACCACGCCGACCCAGGTCGCCGGCTCGGCCAGCATCGCCATCGCCGGCAACGGCAAACTGCTCGGCGCTGACGCCAGCGACCCCAACGCACTGCTCGCCAGCCTGGACGCCGCCTTCGACATCAAGACCAAGAAAGTGTGCGGCGTCGAAAAGTGACGGCCGCCGACCGCTGCGTGGCGGCGCTTGCGGCGCTCGTGCTGACGGTGGGTTGTGCGGCGCCCGCAGCGGATGCCGGTGCCGACCTATCCGCCGACAGTGCCCGCGACGCCGAGGCCGCTCACAGTGGGCCCACCGCCCCGGCCGACGCGCAGGCGCTCGGCCGGGCGCTCGATGGCCCTGACAGCCACGTGGGCACACCGGAGGTTGCACCGGCGTGCGCGCACGTCGGCGCGCCCGACGAGGCCCCCAGCGCCGAGGCGACCGACGCAGGGCTGCTGCCCGATGCGCCGGCAAGCTGTCCGATCGGCCCACCCCTGGACGCCGGGGCAGCCGACCTCGGCGCACCACCTGCGCCGTGCGCGAAGCTCGACCCGCCGCCCTGGTGGCCTCCGGGCGCCGCCCCCGCGCCCACGCTGGCCGTACAGTTGGGCCGCCACCTCGCCGGACAGGGCTGGAAGCCGTACAGCGACGGCCAGTGGGCGCCGCTGCAACAGGGCGGTCAGGGTGGAGGCTTGTTCCACCTTGCCGTCGCTCCCAAGGTCCTCTTGAAGGGCACCGCAACACCGGTCGCCGAACTGCAAGTGCAGGTGCTGGCTTATCAGGCCTGCGCGGTGGTGGCCAGCACGGAAAAGGCCAAGTTTGCCTTCGTCCAGGCGACCGACCCCGACGACTGGTATGTGCCCGATTCGACCAAAGCCCTGGTGGCCGTGTTCGCGCAAGCGGGCGAACCGGGCAAGGCCAAGGCCTGTGCCGCGTGGTTGCACGTTGTGGCGCGGGTGCGGGCGCTTCCCGCGGGGCCGTGGGGCCAAGCCCAAGCGACGCTGCGCGCCTACGACGACACGGCGGCGCCCGTGGGACCCAAGCCTTGACCCCTCTTGACAAGGTCGGCCAACCGGCGCAAAAAGCGGCACATGTGCTTGTTTCGCTGCGGACGCGCGCATTTGACACCCCGACGACCCAAGTGCTACCGTTGTCGGGCTCACCGTGCCGGGTGGAGGGTTCTATGATTGCTCATTGGCTGCCGCGGGTTCCTGGATTGCTGAATCGCAGGGCTGCGGTTTCCTTGGTCGCGTGTGCGTGGATCGCTGCTGGCTGCGGCGACGACGGCGCCAGCGTCACCGCGGGTCCGACCGACACCGGCCAGGTCACAGCCGACGCCGACGTCAGCGTGTCGTCGGACATCCTGCCGACGGACACGACCGTCCAAGACAGCGCCAGCGACACTGCGGTCGAGGAAGTGGACACCGGTGCCAGCGACACGGCCGTGGTCGAGACGACCGACACCGCCGAGGTCACCAAGCCCGCGTGCCCGGGCGGCCCCGGCTGCGACTGCGCCAGCGACCAAGCGTGCGACGGCGGCAAGTGCCTCGACACCGCGGCCGGCAAGAAGTGCGCCAAGACCTGCTCGGCGGTCGGCGATTGCGCCAAGGGCGAGGCCTGCAAGCTCATCGGCGCGGGCGACACGCAGTCGTTCTGTGTGCCGGCCCACTTGTCGATTTGCGCACCGTGCACCCTGAGCAAAGACTGCCAGATCCAGGGCCTGTCGGACGCGGTGTGCATCGACTACGGCCAGGAAGGCAAGTTCTGCGGTGGCGCCTGCACGGACGACGCCAGTTGCCCGGAAGGCTACAACTGCTCAGAATACAAGGACGAGGAGAGCGGCAAGTCCAGCAAGCAGTGCAAGCTCAAGGCCGGCGCGGACGGCAAGCCTGGGGTGTGCGCCTGCTCGGCGTGGGCGACGCAAGCCGGGACCAAGACGACCTGCGCCATCAAGAACGCTGAAGGGGCGTGCAGCGCTGAGCGCAAGTGCACGGCCACGGGCTTGGAGCCCTGCAAGGCCAAGACGCCCAAGGCTGAAACCTGCAACGCCGACGACGACAACTGCGACGGCAAGATCGACAACCTGGCCGCTGACTTCAAGTGCGCCAAAGAGGGCTTCCTCGACCAGGGTTCGGCCAAGGCGTGCACCAAGGACGAAGAGTGCACCGAAGCCGGCGAAGCGTGTGACGAGAAGGCCGGCAAGTGCAAGACGCTCATCGGCAAGTGCTTTGGCAAGCCGCAGTGTGCAAGCAACGGCGAGCTCATCTGCGCCGACGCCAAGGACCCGACGCTCGAAGAGTGCGATGGTCTGGACAACGACTGCGACGGCGACATCGACGAGGGCTTCACCTGGAAGAACCCGGTCGATGGGGCCGACCTGAAGATTGGCGCCGCCTGCGGCACCGGCCCCTGCGCCAACGGTCAGGTCAAGTGCGCCGACAAGTTGACCGCGGTGTGCACAACCTACAAGTCGGCCGTCGCGGAAAAGGGCCTGTGCGACGCCGTCGACAACGACTGCAATGGCAAGACCGACGACCTTGCGTGCGACGACGGCGACAGCTGCACCGCCGACGCCTGCGACTCGGGCGCCAAGAAGTGCAGCAACACCGCCAAGGACTGCGGCGACGGCAAGAACTGCACCGAGGACAAGTGCGACCCCAAGACCGGCGACTGCAGCAACCCGAACAAGGTGGGGTCGTGCGATGACGGCGACCCGTGCACGGTGGGCGACACCTGCGGCGCTGGCGCCAACGGCTATGTGTGCCTCGCCGGCAAGACCACCCAGACTTGCGACGACAGCAATCCGTGCACCGACGACAAGTGCACCGTTGGCAAAGGCTGCGAATACGCCAACAACGCCAGCAGCGTGCCGTGCTACACGGCCGCCGACCCCAAGACGGAAAAAGTCGGCGTCTGCAAGGGCGGCACCTGGCTGTGCAAGGACGGCAAGCTCGACAAGGCGGCGTGCGTAGGCGAAGTCGTGCCGGCCAAGAGCGAAGCGTGCGACGGAAAGGACGACACCTGCGACGGCAAGACCGACGAGGGGTGCAAGCCGACCGCGGTGGCCGTGACCTTCAGCAGCGCCTACGTGTCCGGCAAGACCGGCGGTGACAAGAACATCCAGTTGCTGGTCGGCACCTCGGGCCCGGTCGGCACCGCCAAGGGCAGCGGCAAGTACGACATCACCTTTGGCTTCCTGGCGTGGTTGATGCAATTGCTGGGCGCCAAGTAGCTCCGTTCTTTCGGCACCCTCGCACACATTGAACGAAGGCGGCCGCGGTCGGGGGGAAACTTCCGACCGCGGTTTGCGTTTTTGACCATTCGGGGTTCAGACCATGCTCACCCGCGGCCACCTGGAGAACCTGCTCGACGAACGCGTCCTCGTGCTCGATGGGGCCATGGGCACCGAACTGTACGAGCAGGGCTTTGGCTTCGACCGCAGCTTCGACGCGCTCAACCTGGACGACCCGGGCGCTGTGACCCGCGTACACCGCGACTACGTCAGCGCCGGCGCGGCCGTCCTCGCCTCCAACACCTTTGGGGCCAACCGGCTGCGTTTGCAAAAGAGCCGACGCGACGGCGACGTGGTCGAGATCAACAAGAGAGGCGTGCAGTTGGCCCGCGCCGCTGCGGCGACACGCCCGCCTCACAACCGCCCGCTGGTGGCGGCGTCGGTCGGGCCCCTTGGCCAGCCGCTGGCGCCGGTGGGCCGCCTGCAGCCCGATGTGGCGCGCGACCTGTACACCGAACAGTTGGCGGCGCTTTTCGAGGCCGACCCCGACCTGCTGGTGCTGGAAACCTTCGGCGACCTTGCCGAACTGGCCCTGGCCCTGGACGTCGCGCAGGCGTTGCAGCCAGGCTGCGCGGTGCTGGCGTGTGCGACGTTCACGGACGACGGCAAGACCCTGTTTGGCCACCGTCCCGAGGAGGTGGTGCGCGCCATGTTGCGGGGCGGCGCCGCAGCGGTGGGTGCCAACTGCTCGACCGGACCGCAGGGTCTGGACGTAGTGGTCGAACGGATGCAGCGCGTCCCAGGCGCTCGCTTGGCGCTCTCTCCCAATGCCGGGATGCCTCGGCTGGTGGATGGCCGCTACGTCTACGTGGCCTCGCCGGACTACTTTGCCGATTGGGCGGCCAAGGCTGCCGACAGCGGCATCCGTGCAGTCGGCGGGTGCTGCGGCACGCGGCCGGCCCACATTGCGCGCATGGCCGAAACGCTGGGCGTGCGCGCCCCGCGAATCGCAGTGCCGGCGGCGGGCATCGAGGCGCGCGAAGTCGCTGAACCTCCGCCCGCAGCGGCGGCGGGCAGCGCCGCGGCGTCCGAGTTCGACCGCAAGCTGGCTGCCGGCGAGTTCGTGACCAGCGTCGAGCTCGACCCGCCGCGCGGCATCGATTGCGAAAAACTCGTGCAGGGCGCGGTCGCGCTGCGGCGCGCTGGCGTGGACGCCATCAACATCGCCGATTCGCCGCTGGCCACAGCGCGGCTGAGCCCGTTGGCGCTGGCCGTGCTCATCCGCCAGCAAGTGGACATCGAGATCTTGCTGCACGTCTCGTGCCGCGACCGCAACCTGCTCGGCCTGCTCAGCGAGTGCATGGGCGCCCACGCGCTCGGCATCCGCCACACGCTGTGCGTCACCGGCGATCCGCCTTCGATGGGCGACTATCCAGGCGCCAAGGGCGTGTTCGAGGTCGATTCCATTGGTCTGGTCGCCACCCTGGCACGCCTGAACCGCGCGGAAGACGCGAACGGCAAGGCCCTGAACTACCGGACAGACTTTCGCATCTCCTGCGCCGTCAACCCGACCGCCGAGGACTTGGAGCGCGAAATCGAACGCTTCCACCAGAAAGTGGCGGCAGGCGCCCAGTATGCGCTGACGCAGCCGCTGTATGACCCGGAGGATCTGGTGCGCTTCGTCGAGCGCGCGCGGCCCGCCATTCCGCTGCTGGTGGGCGTCCTGCCGCTGCGCAACGGCCGGCACGCCCACTTCATCCACCACGAGGTGCCAGGCATGGCGATTCCCGAGGCGATCCGCGCCCGCATGACCCAGGCGGGTGAAAAAGGGCCCGAGGAAGGGGTGGCGATCGCCCGCGAGTTCTTGCGCGCGGTGCGGCCGATGGTGGCGGGCGCGTACCTGATGCCACCGTTCAACAAGTTCGAGATGGCCGTCGACGTGCTGCGCGATTGACGACTAGTAGGCGAAACCCCAGATTCGTGTCGGGATACGGGCCGTGATGCCGCAACAAATCCTCAATCGGTTTCGCCTACTCGCTGCTTGTTTCGTGAAGGGAGCTCGCAGCCCCCTCGCGCGCCCATGCGCGCTCACCCCCGCGGCCGGCCGCAGCCGCGGCCGGAAGTACCTCAGCCCTGTTGCGCGCCGGAATCCGGCGCGAATTTCGGACCTGAGGTACTAGGAGCCCGTCGGACTATCGTCCGACAGGCTCCGTGGTGGTTGCGATCGAGGCAGCGACCAAGAACTGCCTGAAGTAAATTCAGGCAGTTTCTGTCGCTGGCAGGCCGCAGCCGCGGCCTGCCTAGGAGCCTGTCGGCCAGAATCTCGCGATTCTGGCGTTTCACCGACAGGCTCCTAGGACGACGGGCCGGCGGTCATCTTGACGCGAATCGGCTTGGGTCCGGCTGCAGCCGTGGAATCGCCCGGCCCGTGGTCATGGCCGCAGTCGCACGGCTGCGTGACCTGGTCCGGGCCGTGGACACGATCAAGGCCGCGATCGTGGTCATGGCCGTGGGCGTGGTCGTGGCCATGGCTCACCCGGGCCACGTCGAGCACCTGACCCAGGAAGCCGCGCGGCCCCTGGCGGAACAAGCTCACCAGCAGCAGCGCCACCAGCACCGCCAATGCGGCCTGGTCCACCCAGCCGTGGTGTTCGTGGTCGGGGCCGCCAAGCGCGGGCACGCGGTAGCCGTGCAGCGCGAGGTTGGTGGCCCAGCCCAGCGCGATGGCCGCGGCTGCCGTGCAACCGACGAAGCCAAGGGCGAATCGCCGCCCGTGCAACTGCGCCAGCACGCCGAACGTGCTGACGTTGGTCGCGGGTCCGGTCAACAGGAACGCCAGGCCTGCCCCCGGCGACACGCCGCCGGCAATCAGCACGGCGACCAGCGGCGTTGCCCCCGAGGCGCACACGTACATCGGCATGCCCGCGAGCGCGAAGACCGGCACATCGAGGCCGGCCGGCCAGCGCGCCAGATCCCCCGCGGCAAGCAGGCTCTGCCCCAGGGTGGCCACGCCGAGGCCGACGACCACCCACGGGCCGGTGTGGTCCACCATGTCTCCAAACCCGACGCGCAGTCCCTCGACCAGGCGCGCCCGCCAGCCCCCAGAATCACCGGTCGGGTCGGCGGGTTTGGGCGGATCGACGCGCAGCGCCTGCCCGGTCCAGCCGCGGTGCACGGCCCAGTCGAGCGCCACGCCGACGAGCACGGCCACCAGTGCCGCCGCGGCCAACCGCACGCCGGCAAGTTCGGCGCCGAGCAGCGGAAAGGACAGGAGCACGGCATCGAGCCCCAGCTCGGGCGTGGCGACCAGAAAGGCGATGCCCGCTGCGGTGGGTGCCCCCGCGATGGCCAGGGACCGGTACACTGGGACGACCCCGCACGAACAGATCGGCAAGGGCAGGCCGAACGCTGCGCCGCGCGCCGCCTGGCCCCAGCGCGATCCGCGACCGAGCCAACGCACCGACGCCTGCGGCAAGAGCGACTGCACCAGCCCTGCCGCAGCATAGGCGACCACCAGCGCCAGTGCCGATTCGCGCGCCAGGTCCCAGAACACCCGGCCCTGGTGGGCATGCCCGTCGCTGGCGTCGTGGTGGGTCAGCACCAGCACCAGCAGCCCCAGGCCGAGCAGCGCCCCGGTGGCCGCCGCCCATTGCCGGCCGACCGGTTCCTGCCGTGGTTCAACGTCGACCTGTTGGGTCCGATGGAACACGACGTGCAGCAGCGACCCTGCGACCAGCGCCTGAATCCACGCAAGCGGTCCCGCCTGCACGATATCGCTGGCCGAGGCGGCAAGTCCGAACCCTGTGGCCGTGGCGGCGGCGACGCCCAGCAGCACGGCGGCCGCGACGCGTGGCCCCTGGGTGGGCGCCAGCAGCCACCAGAGGGTCAGCCCCTCGGGCAACCGGTGCAGCAGGACTGCCACGGCCAGGCCCTGCGCCTGGGTGTCGCTCGCTCCAGCCAATGCCGCCCCGTCCAAGGCGGCGTGCAGACCAAGACCCAGGACGCCCATCGCCAAGGCCAGCGTGTGCACCGCGTTGGCCGAACGCTGCAGGCGCGCTTCGAGCCAGCCGGGACCCATCAGGCCCGCCGCGACCAGCAACAGCGCCGGCACGCCGCCGCGCTCCAGCGCTTCGGGCACGACGTCGGCCATCACGATGCCGCCGACCGAAGCGAGCACAAAGCCGTCGAGTCCGCGCAGCAGCGCCGGCCAGCGCCGCGCGACCCACAACACGCCAGGCCCGAGGGCGAGCACGGCCACGGACATCAGGAACCAGGGCCACGCCCCACAATCCGTGCCCCAGGCACCCTGGCCGGTCCACGCCGGAATGGAAATTTGTGCGATCACTGCGGAATTTCCGTACGCCGCGCAATCATCCGTCGCGCAACCAGCGGGCGGCCTGGCGAGCGAAATAGGTCAGGATGAGGTCGGCGCCGGCCCGACGGATGCCCAGCAGCGATTCCAGCACCACCTTGCGCTCGTCGAGCCAGCCGTTGTGACAAGCGGCCTTGATCATGGCGTATTCCCCAGACACCTGATACGCGGCGATCGGCAGCGCGGTGTGCTGGCGCAAAAGGGCGATCACGTCCAGGTACGGACCGGCCGGTTTGACCATGACCAGGTCGGCGCCTTCGGCCTCGTCGAGCGCCAACTCGCGCAACGCTTCGCGACGGTTGGCCGGATCCATCTGGTAGGTCTTCTTGTCGCCGAACTTGGGGGCCGAATCCAGGGCATCGCGAAAGGGGCCGTAGTACGCCGATGCGTACTTGGCGGTATAGGCCAAGATGGCGACCTCGACGAACCCGGCGCCATCGAGCGCCGCACGCAAGGCGCCGACTCGACCGTCCATCATGTCCGAGGGTGCCACGACGTCGGCCCCGGCACGGGCGTGACACAGCGCCTGGCGACACAGGATCCGCACAGTTTCGTCGTTTTGAACGTAACCGTCGCGCACCACGCCGTCGTGTCCGTCGCTGTTGTAGGGGTCGAGCGCGATGTCGGTCATCACCAGCAGGCCGGGCAGCGTCGCCTTGAGCGCGCGAACCGCCTGAGGCACGAGCCCGGCGTCATTGTGGCACTCGGCGCCATCGGAGGTCTTGAGGTCCTCCGCGATCTTGGGAAAGAGGATCACGGCGCCGATGCCTTCGGCGTGGGCGGCCGTCGCCTCGGTCACCAGTTCGCTCAGCGACAATCGCTCGCAGCCCGGCATCGAGGGGATCGCCTCCCGACCAAGCCCTGCGTGGATGAAAAGCGGCAGCACCAGATGGCGCTGCGCCAGGGTCGCCTCGCGGGCAAAGCCGCGCAGCACGTCATTGCGACGGTTGCGGCGGGGTCGCTGGGGCAATAGCAGAGGCTCTTCGAAGCGGGGCACGGCGACACCAGGACTCGCGCCCGGTCGCGGGCGGACCCGCATGGTAGCACGGCAGTCGAGGGTGCGGATCGCAGCGCCGACGGGCGCGTGATGTGAAAGCGAGTAGGCGAAACCCGAAACTCGCGTCGGGATACGGGCCGTAATGCCGCAACAAATCCTCAATCGGTTTCGGCTACTAGCTGCTTGTTTCGTGAAGGGGGCTCGCAGCCCCCTCGCGCGCCCATGCGCGCTCACCCCCTCGGCCGGCCGCAGCCGCGGCCGGAAGTACCTCAGCCCTGTTGCGCGCCGGAACCCGGCGCGAATTTCGGGCCTGAGGTACTAGGCCGGTCGCCGCGGTGGCGGCACGGGGGGCGTATCAGCAGCAGCCCGGGCAAACCCGGCCGCCTTGCCGAGCGCGTTCATGCCCATCATGTGCTTCATCTGGGTTTCCATGCCCTCGACCGATCCGTCCAGGAAGATCACGTTGCCCTTGCCCTGCTCGGCGAAGTGCTTGATCGCCTCGGTCCACATAAAGAACAGGAGAAAGCTCGGGTCCAGGCCAGCCTGGGTCATCTCGGAAATGGACTGGCGTACGCCCTTGGCCATCTCTTCGCGGAACTGGGCGACGCCTTGGCCCTGAAGGCGGCTGGCCTCGCGCTGGGCCTCGGCAGCGATCTGGATGGCGCGGCCCTCGGCCTCGGCCTGCTTGGTCTTGGTGATGAGCAGGGCCTGGCCCTCGTTTTCGGCGGCCGCGCGCAGGTTGGCGCTGGCAACCACGCGGGCCATCGAATCCATGATCACTTGATCGAACACGATGTCGTTCATCTGCAGGTCGATGAGGTGGTAGCCCCATTCTTCGAGGTTGTGGTCGAGCTGGTACTTGACCTCGTCCACCAACTCCTTGCGCAGACTGAGGATCTCGCTTTGGCGCTTGGTGGCGACGAACGAACGCACCGCCCCCTCGACCGTGCGCACCAACGCGCGCATGAAATCGCCTTCGCTCTGGAACTTGAAGGCGACGTTCTTGATGGTCTCCTCCTGCTGGTTCAGGACCGCGAAAAGCAGCATGGCCTTGAAACCGACCGTCGCTTGGTCGCTCGTGATCGCCTGGAACTCAAGCTCTGCCGAGCGGTTCTGGACCGACACGCGGCGTTCGATGCGCTCGAAGATCGGGATCTTGAAGTTCAGGCCGGGGTACATCACGCGCTGGTACTTGCCGAACATGGTGACCACGCCCACGAAACCCTGCGCGATCGTGACGAACGAACCGAAAAGTACGACCAGGAAAATGCCGCCAAGTACGAATTCCATGATGCCTCCTCTTCCTGCGCGCGCAAGAGTGCACCGCGGGACGGAAAAGGGCAACCCCGAGTGCAATCGGCTACGGCACCAGGGCCCACTTGAGCGCGGCCGCAGCCTCGCTGCACGTCTCGTAGCGCTGGTCAGGTGATTTGGCAAGCATCCGGTCGAGCACCGAGACCGCCAGCGCTGGCACCTGCTGGTTGAACTGGCGCGGGTCGCGCGGTCGCTCGGTCAGGTGCGCGACGAACACGTTGCTGTCGCCAAAAGGCAGGTACCCGGTCAGCATGCGGTAGACGATGACTCCGAGCGCATACTGGTCTGCCGCCGGCGACACGGCCTTGCCCGCCAGTTGCTCGGGCGACATGTAGTGCGGCGTCCCGACCAGCATGGTGCGATCGCCAAAGTCGTCGTGCTGCGGCCGCGCAAGGCCAAAGTCGACCAGTTTGACGTGGCCGTCGCGGGCGACCATGACGTTGTCGGGCTTGACGTCGCGGTGCAGCACGCCCTGGGTGTGGGCATAGTCGAGCGCTTCGGCGATCTGTCGGACCACACTCCAACAGAAACGCCAGTCGTTCATGGGCTTGAGAGGCTCCATGTAGCGGCTCAACGGATGGCCATCGATGAACTCCATCGCGTAGTACAGCAGCCCGTCGGCCTTGCCGATGTCGTGGATGAGCACGATGTTGGGGTGCCGCAACTGCGACGCCACCCGCACCTCGCGCAAGAAGTAGCGGCGCGCGACCTCTTCGTGCATGCCCGTCGCGGCCAAGAACTTGAGCACGACGTCGCGCTCGAGCAGGTCGTCGACGGCGCGGTAGACCACGCCGCTGGCACCGCGACCAATGGCACGCAGGTCGCGGTAGCGGTCGCTGATCGCCGCTGGAACGCCCGGGGGCCAGCCGGGCGGTGCGGCGGTGGCCGGCTTGCTGGGCAGCGTGCGGATCGGCTTGCCGTCTTCCTCCTTGGCGACCGCCACACTGAGCGGCGGTGTCAGGTGCGCTGCGCGCGGATCGGGTGCCGGCAGAATGCTCCCGGGCACCGGCGTGGCCGGCTGCACCGGCCGTGCACCAAAGGCTTTGCCGGCCGCGTCGCCCGATTTCGCGCCCTTCGGTTGAGCTTGGCGGGCGGCCACGGCGGCCAGAGCGCCGCGCGGATCGACGGGTTGCGACTCGGAGTAGCTTTGCGGATAGGTGGGATCAGGCCGCAGGGCTGCGGGCTTGGGCGCGGGTGGCGCTGGCGCAGCGCCATCGGGCAGTGCCTCGGCGGCGGGACCGGGTTGGGCGCCGGGCCAACCGGGGACGGCCGGAGCGCCCCAACCCGGCAGCGGTTGGCCCAACGGGTTGGCTACACCTGCCGGGTAGCCCGGTGCTGCGAAACCCGCGTGCTGCGCGAACTGCTGGGCCAGTTGGGCCTGCTGCATCAACTGGGCCTGCTGCATCAGGTGGGTCTGCTGCGCAAGCTGCGCCTGCTGCAATTGCGCCTGTTGCATCTGGGCTTGCTGCAGCTGCGCCTGTTGCATCAGGTGCGCCTGCTGCATCAGCTGTGCCTGCTGGGCATAGCTGGCGGCTGCCATGGGTTGGCCGGTGACGGCCACGCCCGGGTAGCCTGAGTGCAAGACGGACTGGCCGAAGCCGAACTGCGCGGCATTTGGATACGGGGCGCTCGGGCCTTGCACCGCGGGAGGGACCATCACGCCGGCCGCAGCTGGCCGCTGCGTCGGTTGGACAGGAGGCAGCACATGGGCGGCGCTGGACGCCGGATTGGCCGCCAGCGCGACCTGATTCATGCCGAGCAGCGCACCAGGCCCCTGGGCCACGGCGGCGGGCGGTGCTGCGGCTGCGGTCGCCTGCGGAGCTGGCGCAGCCGCGGTGGTGACCGGCACAGGCGTCGAGGGATGACCCGCTGAGAGCGCAATCGCCGGCCGCGCGACCGCCAGCACGGATGTGGACACCGGCGTGACTGGTCGAGCTGGGGCGACGTGCGCAACCGATGGCGACGACGCGTGTCCTGCAGACGCAGCGGGAACGGCTGCGGGTGCAGCGGTGCTCGCGGACCGGCTTGCAGGCTGGCTCGGGACGGTGCCTTGCGCAACCGCGGAGGCGTGTGCGCTGGATTGCGCCACGGCGGCAGCGGCCCGGCCGGCTCCGGTGCGCTCGGCGCCGCGCGTGCGGGCGGCTTGCAGGAGCACAGATTCGCGCGCCGACCCGCCGATCGGCCGCGGGCTGGTGGGGGGTTCGCATTCGACGACCGGCGCGGCCATCCGCGCGATGATCGCCTCGATGTTGCAGACGACTTCGCGCTCACTGTGGTGCAGGACCAGTTGATCGTCGGGCAGGCCAAACACCCGGGCCAGCAGGCTGCGCAGTGGATCGGATCCGACCGCGCTGCGCGCCTCGCACCAAGCAACGGCAAAGCCGGGTGCGCGCGTGGCATGGGTCTCCAGGACGTACAACACCTTGCCAGTGACCACGACCGCCGGGGTCTTGTCGCCGGGCGGCCGAATCGACATCTCGACCAAGGCGCCAGCGTGCGGCCGCGCACGTGCCGCAAAGTAGCCGCCCGCCGGACCGACGTTGATGCACACCAAGTCAGGCTTGACGCTGCCCGGGGTCTGGGCGCGCAACGTCACGTCGCGTCGCGGAAATCGGCGCCGTTCTACGAACATGCTCGGGCCACCGGAACCGCCCTTCCGCGCGGCGGATCGCCGCTTGGGGGCACAACTACCATGCCAACGCTGGAAAGTCCACGCGCAGGCGCCCTTGTCGGCATCGGCCATGGTAGCGTGCAGTGCGCCGCATGCCAACCGCTCGCACGTTTTCCTTGCGTGCACATGTGCCAAGGTGGCAAGGAGAGGCGGACCCGTACAGCCATCCTTGCAGAACCTGACAACTGTCCGAAGTGCTGGACCTTGTCCACGTTGACCGCCCACCAGTCGGTGGGCCAAGATCCGCCGCGCGGTCGTGGCCAGCGGGAGGTCGGGGTGGGCAGCGGAACGGGCGCGGCGGATCGGCCGCGGGTGGTCATCGTCGGCGGCGGTTTTGGCGGCTTGTGGTGCGCGCGGCGCCTTGCGGCGGCGGCTGTCGACATCGTGTTGGTCGATCGCACCAACCACCACCTGTTTCAGCCCCTGCTCTACCAGGTCGCCATGGCGGGCCTCTCGCCAGCCGAGATCGCCGCGCCCATCCGGTCGGTGCTGCGCAGCCAGCGCAACGCGCGGGTATTGCTTGGCGAGGTGACCGCGGTCGACCTGGCCCGCCGTCAGGTCTCGCTCGACGACGGTGCCACGCTCGACTTCGACTGGCTGGTGCTGGCGGCGGGCGCCAAGACCACCTATTTCGGCCACGATGCCTGGGAGCAGGTGGCCGCTGGCCTCAAGACCGTCGAAGACGCCCTGGAGATCCGCCGCCGCGTGCTCCTGGCGTTCGAGCGCGCCGAGCGGGCCGGCGACCCCGGCGAGGTCGAGCGGCTGTTGACGTTCGTGGTGGTCGGCGGCGGACCGACCGGGGTGGAACTGGCGGGCGCGATCGCGGAATTGGCGCACACGGTGCTCGCCAACGAGTTCCGTCACATCGACCCCGAGCGCGCCAAGGTGGTGCTCGTCGACAGCGGCGACCGCATCCTGACCGGCTTTCCCGCCACGCTTTCGCACAGTGCGGCCGACCAACTGGCGGAACTGGGCGTACACCTGCGGCTGGGCGCGCGCGTGGCCGACATCGACGGCGGCGGCGTGGTCCTGGCGGACGGCCAGCGCATCGCCGCCAGTACGGTGTTGTGGGCGGCGGGCGTGCGGGCGACCCGGCTGTGCGAATCGTTGGGCGTGCCCACCGATCGCGGCGGCCGGGTGGTGGTCGGACGCGACTGCGCCCTGCCTGGGCACCCGCAGGTGTTCGCGATCGGTGACATGGCGTGCCACACGGTGGATGGTCAGGCGCTGCCCGGCCTGTGCCCGGTTGCGATGCAGCAGGGCAGCTATGTCGGCGACATCATCGCGCGCGAAGTGCCGCCAGAGCGGCGCACGCCCTTTGAGTACGTCGACCGCGGCAGCATGGCGACGATCGGTCGCAGCCGGGCGATCGCATGGATCGGCGACACCGAGTTGCACGGCTACCCGGCGTGGTTGGCGTGGCTGGTCATCCACCTGGTCCAACTCATTGGGTTCCGCAATCGCTTCGTGGTGTTGGTGACCTGGGCCTGGTCCTATTTCTCGTACAAGCGCGGCGCCCGGCTCATCACCGAGCGCAAAGGCGAGAAGAGCCTGGTGCGGGTCTCGCGGCAGTGACCACGCGTGGCTGGGGCACCCGCGCCCCCGGTTGTGGCATGGGCGACACCGGGGCCTTGCGCGCGATCGAGCGCGGCGATAGTTTCTGCGACAGGTCGCGCGACCATCGTGGCCGCCCGCTGGAGTGAGTCCATGCCCGCGCAAAGCCGCCTCGGCGACAAGTCGCAAGTTCCCGCCGACGCCCACGGCTGTCCGGCATGCCCGCATCCGGCGATTGGGCCTGCGGTCGCCGGCTCACCGAACGTCAACGTCAACAGCCGTGCGGCCTTGCGCGTAGGCGACCCGGGCGTGCACGCGGCGTGTTGCGGGCCGAACACCTGGACGGCCGCCAAGGGATCGGGCACGGTCTTCATCAACAAGAAGGCCGCGCACCGGCTGGGCGACAAGGACACCCACTGCGGCGGCAGCGGTCAGATGGTCGAAGGGTCGGGCGACGTCATCACCGGAGGTTGACGCCCGGAGCCGCGCAACACCGCAACGATCCGTCGCGCCAATTCAGCACCAATGCCGGGCACCTGCGCGATGGCATCCGCGTCGGCGGCGGCGACGGCCTTGACCGAACCCAGGGCGCTGAGCAGGGCCTTGCGCTTGGCCTCGCCTACCCCGGGGATGCCGTCGAGCTTGGATCGCAGGGTGCGCTTGCCGCGGCGCTTGCGGTGCAGCGTGACGGCAAGGCGGTGCGCCTCGTCGCGCAGCCGGGTCAGCAGGTAGATTTCGTTGCTGTTCTGCGGCAGGACCACCGGATTCTTGATGCCGCGCAGGAACACGCGCTCGGGCGACGCTGCGCTGACGCCGCGGTCGTCGCTCTCCAGGGTGCGCGCCTTGGCCAGACCGACCAGATCGACGAAATCGCCGAGGCCCAGTTCTTCAAAGACCAGTTCCACGGCTTTGAGCTGTCCCTTGCCGCCGTCGACCACCACGAGGTCGGGCAGCGGCCAACCCGCCGACTTGGCGCGCTCGAGCCGTCGCGAGAGCACTTCGCGCATCATCAAGAAATCATTTGGTGTTTCTTGCGATCTCACGGCAAACGTGCGGCAGTGGGCGGGCGCCACATCGCCATCCAGGGCGACGGCCATCGAACCGGTCGGATCCGTGCCGCTGATGTTGCTGATGTCATAGCACTCGATGCGTCGGGGCAGCCGCCGCAGGTGCAGGTTGCGCTGCAGGCCGACCAGGGTCGCCTCGCGGCGTTCGGCGGTCCGGGCATGGTCGGCGAACACTTGCTCGGCGTTCTCGGCCGCCATCTGTAACAGGCGCACCTTGGGTCCACGTTGGGCGAATACGAGGTCGACGGCGCCGCGCGGCGGGGCTTGGCCCAGCAGGTCGGCGCGCTGGCGACGCAGATCGGTCAGCCATTCGGCCAATACCACGGCGTCGGCGAGATCGACCGGCACCACCACCTCGTCGGGCACCGCGCGGCCGCGGTCATAGGCCAATTGCAGGAATCCTGCGATGACCTCGGCGTCGGCCCACTGCTGGTCCTTGAGCACGTGGCCCTGGCTGCCGAGCAGCACGCCCTCGCGAAACGGCAGGATCGCGACGCACACCCGCGCGCCCTGACGGTAGATCCCGACGACGTCCAACGACCGCGGTTGGTCGAGCAGCACCGTGTGCTGGGTCTCCAGGCTGGTCTGCAGGGCCCTGATGTGGTCACGGATGCGCGCGGCGCGTTCGTACTCCTCGGCTTGGGCGGCCGCGGCCATGCGCTGCTTGAGGCGGTCCACCAACTCGCGGCGGCGACCGGACAGGAACAGCGCGACGTCGCGGACGTGGCCGGCGTAGTCCTCCGGGTCCACGGGCAACGTGCACGGCCCGAGGCAGCGGCGGATCTGGTACTCCAGACACGGTCGGGTGCGGTTGGCAAAGATGCTGTCGGGGCAGGTGCGCAGCAGGAAGTGGCGGTTGATTTGCGCCAACGCCGCGCGGGCCGCACTGGCGCTCGCGTAGGGGCCGAAATACTGGGCGCCATCCTTGGCGGGCCGCCGCACCACCTGCAACCGGGCGAAGGGCTGGGCCGGATCCAAACGCAAATGCAAGAAACGCTTGTCGTCTTTGAGCTTGACGTTGAAGCGCGGCTGGTGCTGCTTGATGAGCTCGTTTTCGAGCAGCAGTGCTTCTTTAGCGGTAGCCGTGACGACCACGTCGATGGCGCCGAGCACGTCGCGCAGGTGTTCGACGAAGAAGCGTTCGTCCTGACCGCTGGCGTACTGGCGCAGCCGGGCGCGCAAGCTGGCCGCTTTGCCAACGTACACGACTTGGCCGCGCTGGTCGCGCATCAGGTACACGCCCGGCCGGTCGGGGACGGTGCGCAGGCGCGCGTCGAAGTCAAATGGTGCGTCGGCGGCGACGTCGGCGAGTTCACCGGGCAGGGCGGCGTCGTCGGGGTCGAAGGCGTAGGTATCGACCGCGTCGTCGGGGTCGCGGAAATAGGTCTGCAACTGCTCGGGGTCGAACGGCCGGTCGCCGCTTGCGGCAGAAACCGTGCCGGCGGCGCCGGACGAGCGCCTATTTGGCCGGGGCATCGCCAGCGGGGGCAGGCGCCGACCCCGTTGCTGGCGGGGTGCCTGCGGGTTCTGGCTTGTCGAGCTTGACTTCGACCGGCTTGCCCCCGACGTTCAGTTGCACGGCGGGCGGCGCGCCGGTCGGCGGCGGAGCAGCGGAACCCTCAGCGGAAGCCTTCTTGACCTGGTCGTCCCAGCGCGCACGCTCTTCCTTGAGCTTCTGGGCGTACGCTTCGCTGGTCTGCACGAGGCCAGCCTTGGTCGCGTCGGCGATGAGCTTGGTGGCGTACGCGCGATAGGCCTCGATGCGGCGGATACCGGTCAGCGTCTTGGCCAGGTTGTCCTTGAGTTTTGCGTCGTTCGCCGCGTCGCTCGGCCGGGCGTTGGCCAGCCGCACCACATAGCGGGTCTTGCCGTCCTCGGAGTGGAATACCTTTGGCGCGATCGGCGCGCCAGCCTTGAGCTGAGCGGCGGCCTTGGCCAATTCGGGGTGGCGGCCCACGCCGGGCACGGCTTCGGGGTCGTCGATCTTGGGTGCCGAACCGAAAAGCGCCGAAAGGTCGCTCAGCGATTCCATCGGGCTCTTGCCCATCGGCGGCGCCTCGAACGCAGCCAGCGCGTCTTCGGCCAGCCCGCGGTCCTTGCACCACTTCTTGACGACGTCGGGCAACGCGGTCGTCGGCGTGGCCTGGGCGGCGGCCAAGACGGCGCTGGCGATGCCGTCGAGTTCCTTCGCGGCCTTGTCTTTGGCCATCAACCCCTTCGCGATCTCGTCGCGTGCGGCGTCGAGCGGCGTCTCCCTGCCGGCGATCTTCTTTTCGATGACCAACACCCACCAGCCCTTCTTGCCCTCGACCGGCCCGGCCAGGTCCAGTTCCTTCGCACCCGCGACCGCCGCCTTGACCGCCGGACCGAACGGCTGCCGATCGAGCCGTTCGGCGTCGTAGTCCTCGACGTATTTGCCCCCGGCGTCCTTGTAGACGCTGTCTTCGGTCTTTTGCTCGGCGAGCTTGCTGAAGTGGTGCAAGAGCCGATCGGAGCGCTCCTGGCCGGTGACCTCGGTTGCGGTCTTGGGGTCACCCACGGCTTCCGCCGGCTTGTCCGGATCGTCAGACTTGGGCGGAACCGGCGCGAGCCGGACCTCGCCGGCCCACGCCTTGTCGAGCTCGGCGCGGATGGCCTGGGCATCGGCTTTCTTGGCCGCGCGCGCGTCGGTGGCCGACTGCTTCTTGGCCTCGTCGGTCTCGTCTTCGGCGCTCGGCGCAGCGACAAGGATGCCACGAATGTTGAACTTGTCCGGGACCTTGTACTTGCTGGCCTGGGCGGCGTATTCGGCAGCAACGGCGTCGGCGTGGCTGGCTGCCCACGCGGCTGCCTCCTCGCTGGTCACCGTCACGGCCTTGGCCGCGCTCGTAGCGTCGAGCGTCAACACCTCCAGGCGCGGCCGACTGGCATCGGCGGCAGAAAGCGCATCCACCTCCGCCGGCGCCACGACGATGCCTTGGGTGACGATCTGCGCCATTTTGTCGCGCAGGATCTCGCGCCGCAGGAACTCCTCGAGCGCCGCCTTGCTGGTCTGCAAGCGAAAGCGCACGAACTGGTCGTATTTGCGCGGATCGAAGTTGCCCGACTCGTCGAGCAGATCCTGGCCGAACACGCGCTGCAAGGCCACGACCCGCTTGGCCAGCTCGGTGTCGCTGACGCCCAGGCCGTGACGGACGGCGTCCTTTGCGACCAGTACGCCTTCCACCAATTCGGCCATCACCTTTTCGACCTTGACGGGCGACGGCTTGCCGGCGTGCGGAACCAGGGCCATCGCCTCGGGATAGCCGCCGCTGTGGCGCAGGCGGGTCTTCTCGTATTGCTGCTCGGCCTGCCACTTCTCGAACTTGTCGGCGTTGGGCGGCGGCGGATCGGTGCTGAGCATCATCGCAAGGTTGAGCGTCGCCGCATCGATCGTCGCGCCGTCGACCGTGGCCATCACCTCGGCCTCGCCTGCCCCTGCGCCGGTCCGCGAAGCCGTGTTGAAGGTCAGCACGAACACCGCGATCAGCATGCCGAAAAGCACGTAGATCAAGGTCGACTTGCTGTGGCGGCGCATCACGTCGAGCATCGGAAATTCTCCTGTGGCCCAGGATCGCGCCCAGGGGCGAATCCAGGACCGGATTGCGGCCGGGCGGACCAGGGGGTTCGCCGCGGGGCGCGGTATTTGAGCGGAAAAGCGGGCTGCGGTCAACGCGGTTGCCGTTGGAGTGCGGCGCTGCGCGGCGGCCCGCGCGGCACATGCGGATCCGAAGAGCCGAAGTGCGACGGCGGTCTGGGGTGCCGGGGGCGTGCTCCGTGGGGCGCGCGCCCTTGCAACCACCCGAAAGGCCGATACAATGGCTGGCCTTTTGCGGCCGTGGGCAGCGAATCCGCCGCGGACCGCCCGACGCTGCAATCCTGCCGGTCGCCGCACCGGCCCCTGGGGTACGCCATGGCACCGGCCCGAATCTGCTCCTCGTCCCTGCTGGCCGCTGTCGCCACCTTCTTGTGCAGCGCATGTGTCGCAGCCGGGGGCGGAGGTGGAGGCGGGGGCGGCACGGGGACGGCACTCGGCTCGGGCGGCGCACCCGGCGCCGTGTGCAACCCGGCGACGGCCAAAGAGGGCTGCTTCGGCAAGGCGCGCATGGCGTGTGACGCGGGCAGTGCCAAGTGGGTACAAGTGGAGATCTGCCCGGCCGACCAGGTGTGCAGCGAGAACGCGGCTGGCGGGGGATCGTCACTCATCGTGACGTCGTGCAAGCCTGCCGGCAACCCGGGCGTCGCCGACGCGGGTCCGGCCGATGGCGGAACGACGGCTGCGGACGGCTCGACGACCACCGGCCCCGGCGACGCGCCATCAGTCGAGGTCGGTCCGCCGCTCGATGCCCCGCAGGGACCCGACACCGTGTCGGCCGACCAGACGACGACGCCGGACACCGTCAAGGAGGTGGTCGTCGTCGCCGATAGCGGCCCTGACGCGCCGGCCGATACCGCCGAGACCATTTCGACCAAGCTCTCGCAGTGCCTGTCGCTCAAGTGCACGCAGCAGTGGAGCGCGTGCGGCGCCGACAACGCCTGCATCGCGTTCTTGCAGTGCGGCGAGGGTTGCAAAGATCTGACGTGCCTCGCGCAGTGTGCGCAGAAGAACTTCAGCGAGCAGACCATCCTGCTCGCCCAGTGCGCTGAAACCAGCGGCTGCTTGGCGGGCGGCGCGGGATTCTGCGGCGACGGCAAGTGCGCTGGCGGCGAGACGTCGTCCTCCTGCCCGCAGGACTGCGGAAGCAAGCCAGTCTGCGGCAACGGCAAGTGCGAATCGGGCGAAACTTCGAGCAATTGCGCCAAGGACTGCGGCAGCTCCGCGTGCTGTGCCTCCAAAGGCGCCCAGTGCGGGTACGTGGCGGGGTGCCCCAGCAATTGCGGAACTTGTCCGTCGGGGCAGACCTGCACCAACAACCAGTGCAAAGGCGGATCGACCGGCGACTGCCTCAAGGACAAGTGCGGCAGCCAGTTGGCGGCGTGCCAGGCGGACCAGGGATGCCTGGGCATCTGGGCGTACGGCGCGATCGCCGGTTGCGCCGAGCAGAACGGTTGCCAGGACAATGCCTGCCTTCAGGCCAATTGCCAGGACCAGCTCGACCAGTGCAACCAGATTGCAGCGTGCGGCACGCTGGTCACCTGCCTGGGCAAGTGCGCGGGCGACCAGACATGCGCCAACAACTGCGCACCGGCCGCGGGGCTTGCCAAGTACCAGGCGATGGGCGAGTGCTACAAGACGAACTGCGCGCCATGACCGCACAGGTCCGTGCGCCCGCGGTGCAGATTCCACCAAGGCCGGGCGCAGGCCCCTGGCAGGGACCGGGGCAGATGTTGACCCAGACGCCGTGCACCGCACGGCAGCACGCGCTCTGGCCGGTCAATGCCCGGGCAACTTGGGGTACTTGACCTGGAAGGCCTTGACCTGCTTGTCGATCGCCGGGTCGTCTGCCACGCTGGTGGCGAGCGCCGCCGCCAGGACCTCGACCGTCGAGGCGTCGGCTGGAACGTGGGTGTCGGCATTCTCGACCTCGTGGGTCAACCGTTGCAGGCGCGCGCGCGCGGCGGTGCGCTGGGCTTCCATGGCGGCGCGGGTCTCGGCGGTCAACTGCAGGGCGCCGCCGGGCCGGTCGGCATCGTCCAGTTGCGCAGTCAGATCCTGGAGTTGGCGGGCGGCGTCGGCGCGCTCGGTCAGTTTGGCGTCGCGCAGGTTGGCGGCGAGGAACCGGTCGCGGTTGCCGCGCACGCTGATGGCGACGTCGACGACGTATTTGCCTTTGGTATAGGCGTCGACCCACAGCGCCTGTTTGCCAACCGTGAGGGGCTGAAGCGTCAATTCCATGTCCATGGAGCCCAGCACCAGATCCACGGCCGGCACCCGATGGGCCAGCGACTCGATCTCGTTGCGTCGCAACTGGCTCAAGACGACCACCAATTCTGCGCCCTGTTTGCGCAACGTGGGGACCAGGTCTTGCAGCACGGCGATCGGATCGACGACATCGAGTCCCTGGCCGTCGATCAACCTGCCGCGGTCGGCCAGGGCCGCGGACACCACACCGACGACGGCGACTTTCAGGGGCCCGACTTGGCGCACCAGGTAGCGGTCGAAGGCGGGCGCGCCGGTCTTGGCGTCGCGCAAGTTGGCCGAAAGCAGTTGGAGCTTGGCCAACTTGCCAAAGCGCCGCAGTTCGCCCAGGCCCGCGGCGAGTTCATGGGCGCCGACGTTGACGGCTGCGTAGCCCAACTGCGCATAGATCCTGGCGACAAACTCGCTGCGGGCCGCGACCTCGCCGGGTCGCTCGGTCGCCATCGCCGGATTGGCGACGAGCAGACCGCCTGCGTCGAGCGCGAGGACGTGGTGGGCGCCGTGGCGCAGATCCTTGAACCAACTGCTGCGCCGGGCCAGACCGCCCAGCGGGTTGTGCGCTCAACCGCAGGGGTCGAGTTCGCCCAACACGCTGCTGGTGAAGGCCAGGTGGACCTGCGCTTCTGGCGGCACCGGCGGCAGCACTGAGGTGGTCCCGGCGGCGGCCGGCGGTTCAGCGATGTCGCGATCGACAGCGACCAGGGTCGGCAGATCCGTCGGCCGTTCCAGCCGCGCGGCTTCTTGCAGCAGGCTGGCGTGGGCGTGCAGGAATGCCTCGGCCCCGGCGCTCGGCGGCACGCGCAACAGCGGCGCCTGGGCGACGGCAGTGCGCGCGGCCCGCGGCACCTGCCAGGCCACCACAGCCGCGGCCGCGATGGCCAGGGCCAGCAAAGCCAGCCATTTGGTCTTGTTCACGGTCGGTCCTCTCGCGGCGGCGGGCGCCGGGCGCCAAGGTAGCAGCCCCTGCGCGCAGGGCGCAAACGGGCGCAGGGCGCAAACGGGCG
>VGRO01000025.1 GCA_016875335.1 Deltaproteobacteria bacterium | reverse complement strand
TGCCTTTGGCGCGGACCTCGCCGTCGTCGCTGGCCAGCCCGTCGCGCACCGCCGCAACCTCGCGCGCCACCAGCGCCCGCAGCCGCGGCAGGTTCAGCGAACGCAGCGCCGCCTGGGCCGCCAGCGCCGGCTTGACCACCGTCGCCGCGGGCACATGGCGCGGCATGCGCAGCGAGCTATGGATGTTGACCAGGTAATCGGCGTCGTCTTTGAAGGGCGGGCAGTTGATGACCGGCAGGTTGGTGTTGGCCGCCAGCGCGCCGCCGAGGCCATTGCTCTCGCCGGCGATGGCCACGATGGCGCCGGGCTCCAGGCTGTTGTTGTATTCGACCAGCGCCGCCACCGCGCGGTCGCCGTTCTTGTGCGCGCTCAGCACCCGCAGGTCCACGGCCACATCGGACTTGCGCAGGTCCTTGGCGATGGTCTCCGCGTGCGCCAGGTCCGCGCGCGAGCCCATGATAATTGCCACGTAGCCGTCGCGCAGCAGGCCCGCGCCCACCAGGCTGTCGTACAGGCGCCGCTTCGGGTCGCGCGGGTCGGCCGGCACCGGGGCGCCGGTCAAACGCTGGTACAGCGCGGCATAGCGGGCGGCCGTCTCGCGCACCACGTCGTCGGGCAGGTCCAGCGGCATGCGACCGTCGACGGCGTTGGCGCGCATCCACTTGCGCACGAACTCCTTGTCGTAGCTGCCGACGGTGGTCGGGCTCGCCTGCCAGTCGGCCAGGTCAAAGAAGCGCGACGAATCCGGCGTGTGGATCTCGTCGATGAGCACCAGCTGCCCGTCGCACAGACCGAACTCGTATTTGGTGTCGGCGAGCAGCAGCCCCCGCTCTTGCGCAAACGCCGCACCAAAGGCGAAAAGCGCGCGCGCCGCGCGGTCCATCTGCGCGTACACAGCCTCGCTGACCAGGCCCAGCGCCACACACTCGGCCGGCGTCACCTCGCGGTCGCTGTCTTCCTTGGTGGTCGGCGTGACGATGGGCCCGGGCAGCCGCGCATTCTCGGTCAGACCCTCCGGCAGGTGCACGCCGCTGAACGTGCGCCGCCCCGACTTGTAGGCGCGCCACAGCGTCCCGCAAATGGCCCCGCGCACCACCATCTCGACGCGGATCGGCGCACATTCGCGCACCACCATCGCCTGACCGTCGGGCACCGACACCACGTGGTTGGCGACCACGTCGGCGGTGCGCTCGAACCAGAACGCCGCCAGCCGGTTCAGGATCTCGCCCTTGCCCGGCACCGGCGTCTTGATCTTGAGGTCGAACGCGCTGATCCGGTCGGTGACCACAATGAGCCGCCGCTGGGCATCGAGCCGAAAGCTGTCGCGCACTTTGCCGCGGTGCAGCAGCTCCAACTGCGGGGTGTACACCTGGTCGATCGACGTGGCAGGGGCCCAAGACTGCATGACGTTGCCCTAGTGTTTGAAGTGGCGGATGCCGGTAAAAAACAAGTTCGCGTCTGCGGCGTTGCAGGCTGCGATGACTTCGGGGTCGCGGATAGAACCGCCGGGCTCCAACAACCAGCGGATCCCGGCGTCGAGCGCCACCTGCGGCCCGTCGCTGAACGGGAAAAACGCATCGGACGCCAGCACACACTCGCTCAACTCTGCGCCCACTTCAGCGAGGTTGGCGCGCGCCTGCGCCACGGCGAGCTCTGTGGACTTGACGCGGTTGGGCTGGCCCGCGCCCATGCCGACCAACTGCAGCATCTCGCCCTGGCGGCGCACGATGGCGATGGCGTTGGACTTCAGGCAGCGGACCGCGTGCATCCCAAAGGCAAAGAGCGCGTCGTCGATGTGGCGGTACAGCCTGTCCGTCTTGCAGTCCCAGCCCTCGACCAGTTGCAGGTCGCCGTCTTGCACCAGTGTGCCGCTCGCCAGGTGGCGCTTTCTGCGACCACGGCCACCGCGCTGGTCCGTCATGCGCAGCACCCGCAGGTTCTTGTTGTGCCCCAGCAGTTCCAGCGCTTCGGTGTTGAAATCTGGCGCCGCCACGATTTCCACGAACTTGCGGCGGACTTTGTCGGCCATGTCGAGGTGGCGCAACATGGGGCCCGTCACCCGGCAGTTGAACGCGACCACAGAGCCGAACGCCGACACCGGGTCGCCGGCCCACGCCAACGGCAGCAGGGCGTCCACGTCGGGACCGGCCGCAAGCCCACACGGGTTCTCGTGCTTGACCACCGCGCACGCAGGTTGGTCCAGGCCCGCGGCCGCCGCCCACGCCGCGTCGAGGTCCACGAGGTTGTTGTACGACAGCTCTTTGCCGGCCAACTGCTCCAAGCGCAGGCCATCGGGGTCGGGCAGAAACACCGCGGCTTGATGCGGGTTTTCGCCGTAGCGCAGCCGCTGGCCGCCCAGCGCTTCGGCCACCAGCGCGTCGTAGCGGGCGGTCAGCGCAAACGCCGCGGTCATCCACGCCCGGCGCTGCGCGAGCGTCGTGCCCCCGTGCACCTCAAACTGCGCGGTGAACACGGCGTAGTGGTCGGGTCGGCACAACACCGCGACGTCTTTATAGTTCTTTGCTGCGGCGCGGATCATCGTCGGCCCGCCGATGTCGATGTGCTCGATGAGCTCCTGGTCCGCGAGGCCCTGGTCGGCGTGGCCCGCGAAGTCGTAGAGGTTGGCCACCACGAGGTCGATGGGGCGGATACCGAGCACCGCGGCCTCAGCGGCGTCGCGGTCGCGGTCGAAAAGCAGCCCAGACGCCACCTGGAAGCTGAGCGTCTTCATGCGGCCGCCAAACGCCTCCGGGTTGCCGGTCACGGCCGAAATGTCCGTCACCGGCAGGCCCTCGCCCAGCAACACCTTGGCGGTGCCGCCCGTCGAGATGAGCTCAACGCCGCGGGCGTGCAGGGTGCGGCCGAGTTCAGCGATGCCGGTCTTGTCGGTCACCGACAACAGCGCGCGGCGAATGGGGACGAGACGCTGGCTGGTCATGCGCCACCTGTGCACTGGGCGACCCACGCCCGAAAAAACGCCAGCCCGGTTTGGGTTGCGGCGTCGGTATCCAGTCCGCTGCGGTGCCGCCTGCCCCAGTTCGGGTGATTGACAAACGTCAAGTATGCCTCGGGGTGGGGCATCAAGCCAAACACCTGGCCGTCTTCGCTCCACAGGCCGGCGGCGGCGAGCTCGGCGCCATTGGGATTGGCGGGTTCGGCGTGGGCTGCCGCACCGTCGCCATCGACGTAGTGCAGGCCAATCAAGCCCTTGGCGACGCATGCCGCGGCGACGTCTGCGCTGCCAAACACCAACCGGCCCTCGCCGTGCCGCACCGGCAGGTCCAACACGCGGTCGCCGAGCATGTCCAGCGACTTGCCGGCCGTGCGGCAGCGCACCCAGCGGTCGACGAAATGCCCGCACAGGTTGGCGCCCAGCGCCGCTTGCTGATCAAAGCCGCCGCCCAGGTTGGGCACCAGGCCGGCGCGCACCAGGATTTGAAAGCCGTTGCAGATGCCGAGGATGCGCCCGCCGCGACCCAGGAACGCGCGCAGCGTGTCGAGCACCGCCGTGCCGTCGTCGAGCTTGCCCAAACGGATGCGGTTGGCGAACACCTGGCCGGAGCCGAGGTCGTCGCCGTACGAAAAGCCCCCTGGAAAGTGCAAAAGTTCGAAGCCGTCGAGGCGCACCTTTCCGCACAGCCAGTCGCCCGCATGGACGACGACGGCCTGGGCGCCGGCCAACTGCCACGCGGCCGCCGACTCCTCTTCGCAGTTGAAGCCGAGGCCGCGCAGGACCAGCACGCGCGGCGCCTGGGCAGCTACCATAGCGGCGTCCTCCAGGCGGCGCTCAGGTCGGCCACCGTCAGCGCGCACAGGCGCTCCGCACCACACTGCACCGTCAACTGCGCGCTCTGCGTCACCACACCCAACCGCACGGCGTCGGCGCCAAACACGGCTTCGAACGCGGCGGTGTGTTCCGGCGCGACGCTGACCACCAGCCGGCTGTGGCTCTCGCCGAACAGGACGGCCGGCAGCGACGCGTCATTTGTCAACTGACAAACATCAATTTGCGCGCCGAACCCGCTGCCAATCGCACATTCGGCCAGCGCCACTGCCAGGCCGCCGTCGGACAGGTCGTGGCTCGACGCCAACCAGCCTGCCGCGTGCGCCGCCATCACCTTTTCGTAGACCCGCCGGGCGTCGGCCAACCGCACCTGTGGCACCGCCCCGCGCAGTGCATCGGCCGGCCCCCCGCGCAGCGCGTTTTCCGACCCACAGCACAGCCTCGACCACTCCGCGCCGCCGAGCTCGTCGTACGTCGCACCCACCTGGTACACGACATCGCCCGCCGCCTTCCACTCGCTGGTCACCGCGCGCCGCACGTCGGGCAGCCGGGCCACCAGCGTGAAAAGCACCGTCGGCGGCACAGAGATCTTGTGCCCTTCGGAGACAAAGTCGTTCTTCATCGAGTCTTTGCCCGAGGTCATCGGCACGTCGAAGAACACCGCGCAGTCGTACAACGCCTCGCACATCCGCACGAGCTTGCCGAGTTTTTGCCGCCCATCGGGGTTGGCGACCGGGTCGAACGCGCTATTGGGCACGCAGAAGTTGTCGCAGCCCGACCACGACGGCGCCTCGCCCGGCACCGGCAGGCGCGCGCCCACGCTGACCAGCGACCGCACCGCCTCGTCAAAGGCGCCCGCCGCCATCGCATACGGGTCGAGGTCGCCGAACTTGGGGCAGATCCCGCTCGCCACCGCCAGGCCATGCCAACCATCGAAGCCGGCGCGCACCACCGCCGCGTCTTGCGGCGCGAGCCCTGTCGGACCCATCAGCGGCTTGACCACCGTCTTGCCTTTGACTTCGTGGTCGAACAACCGCACCACCGCCTCGCGGCTGCAGATGTTGGCGCTCGCCAGCAGCCGCAGCAGCATGGCGCCGGTGTCGAGCGAAATCGCCGGGTTGGGCAGCGCGGGCCGGTCGTCCCACACCGCCTCCATGTGCCGGGTCGGCACGCCCTCGTGCAAGAAGCCGAGGTCCAGGTCGGCCAGCGTCGTCGCGCCGTGGCGCACCACCAGGCGGCCCGAGTCGTCAAACGCGCCGATGTCCGTGGCCTCGACGCTGCGCCGCGCGGCCAGCGCGAGCAATGCCGGCACATCGGCCGGCCGCACCGCCAGCGTCATGCGCTCTTGCGACTCGGACAGCAGGATCTCCCAGGGCTGCAACCCCGCGTACTTGAGCGGCACGCGGTCCAGTTGCAGCCACGCCCCGCCCGGGCCCTGCGCCAGCTCGCCCACCGACGACGACAGCCCGCCCGCGCCATTGTCCGTACAGCCGGCGACCAGACCCGCGAGGCACGCCTCGGTCAACAGGTCGCTCGCCAGCTTCTGCACGAACGGGCTGCCAATCTGCACCACCGACCCCGACACCTGGTCGTCGAGCGCGCCCGAGCTGAAAGTGGCACCATGGATGCCGTCGCGACCGACCCGGCCGCCGATGACCACGATGCGGTCGCCGGGGCGGATGTCTTTGTGTTCGCTGCGGCCGTTGGCGTAGCGTTTCGGCAGCAGCGCGCCGGTGCCGCAATAGACCAGCGGCTTGCCGGCAAAGCGGTCGTCGAAAAGCACCGCGCCGTTGACGGTCGGCACCCCCGACTTGTTGCCGGCCTGCTCCACGCCGTCGACCACGCCGCGCGCGACCCGCAGCGGGTGCAGTTGGCCGCGCAGCAGCGGCTTGGCGTAGTCCGGCGTGCCAAAACACAACACATCGGTGTTGAAAAGCAGCCGCGCGCCGCCCTTGCCGGTGCCGAACGCATCGCGGTTGTTGCCGAGCACGCCGGTCATCGCCCCGCCCACCGGGTCCAAGGCGGACGGCGAGTTGTGGGTCTCGACCTTGAGCGCAAAGTAGTGGTCCGCGTCCAGCTCGACCAACCCTGCGTTGTCCGAAAACACCGTCACCATCCAGTCCTGGCCGATGGCGGCGTATTTGGCGCGGATGGTCTCGGTGGCGCCGCGGATGAAGGTCTTGAACAGCGACCGCACCGTGCGCACCTGGCCGTTGTGGCGAAAGGTGATGGTCGCGTTGAACTCCTTGTGCTTGCAGTGCTCGGACCAGGTCTGCGCAAACACTTCGATCTCGCAATCGGTCGGCGCTGCGGGCATGCCGCGGCCCACGCGGTCGGCGGCTACAAGGGTGAAGTGGTCGCGGATAGCGCGCAGCTCTGCGGCGTCGAGGTGCCAGGTGCGCTGCTTCGAAAGGGTGACAAGGCCGGCGTCGTCGCGGTTCAGGTCCACGGTCTGCTGCGGGGCCGGCGCTTGATCGACGAAGGCGGGCGCCAGGATCGCCTCGGGAGCGCCGCGACCCCACGCCAAGCGGTCGACCAGCGGGTTGCCCAACGCCGCAGCCAACTGGCGCAGTTCGTCGTCGGCCAGCGGGCGCTCGCACAACACCAGCCGTTGCGCAAACACGCGCTGCTGGCCGTCGCCCAAGCGCCGGTCGTCCCACGCCAACTGCAGCGCCCACTGCGCCGTTCGCCCTTCGTCGTCGGTCACACCAGGCAGGCGCGCCGTCAGCACAAATGCGCCGCTGTGGGCGGGTAGGGCGTCCACCGCCACCGTCTCCAAGACTGCGTCGGCCAACACCAGCGGCGCGGCGCGCGTCAAACCCGCGGCAGAACCAGGCAGGTCCACAGCGTAGATGCGGCCCACCCGCACGTTTCCAGTGTGCAGGCCCAGATGGCCGGCCTCGGCGCGCACCCGCTCGCCCGCCACGTCGCGCTGGCCGGGGCGCACAAAGACAGCGACAAAGTGCGCGGATGGGTGCAGCGCCATGGCTAGCCGACCTCAAAGCGCAAAGTCTGCGTGGGCAAGCGGACCTCGATGCCCGGCGCTTCGGTGATGCGGCCGGCGATGCGGGCGGCGAACCCCTTGGCGTTGGCGAAGGCAGCGACCGCTTCGGCGTCCTCGGCGGCGACGGTGATAAGAAAGCCGTTGCCCATGTTCCAGTATTGCCACGCGGCGGCGGCGTCGAAGCCGCCCAGACGTTGCGCTTCGCTCATGGCCAACGTCGGCGCCCACAGGTTGTCCAGGTGTGCGCCCAGCCCGGTCGCCCTGAGCGTGCGGCCGAACTTGCTGGGGATGCCGCCGCCGGTGATGTGCGACAACCCGTGCAGGTCAAAGCCGTTTTCGCGCAGCGCGGTCACCACCGGGCAGTAGATGCGGCACGGCTCCAGCAACCACTGGCCCCAGGTGCGGTCGTCGAGCGCCAGGTCGTGCCAGCCGTCGCCGAAATTGGCCCCGAGCGCCCGCCGCAACGCGGAAAAGCCGTTGCTGCGAAACGAGGTGCTCTGCAGCGCCACCACGGCGTCGCCGGGCCGGATCGCGCGGCCGTCGATGGGCGCCCAGCCGGCGCGAAACAGCCCGACCGCGGTGGCGCACCAGTTGAAGTGCATGCCGCGCCCCCAGCCGCCGATGCGGTTGCCGAGCTCGGCGATCTCGCCGCCCACGACCGCGGCGCCAGCCTGCCATGCCGCGTCGTGCAGCCCGCGCATCAGCGCATCGATGGTCGCGGCGTCGACGACGTCCACGTCCAACGTGTTGGTCAGCGCCGCAGGCTCAGCGCCGTTGGCCGCCAGGTCGTCGACCACCATCGCCACCAGGTCCAGCCCCAGCGTGTCGTAGCGGCCCATGCGTTCAGCCAGCTCGATCTTGGTGCCGATGCCGTCCGAGGTGACAGCCACGTGCGCACCAAGGTCTTGCAACCACGACGAGAATTGCCCGACCTTGGCCGCGACCGGCTGGCCCGGCTTGCCGTCGCGCACGGCCCAGGTGCGCTGCGCCCACCCGTAGGCGATGGCGCTGGCGTCGTCTTGGTGGCGCAGGTCTTGGGGCACGGGTCGGCTCGAAGTGCGCGAAAATGCGCGATTTGTCGGGGCAGCGCTGCGGCGCTGCCGGCGAGGGGCGCGGATTTTGGGCTGGCGCGGGTCAGGCGGCAAGCGCGCAATGGGGGTGTTGCAGAGAGTTCACAGGAGGGGGCGTTTGGCGGAGTGCATTGGTGGACGCGGTGCGCCCGTTTTGGCCCTGACATGGCCCTGTCCCTGTCCCTGCCCCTGCCCCTGTGCCTGTCCCTGCCCGGCGCCAAAGTCGGACACCTTCACCAACGCCGTTTGGGCGCCGGCTGACCCTGAGGGCTTTGAGGGGCCCGATCCCGCGTCGCAATGGCGGTTCTGCGCAGAAGGCGATCCGTTTCTGGGCGATCTCCGTCCCAGCGCCCATCGCGACCGCGCACAGTTCTCAGAGCCAGCCGGCTGCGCCGGACAGTTGCAGGCACAGGTGCAGGTTCAGCATCGGATTCGCCGCAAGATACACCTGGTTGCGAGCCAATGACCGCCAGCGCGCCACCCGCCAGCCCCTACGTTCCAACCGCGTGCAAAACGACGTGCACCGGCCCCAAGGCCTCGACCATCACTGTCCGCGCCCCCGCCAGCCGCGCCAGAAGGTGCAGCTCTGCGCCGCTGTACGCGCGCCGCGACGACTGCATGCCATCCAACATCAACGGCGGAAAAGGGATGCTCGTCGCCGTGCCCAGGCCGATGCCGACCGCGTGGCCTATCCCGCGCGCGATGTCGACCAGCCACAGGCCCGCCGGCGCAGACGCCATCGCCGAGGCCATCATGCGGACCAACACCCCCGGCGGCATGTGGTGCGCCGACTGCGTACACACGAAGAGGTCGGCCGGCGGATCGAAGACGCCGATGCGGGTGGCGTCTCGGCGCTCAAACTGGACGGGCACTCCCGCCCGTTGCGCCAGCGCGTGGCCCTGGGCGACGAACTCACCCTCGAGATCGGTAGCGGTCATGCGCCAGCCGATGTCGCGACGGTGCGCGGCCACCCAGCGCAAGAAACCGCCGCTGCCCGCCGCCAGGTCCACCACATGCGGCGCTGGTCGGTCCGCAAGCAGCGACGCGACCCGGTCGGCCCACAGCGCATAGCTACCAAACTGGCGGTTGGCGCGGTCGAGGGTGGCCATCTCAAACCGCCGCAGCGGCTCGGGCAGCCAGCGGCTTTCGAGGATTTCGCTGCGCTCAGAGCGCACCCAGCCGTCGAGGTGCGCCGCAAGCCGCTGCCATGTCCCGGCGTCACCCTGAAAGGGCAGGGCCCGCAGGCGCGCAAGCCATTGGCGCGCGGCGCGGTCCACCGCGGCATCCAGTTCGGCGGTGCCTGGGTCGTCGCCGTTGGTACGGGTGGCCTGCGCAACGAGGTCGCCATCAGCGGTCCAGCGGGCCTGGTCAGACGACAAGAACGCCTCGACCTTGCCTTGTTGGCCACGGTCGAGCGCGGAGGCGACTGGCGCCACCCATGCCCCAGGGATGTGGCGGCCGAGCGCGAGCGGGTGGGCGGGCAGGGGCATGGTCAGGCCTTCCGGGAGCGCGGGGTCCGCCCCTTGTAGTGCACCGCCGCGGCGCGGGCAAGGGTCCGTGGCGTTTGGGCGTTTGCGGTGTGCGCGATCCGTGCGCTGTGCCGGGATCGGCGCGGGCAATGTGTTCGGTCGGACGCTTGTTCGGACAGCGGGGCATCGCAGCAAGCAGCGTCGGCAGTCGAAGGGTCTTGTTGTTTCAGATGGTTGCCAAGGCGCTGCTTTTGGCATGGTCCTTGTACCGCGCGGTCGTGCCGGCCGTGGTGGCTGGCCTACTGCAGTGGAGGCATCATGGGTTCCCGCGCATTCACCAGCGACCGCGCGCAAACGGTCGTCGGTTACCTCAACACATTCAACAAGGGGTCAAAGGCCCCGAAGTCCGCGGTTCATCACACCGTCAACGCGGCCGATCGCGCCAAGACCATGGCGACCGGAGCGGCCCACGTCGGCGGCTACCACGGCAAAGAGCCTGACGGAAAGAAGAAGCCGCATGACCCGCTCGGTGACCGTCTCAAGGCCGCCCACGGTGCGATCGAAATGGCAGAACCCACACTGGAGCTCGCCCACGCGGCCGGCGAGCGCGCAAACCCCGCCAGCAAGCTGACCAAGGGCCTCGGAAAGGCGAGCAAGTTCGCGGCAGTGGCCGGGGCCGGCGTCGGCGCGGCCAGTGCGTTTCACGATGGGTACAAAGACGCAAGCGCGCGGTCCGGCTGGGGCAAGACGCTCAATGGCGCGATGCACGCGGGCATCGACGAGATGGTGCGCCGCAACGGTCTGATCAGCCTCGCGGATGCCGCGATCGGCGTAGTGGCGCCCGGTCACAAGTTCTCTGACGGACTCAAGGACGGCGCCAACGCCATCAGCGCGGCGACGGAGATGCTCGGCACCGGAACGCTCGGCGCAGTCAACGACCTCGACAAGAAGATGGCCAAGGACACGGGCGTCATGCCCTATCTCTACAACGCCAGCAAGTACACCGCGGACCAGGGCTTTTCTAGCGTCTACGGTGACTTCGGTCGCGCCGGCCGTCAAGGTTGGAGCACCGCCAAAGCAGCGACCGGAGAGTTCGCGGGCGAAGTCGGCCGCACCGCCAGGCAGGTCTGGGCCAGTGGCAGCACCGCGGCCAGGGACGTTGCAGGCGAGGCCGGCCGCACTGCCAGGCAGGTGTGGGCCGATGGCAGCACCGCGGCCAAGGACTTTGCAGGCGAGGCCGGCCGGACTGCCAAACAGGTGTGGGCCGACTCCGGCCCCGGCAAGGCGGTGGGCCAACACCAGCAGACCGTGCGCGAACAGGGCGGCGTCAGCGGCGTGACGAGCGAGCTGTGGCGCACGATGCGCCAGATCGGCTCGGGATGGGGCGGACCCAAGCGCAACCCGTGACCGCGAACTTGGGCGGCGCGCCGCGGATTCCGGCACAGCGCCATGATCTACCAGCCCGCAACCGGATCGTTTTGGTCGCGCGTGCCGTAGATTGCGCGGCGCCAAGCATCCGCGGCCGCCCGGGCTGGACGCCATGCGCAAGGTGAGGACGGGGTCTTGCCACACCCACTGCGAAGACGACTGAACGTCAGGGCGCCGTTCACTGCCCCGGCCAGTTCCCGGCCTTCCACTTGATATTGCACCCCAAACTGGGAAGCTGGCCCTCCGGCACCGCCCGCCCGGCCAACACCGCGTCACACGCCGCCCGCAGATCCGCGCCCGTCACGGGCGTCTCCAGGCTCGGCCGCGCGGCGTCGAACTGGCCGCGGTACACCAGCTTGCGGTCGCGGTCGTAGAGGAAGAAGTCCGGCGTACACGCCGCACGATAGGCCCGCGCCACGGTCTGCGACTCGTCGGCGAGGTACGGAAAATCGTAGCCCGCGCGCACAATCTCCTCGGCCATTTTTGCCGGACTGTCGTCGGGATACTGCGTCCAGTCGTTCGCGTTGATGCCGACGATGGCGAGCCCCTTGGCCTGGTACTCGGTCGCAAACCGCTGCACGCCTGCGCGAATGTGGATGACGAATGGGCAGTGATTGCAGATGAACATCACCAGCAGCGCCGGCCGGTCCGCGAAATCGTCGCGGCGCCAAAACCTGCCCGCCGGGTCGGGCAGCGCAAAATCGGGCGCGGGCGTGCCGAGCGGGACCATGGTCGAAGGGGTGCGGGCCATCGAAACCTCGTGCGGGCGGGGCGGCCGTTGTAGCGCGAGCGGCAGAGGGTGCCAAGGGCTCGCGCCAAATGACGCGATACCGTGCGCCGGGCCCCCTGGTGTGCGATGGCGATTGCCGCTCCCCCGGGCGGCCTCGTTGTCTGCTGGGGGCCGAGGCGCTGGCCGGAGTTTTCCTGGTCAAAGCCGGCTTGCGCACCCCGCGGTTGTACGGAGATCTACGCCAGTGCCGTCGCCTCCGCCAAGCGGCTCGCCGTCTCCGGGCCGTGAAAACCCTGGCCGTGCGCGGGGATGAAACGTGCGGGCGGTTCGCTCTGCAAAAGCGTCGCCACCCACGCCTTGTATGCCGCCTTGTCGCGCAGGAAGAAGCGCTTGAAGGCCGGGTTGGTCATCAGTTTGGCCCGGAAGCCCAGGGCGCGCATGATCCAGCCCACCGGAAACCCTGGCAGACGCTTCTCGTTGATGAGCCCGTCGGTGACGAAAAGCGCCCTGCCGGCTGCGGTCTCGACTTGCACCCACGTCTCGCCGTGTTTGGCGCTCGGCGGGTGGTGCAGCTTGACGTGCTTGGGCAACGCAGCCCGCAGGTCGGAGACGTCGCCGATGTCGAGCCCCTGGACCTTGGTGCGCAACCTCGCCAGGGCGTTGGGGTGGGCGACGATGCGCGCGTTCGGGTAGCGTTTCTGCCAGACCGGCAGCCCCCACCAGTGGAAGTAGTTGGGCGCCAGCATCCACGTCACGGTGCCCCATTTGTCGACCTCGGCAAACGCGGCCTCGTCAATCGTGCCCGGGCTCACCGCCAGCAGCGTGCCGTCGCCGAGGCCCACCACCAACATGCGCGCCTTGATGTCGCCATAGCGGATGCCGGCGAGCGGCAGGTCGGGGTCGTACACGTCCCAGGTTTCAGCGGTCGCCATCGGGGCCTCGGGCGTCGCATGGGCGACGCTGCGATAGGGTGGCATGACGGCGTGCCAGGCGGCAACTGCGCGCCCCGTCACCGCCCCGGCCCACCCTTGCCGATGCCACCAGCGGCCGGGGGTTCGTTCAGCTTGTCCACCTCCGCTTTGAGCGAAGCCGGACTGCGCGCGAACCGCAACGCCTCGTCGAAACTGACCGTGCCGGCGCGCACATGGTCGCCCATGCTGCGCTCCAATGTCACCATGCCGTCGCGGTAGCTGGTCTCGATGATGCTCTGCAACTGAAACGTCTTGCCCTCGCGGATGATCGCCCGCACGGCCGTGTTGCCCACCAGTACCTCGAACGCCGGCACCCGGCCCTTGCCGTCGGCGCGCGCCAGCAGCCGCTGCGAAATCACCGCGGTCAGGCACGCCGACAGCGCCACGCGAATCTGGCCCTGCTGGAAGGGTGGGAACACGTCGATGATGCGGTCGATGGTCTGCGGCGCGTCGTTGGTGTGTAGCGTTGCGAACACCAGGTGGCCGGTCTCGGCCGCCGTCAGCGCCGCGCTGATGGTCTCGACGTCGCGCATCTCGCCGACCAGGATGACGTCGGGGTCCTGGCGCAGGATGTACTTGAGCGCCGCCGCGAAGCTCTTGGTATCTGCCCCAATCTCGCGCTGTTCCACCGTCGCCGTGCCGTTGGGGTGGACGAACTCGATGGGGTCTTCGACGGTGATGATGTGGCAGTTGCGACCACTGTTGATGAGGTGGATGAGCGACGCCAAAGTGGTCGATTTGCCCGAGCCGGTCGGGCCGGTGACGAGCACCAAGCCCTGTTGCTTCTGCGCCAGCTCCTGGATCGCCTGCGGCAACCCGAGCGAGCGGATGTCGGGGATCTGCATCGGAATCAGCCGGATCGCCATCGCGATGGTGCCGCGTTGGTAGTGGGCGTTGACACGGCAGCGGTGCTTGCCAGTCAGCGTGATGGCGAAGTCGAGTTCGCGCTCCAGCTCGAACGTCTCGCGCTGGCTGTGCGTCAAGAGGCCAAACAGCAGCCGCCGCGCGTCGCCGGGCCCAATCTTGTCCGTCTTGAGCGGCCAGAGGTCGCCATGCACCCGCAAGATCGGCGGCATACCGACGTTGATGTGGATGTCGCTCGCCCCAGAGCGAATCGCCACGTGCAGCAGGGTCTTCAGATCCACCGCGCCCACGCTCGGCAAATCGCCGTGTTCCGCCGCAAGTGCCGCCACACTGCGCTCGAACCCCTGGGCGGCGAGCCGAAACTCTTCGGGATGGGTCGCGAACGCCATGCCCGCTTCCAAGGTGACAACTTGATGTTCGTAAAGTCTCAGCAGCGCTCGTTGGAACGACTGCACCCCCTCGCCGGCTTGCAGGATGTCGGGCAGTTCTTCGAGGCGCATTTCGCGCAGCAGCCGCTTGACGCCCGGCGTGCCCGCAAGCAATTCGACCGCCGGCACCCGACCCTTGCCATCGGCGCGCGGCAGCAGCCGCTGGGCAACGATGCCGACCAGACACCCCGCCAGATCCATGCACACCTGGTGTTTCGCCGAGTCCGGGTACCAGCCCAACACGCGCTGCACGGTCTGTACGGCGTCGGCGGTGTGCAAACTCGCCAACACCAGGTGCCCGGTCAAGGCCGCCGACAGCGCCACCTGCATCGAATCCTGGTCGCGCAACTCGCCAATCACGATGACGTCGGGGCTCTCGCGAACGACGTGCCGCAATGCCGAGGCGTAATCCGCGGTGTCTACGCCGATCTCGCGCTGGGTCACGATCGACTTCAGGTCGTCGTGCACGAACTCGATCGGGTCTTCCAAGGTGACGATGTGCCGTGCAGAACTGGCGTTGACGTGGTGGACCAGCGCCGCCATGGTCGTCGACTTGCCGCTGCCGGTCGCGCCGACCACCAACACCAAGCCGCGCCGCTCGGAAACCAGGTTGCCCAGAGCCTTGGGCAGGCCCAGGCTCTCGAACGTGTGCTGGCCGCTCGGGATGCGGCGGATGACGATGCCGAGCGCCCCGCGCTGCACGTGGACGTTGAGCCGGAAGCGGCCGAGGTCGGGCAAGCTGACCGCGAGATCGAAATCGCCGGTCTTGTCGAACGTGGCGCGCACGGCTGGCGACAGCACTTTGGCGAGAAAGGCCTCGATTTCCGCGCGCGTGCTGGGCGGGTGGGCGGTCAGCACGATGTTGCCGTCGACACGGTAGGCCGGCGGGCGGCCCTCGGCGACGAAAAGATCCGACGAACGGCCTTGGACCATGAAGCCGAGCAGGGCGGTGATGTCGGGCATGGCGGGCCTCGGCGCTGGGGCGCTGTCCGAGCGTAGCATGGGCCCGGGTGGGCGTCTTGCGCCCGGGCACGGTGCCGCGGTCGGGGCGCTTTTTCAGTGGCAACAACGGGTTATGCGCTCGGCACGACCGGGGGCCGCCCACGGGCATGGCACATCGGGAATTCCAGCAGATCCGCAACAACCGCGGCGTGGTGAGCTCGGCGGATTTGCTCAAGGAAGCCGGCTTCGGCCCCGGCGTCGAGACCATCGTGCTGGCGCAGCGCGGCCAGGTGACCGTGACGTCGTTGGACCCGGATTTCGACGCCGCCGTGGCTGCAGCCGATCGGTTCACCGAACGACATGCCAATGCGCTGCAAGACTTTTCCAGGGCTCTGCGATGGACACGGAGGATTTGGACCGGGCGGTTGCGGCGCCCCGCTACACTTCCAACTCCGCCCCATGCCGCATGGTATTGACGACCACGGTCGCGCAGTGCAACTGACACCGCAACACCGCCTCACACGCTTCCGGCGGCGGCCAACTTCCCTCCGCCAGCACCTGCCGCAAGTGCCGATCGGTCGCCCGCTGCGCCAGCGCCACCGCCAGCGCCGGCTGCCAGTGCTGCGCTGACCCGTCCAACACCACGCTGGCAAATTCCACACGCAGCAACGCATCGCACAACGCTGGCGCATCGGCGATGTCGCGCAAAACCGCACCCAACGCGGCCACAATCGGCGTCCACGCGCGCACCGCGGCCGGACTCACGGCCAACACCCGCACCGGATTGCCCGCGACCGAGGCTGCAACCACATGGGCCAGCGCGTGCAAAGTCGGCTGCCCTTGGCCGGCGAGCACGGCAACCGCCCCTTTGCGATGGTGCCAACGGTTGGCACTGGTCTGTCCGGGGATCTTGCGGTTGTCCGCCGCCGCCGCGGTCGCCGCCGAACGGCAAATCGCCAGCAGCGCCGTGCGGGTTGGCTCGGACCGCACCCACGTGGCTCCGCGAACGAGGCCTGCCAGGTCCGCCGCACGCCGGCCGAGGGCGCTGGCGTCTTCTGGTTCGACCGCCGCGGACTCGCTCACACCCGTTCCAGAGGGCGGAGACGGCGGCATGGCCGCGACCACTTCCCGCGCTTCGGCATCCAGCGCAGGCGCGTGCACCGTTCGCCCGGTCAATGCAGGCAGGTAGTCCGGCCCGCCGGCTTTCGGTCCGGTACCCGACATCCAAAACCCGCCAAACGGTTCGATCGCCACCCGCGCGCCGGTGATCGGGCGGTTCACGTAGAGGTTGCCGACGCGGGCCGCCGCCGCCAGGGCCTCGATGTCGTCCTCGGACTGGGCGAACACGCCCCCGGTCAGTGCATACAGCGGCGCGCGCCACACCCGCAACGCCGCGTCGAGGTCGGGGACGGCGACGAGGTGGACCACGGGACCGAAAAGCTCCTTGCACGCAAACGTGTCGGCGTCCAGCCCGGCGCTTTCGGGCAGTTCGGCGACCACCGGACCGACCAACTGCGCGCCATCGGCACAGGTCTGCGGCAACGGACCGGCGCTGTCGAGGCTGCGGTCCACCAGCACCTTGCCGCCCAATGCGGCCGTCTCGCGCGCGACCTCCATCGCCGCCTGCCGCAGTCGCGCGCGGTCCTCCGCTGACACGACCGGGTTGATGCGCGTGCCCGGCGCCGCCGCGGGGCCGAGTTGCAAGTCGCGGGCTGCCCGGCAGAACCGCTCGGCAAACGCACCCGCCACGCGCGCATCGACGAGCACCCGCGAACAGGCACTGCACTTCTGGCCGGCGTGGCCAAAGGCGCTGCGCAGCGTGCCGCTGACGGCCTGGTCGAGGTCGGCGTTCGCCGTGACCACAATCGCGTTCTTGCCGCCCATCTCGGCGATGACGCGTGCGGCGCGATCGCCGGGCGTGCGCGGGCCGACCGTGCGGTGCAGCAGGCAACCGACGTGCTGCGACCCCGTGAACACCACGCCGGCCAGCCGCGGGTCGCGGGTCAACGGCGCGCCGATCTCGGGACCGTCGCCGGGCAAGTGGCGCACGATGGCCTCGGGCACGCCGCAGCGGTGGAGCAGGCGCACGAACGCGTCGGCGACCAACGGCGTCTGCTCCGCGCTTTTCAGCAGGGCGGCGTTGCCCGCCGCCAGGGCCGCCGCGGTCATGCCGCACGGGATCGCCAGCGGAAAATTCCACGGCGCCACCACCGCGAACACGCCCAGGCCCTGGAACGACGGGTGCGCGTCGGCGTGCGCCACGGCTTGTCGCGCGTAGTAGTGCAAGAAGTCGATCGCTTCGTCGACGTCTCCGACAGCTTCGGCGCGCGCCTTGCCCGATTCCGCGACGACCAACGCCGACCACCACGGCCGGGCCGCGCGCAGGTGCTCTGCCGCCCGCACCAGCGCCACCGCACGGGCCGGGGCAGGCAATGTGCGCCACGCCGGCAGTTCGGCGACGGCGTCGTCGATCGCAGCACCGACGTCGTGCGTGCTGGCCAGCCGGATGTGACCGACGACGTGGCCAGGGTCGGACGGCGACACCACGGCCGACAACTCGCCCGACCGCGCCGGGTCGTCGGCATCGACCGTTTGCAGGGTATCCAGGGCCGTCTGCAACGCTGCGCGGTGGGCAGGGCGATCCAGCAAGAGCGGCGCCACATTGCGGAACGTCTCGGCCGGCTCCACGCCCAAGAGGCCCGCGCGCTGCCATTGCCCTGTGTCGCGCGAGCGCCGCACCTGGTCCCTGGGCACCTGCAAAAGCGCTTCCAAGTCCACGCCGTGCCGCGCCGCGGTCAACACGCCGACCTGCGAGCTGTTTTCGAGGATGCGCCGCACCAGATAGGCCATGCCCACCAGCAGCGACCCCACCGGCACGTAGTTGCGCACCGCCCAGCCCGCTGCCGCCATGCCGCGGCTCAGCGCCTCGTACGTCATGTGCAGCGCCTGGTGTTCGATCGACGGCGCCGCCGGGAACAGTCGCGCCCGCGCCGCCTCGGCAAAGCAGTGGTCGCGCAGGTTGTGGCTGCCCAGGCACAGTTGCACGGCGTCGCCCGCGCGCAGGCAGGCAATGGTGAGCAACTGGTACGCCGCGTCGGTTTCGCACTTGTTCAAGAACTGCGGCGCCACAACGTCGTGAGCCTCGGATTCGATGGTCTCGGCGTCCCAATACGCACCTTTGACCAGGCGCAACGGCATCACCACGCCGCGGCCACGGGCGAAGGCGATGACGTCGTTCAGGTGGTGGCCGGCGTCGCGCAAATAGGCCTGCACCACGATGCCGATGTCGGGCCAGTCGCGCAGATCGGGCGCTTCGTCCAGCGCCCGCCGCAGCATCACAAAGGTCAGATCGCGCACGGGATAGTGTTCGGCATCCATGTGGATGAACACGCCCGCCGCTCGCGCCGCCCGCAGAATCGCCAACAGCCTCGGGCCCACGCGCCGCCACACGCCGTCGGGGTCGTCGGGGTTGTAGTCGCTGCACAAGGCGCTGGTCTTGATCGACACGTGCGCGCGCGGCAGCCCCGCCGCATTGCGGCCCGGCCCCGCCTGGCGGGCGATGCCTTCGACCAATCCGAGCACGCGATCGCGGTACACGTCGGCTTCGGCTTCGCTCACCACCAGCTCGCCCAACTGGTCCACGGTGGCGTCGCGGCCGGTCCCCGCCAAGACCCTGAGCGCCTTGGTCGCCCGCGGCATGTCCTCGCCGGCGATGAACGTCCGGGCCATCGCCCGCACGCCCGCCCGCGTCCACGCCGCCACCCACCGCGTTGGCAGCCACGCCACGACCGTCGCCGCGACCTGCACGCCCCACGCCATCCACGCTGGCATCGCCTCGGACCCGCGGTCCTGGGCGCGCAGCCGCGCGTCATCCGTGCCCATCCGCCGCAGCGTCTCGCGCAGCAGGCGAACGACCTCCGTGCCGGCGGTGTCGTGGTCGAGCGCCGGCAGCGCCGCCACGAACCGCAAAAGGTGGACCCGCAACACCGCGATTTCGGTGGTCAGGCCCAGACCCCACTGGCTGATGCGCTCGCGCAGGCCCGGCCGGTGGTCGTCCATTTCCGCGGCCACGCGGCGCGCCAGGTGCGCGGTCTCGGCTTCGGCTGCGGCGAGCGCCCGACCCGTCGCGCCCTCGGCACGCCACCAGGGGAGCAGATCGCAGTCGCGCGCCAGCTTCTCGACGTCGAGCGCGCCCGCGGCGGGGTCAGCGGCGTCCCAGCCGGCGACAAGGGCTTGCAAATCGGTCAGATGGTCAGCGCTTTGCGGGTCGGCGACCCAGCGGCCGGTCTCCACCAGAAACCGCTCGTGGGCCATGCGCGGCGAACCCAGCGCGACCACAGCTTGGATCGGGTCGACGGCAGCGGCCAGCAATGCCCCTTGGGCGTCGATCACGGCGCGCATCGCAGCGTCGCCTGCCAGCGCCAGTTCGCACGCCAGTTGGTCGGCCACGGCGGCGCACAAATGGTCGCCCGCGGCCACACAGGCGCCGAGGTCTTCGCTGTACCGCACGGTCCAAACGCGGTCGCCGTGGCGCCAGGGCAGGGCGCGCACCGAGGGCAAGGCGGGGGCGGTCATGGCAACACGTCAATTGGCCAGGTAGGTGATGATGTAGTCCCACACGAAGATGCCGATGGCGCTCGTCACCACGCAGTTGTTGACCGCCCGACCCACGCCGGCGGCGCCTCCCGACACGCCCAGGCCATAGAAGCACGACACCACGCTGATGCTGGCGCCAAACGTCACGCCCTTGGTCAAGCCGACCAGGTATTCGTCGAGCAACTGCGAATTGAACACGCCGTTGAAGAACACCCGCCAGTCCACATCGAGGATGAACTGCGAGGTCAGCGCGCCGCCGACCAGCGCAAACAGGTCGCCGAGCGCCGTCAGCAGCAACAGCATCACCACCATGGCCAAGAAGCGCGGCACCACCAGGTGTTGCATCGGGTCGATGGCCAGCGCGCGCAAGGCGTCGATTTGCTCGGTCACTTTCATGGTGCCGAGTTCGGCGGTGTTGTTGGCGCCGACGCGACCCGAGAACATCAGGCCAATGAGCACCGGCCCCACCTCGGCCAGCACAGCATAGCCGGCGCCCCAGCCCAGAAGGCCCGTCGCGCCCGTCTGCTTGACGTATTGGCCCGACTGGATGACCATGATGGCACCAGTGAAAATCGCCGTCATGATGACGATCGGGTAGCTCTTGACCCCGACCTTGTACAAGTTGAGCCAGGTCTCGTCGCGATCGAAGCGCAGCCGCGACGCCGCCCGCAGGATCCGCGCAAGCGTCAGCGTGATGCCGCCCACGGTGTCCGACACCGACAGGAACATGCGCCCGACGGCGGCGATCGGGTTCACTTCAGCCCTGCTTCTTTGCGGAAAAACTCGCGGACGATGGGATCGGTCGCGGCCATCGCCTCGGCCTCCGTGCCGGCGAAATGCACGCGCGCTTCGTACAGCAGGATGTACCGGTCGCACGCCGGGCGCATCCGGTCGATGTCGTGCGAGATGACCAGGCACGTCGAGTTGCGGTGCGCCTGGGTCTTGCGGATGAGGTTGAAGATCTTGCTCGACGTCACCGGATCCAGGCCGGCCGTCGGGTCGTCGAAAAAAATGAGTTCGGGATCGTTGATGTTGGCCCGCGCCAGGCCGACGCGCTTTTTCATGCCCCCCGACAACTCGTTGGGCATCAGGTGGCGCACTTTGGGCAGGTCCACTTCGGTCAGGCGTTCCTGCACCTTGGCCTCGATCTCCGCGAGCGTCGCACCGCCGCGCTGCTTCATCGGAAAGGCCACGTTGTCGCCGACGGTCATGAAATCGAATAGCGCGTAGTTCTGGAACACGAGACCGATGCGCTCGCGCAGCCGCTGGCGCTGCTTCTCTTTGAGTTCGAGCAGGTTCTCGCCCAGGATCTCGATCTGGCCGCCGTCCGGGTCCATCAACCCGCAGCAGATCTTGACGAACACGGTCTTGCCGGCGCCGCCCGGGCCGATGAGGCCGACGACCTCGCCCTCGCGCATCTCGAAATCGACGCGGTCGAGCACGCACACGTCGCCGAACCATTTGGTCAGGCCCGAGACCCGAAGCACGACCGGCTTTTCGGGCAATCGGCCGAGCGCCGGCTTGAGCCACGGCAGCGCGTGGGCCATGGGGTCGTCGCGCATCGTCATCCTGGACCCCCCGGCTTGCGCGCCGCGGGCGCTTGCAGGTCGGGCCGGCGCAGTTGATCTTGCAGGCGCTCGATGCGTTCGCGGGCGATGCCGCACTCCTTGGGTTCGATGTCTTCGTAGGCGTCGACCGTTTGCCGGCAAGCGTCGCGCTCGGCGGCATCTGCCAACTCGCCACAAATGCGCCGATCATTCTGGCGGTAGTCCTTGTTGCGTGCCGCCACGTGGTTCAGCACGTCGCGGTAGGTCGCGATCGCCGCCACCCGCTGTCCGCGCGCTTCCTGCAGTTCGGCCAGCGTGATGAGGTAGCGCGGCATGTGCAACGGCTTGCGCAGCATGTCCGGCAGGTTGCGGGCATGGTGTTCTGCGCGCGGCAGGTTGGGCAGCGGGCCGCGGTAGAGTTCGATCAACCGGGTCGCCGCGACCTTCTGCTCTTCGAAGCTGTACGACGCGAACACGTAGCTGGTCTCGAAGGTGTCGACCACGCGCTCCAGGTCGCGGGCCTCGCGCTGCAGGTGACCGAGCTTTCGGTAGATGCGCGCCCGCGTCATCAGGCAATCCACGATCGACGCGTCGTCCTTGTGGTCGCGCTCCTGCCGCTCCAACAGTTCCGCGGCTTGTTGCAGCGCAATCGGCGTGCCTTCCTGTTCCAGCAACATCGCGGTGCGCAGCAGCAGGTTGTCGGCGATCTCGCTGCGCGGATCGTCGCGTTCGAGTTGCGCGAACCGTGCCGTCATCGCTTGGCGCTTGCTGCGGTCGCGTTCGCCGTGCAGGTACAGGTGGTCCAAGGCCCGCAACGCGGCCGGTTCGTCCGGGGCGCGCTCGACCAGGGCGGCGAACAGCCTCACGGCGTCGTCCGGCTTGCGCAGTTCGTAGTACCGCAGTTCGCCCGCGTGCAAGAGCGCGCGCATGCGCATCGGCCGCTCGACCGCGCTCGTGCCCAACTGGTCGTAGCAGGCCGCCCCGGCCGCGTGGTCGCCACCCCTCGACAGGGTCTCGCATTGCAGCAGGCCGGCCTCGTCGGCGTCGCGCGGGTCGGCGGCCTGGGCGCGCAGCCTGGCAAACCGTTCGGCCGCCAACGCGTGCTGGCCATCGATGTAGAGGCGCTCGGTGTAGTAGAAGTCGCGCTCCCACTGGGTCAGCCTGGGCGAGAGCGCGCAGGCGGAGGCCAGCAGCGCGAACAGGAAAGCGAAACTGGCGCGCGGCGACCGCATGGCCGGGCAGGGTAGCGCGGGTGGTGGCGGCTTGTCACCCGCTACGGCAGCGCTTTTGGCGGCAACTCGACCAGGGGCGCCATCTCCTTGGCAACCTTGGGAATCTCCTGCTTGAGCGAGCACGGCAGCTTGCCGTCGGTGTCGCGCCCCAGGCAGTAGCGCTGATCGACCTGGCCGTCGCCGTACAACACCCGCGCCACCATCTGCCAGTACTCGGGCATCCAGCGTGTTGCGTAGTGCGACTCGTTGTCGCCGTCAGGGGCGAGGTTGCCGGGCGGGTGGGTGCCGCGCAGCGAGTCCCACTGCACGAAGGCGGCCTTGCCCGCGAACGGCTGGCTCTCGTCGGTCGGCACTGCAACCCAGCCCGCAACCGGCGGCCCCAGCAGCGTTGCCCCCGCCGCGCGCGCCAGGAACGACGAGGCCAGCGCCGGCACCTGACTGTCGCCCCAACTGATCGGCCAGAGGGCGACACGACCCGCCACGGTCCCCGGCAGCGGCGCCTGCACCACCAACGGCGCGAAGTGCACCGGATCCGACAAGTCCCAGTGGGTCTGCATGAGCGCAAACAGCACCTGCTGGTCGAACGGGTCGGGGTACTGGCCGGCGACGACCATCAAGAACGGCGCAAAGTTCGACGACCGGTTCATCATCGTCGACCACACCCCGCCCGCCACGTTGAGGACCGCGCGGCCGATGTCCGGGTGCAGCGCCACCATCGTCGTGCCCATGATGCCGCCCAGGCTGTTGCCGGTGTAGCGCAGCGGCTGCTTGCCATCGGTCAGCGGCCGCGCCGGCTGGCCGACCGGCGACACCACAAACCGCGGGTCGCCGCCGATGTGGGTTTGCACGGCCCGCGACAGCGCGATGAACGACACCGCGCCGTGCACCAACTTCTCGGTCAGCCGCGGCGCCTGCGAGAAATCGGCGCTGATGCCGAGCGCGATGCCGATCTCGGCCCCCGACAGCCCCCACCAGTCGGTGCCGACCGCCACCGCGCCCGATCCGGCGAAAATCCGGCTGGCCGCGTCGGGTTGGTTGGGCTTGACGCACAGGTCCTCCGCGCAAACGGAACGCAAGAAGCCGTGGCCGTATAGCGTCAGCGGCGGTGCGTCGGGTCGTTGGAGCGCCTTGGGGCCGGCTGTCAACGCAAACGGTCGCCACGTGGTCTTGGTCTGCAGCGCCACCTTGGGCGCGCCGTCGGGCAGCCAGTTCAGCGTCGATTCCGGCGCCTGGCCTTGCGCCATGCCGTCGGGCAGCTCGAAAAGGCCCTTGATGCGCAGCGCAATGTCGGGGTGGATCGCAGCGACGATGAGCGTTGCGCCCGCCGGCAGCGGCGTGGCCTGCAGGCTCGGTAGCGCAGCCAGGTAGGCGGGATCGACTTCAATGCTCTGGATCTGCAGACCAAGCCCCTTGGCGCCGACCTTTGCGAGGGCCCGGTCGCGCAGATCGACCGCCGGGCCGGTCACCCACGCCGCGCTCGCGGTGGTCAAGTGCCACGCCGCCACCTGGTTCGCGCGCGGCAATCCGGCCTTTTCCAACGCGACCGTGTCCTGCTTCCACTGCGCCAGCGATCGCAGCAGCCGGCCGTTCTTGGGCTGCCCCTTGCCCTGCACCACGACATCGAAATCTGGGGCGCGCGGCATGGGCTTGCCGTCCTTGCCCAGCAGCTTGTCCGACAGCCCGACGACGATGATCTTGCCAAAGCCCAGGGGCGCGTACGGCCGCAGGATCAGCGCCTGCCGATCAGGCTTCGCTGCCGCGTTGAGATCCAATTCTGCGATGTGGCGGATGCGCTGGCCCGAAGCCGCGTCGACCATCCAGGTCGGGCTGTCGGCGGCCAGCGAGGCCTCCGGTTTGGTTTCGTCGGCCAGGTTTTTGGGGTCGATCGGCTTGGGCGGCAGGATCACCACCGGCGAGACCGGCGACACGCCATCGCGCAAGTTGTGGGCCGCCACGTCGAAGGCCTTGCCCGCCGCTGAGGCCGGAAACCACTGCGGCATCAGATCGTTTTGCACGCCGGTCGCCGTCTTGGCGGCCTTTTGGAACACAAAGGAAGGCCACACCGACGCACAGCCAGCGCCAAACACCGGTGCGCACTCGTTCAGCGGGCCGAGATCGACCTCCGCGCTGGCGTCGGTCTTCAGCGGCCCGACCACATCGCCGGCGCTGCCGCAGCCACTGGCCAGCCCGGCCAGCATCGCCATCGCCACGGACCGCAAGACGGACCAATTTGCTGCCATCGACGTCCTCCCGGTGGCCAAAAACGCCAGAGGCGTCAGAACAGCGGCCCGTTCTGACGCCTCCGCACGTCCCGTGATCGAACTACAGCAGCCGGAACTCGATGCGGCGGTTCTTGGCCTGGCCCGCCTTGTTCTTGTTGTCCGCTACCGGCTTGCTGTCGCCGTGTCCGACCGCGACGATGTTCTCGGCCTTGACGCCCTTGCTGACCAGGTAGTCCTTGACGGCGTTTGCGCGATCGAGGCTCAGCTTCTTGTTGGCCTCCACGTCGCCCTGGTTGTCGGTGTGGCCGCTGACCTCGACCTTGGAGTCGGGGAAGGCGACCAGGTTCTTGGCGGCCTCGTCGAGCACCTTGTTCGACTTGGCGGCGATCTTGGCGCTGCCGGTCTCGAACTCGATGCCCTTCATCGCGCCCTGGAACTTCTTGAGTTCCTTGGGCAGGTCGTCGGGGCAGCCGTCCTCGTCCTGGAAGCCGTTCTTGGTCTCGGGCTTGTCGGGGCACTTGTCCTTGCTGTTGGACACGCCGTCCTTGTCGTCATCGGGGTCGTCGTCTTTGCAGCCGTCTTCGTCCTGGAAGCCGTTCTTGGTCTCGGCCTCGTTCGGGCACTTGTCCTTGGCGTCGGGGATGCCGTCGCCGTCGTTGTCGAGTTCGGGGCAGCCGTCCTCGTCCTGGTACCCATCCATGTCTTCTTTTTCGTTCTTGCACTTGTCCTTGGTGTCCGGGATCCCGTCCTTGTCGTTGTCAATCTCGGGGCAGCCGTCGTTGTCCTCGAAGCCGTCCTTGTCCTCTTTCTGGGTCGGGCACTTGTCGTCGGCGTCGAGCACGCCGTCCTCGTCGTTGTCCAACTCGGGGCAGCCGTCGTAGTCCATGTAGCCGTCCTTGTCCTCCGGCTCGTTCGGGCACTTGTCGCTGGCGGCCGCGTCCTTGGGATCGACGTCCAAGATGCCGTCGCCGTCGTTGTCCGGTTCGGGGCAGCCGTCTGCGTCCTGGAAGCCATCTTTGTCCTCAGGCTGCTCTTCGCACTTGTCGATGCCGTCGAGGATGCCGTCCATGTCAGCGTCGCCCGGCTTGCCACCGAGCGTGTAGGCGAGGCTGACCAAGCCTTCAAAGTTGCTTGCCAGGTGGTTGGCGGCCTCGCCCTTCTGGTTTGCCTCTTCTTTGCCGCCCATCGCCGTGTAGCGTGCATCGAAACGCAGGCCCAGTCGGTGCAGGAATTGCCACTGCACGCCAGCGCCGAGCAGGTAAACGACGTCCTGGTCGGCGTCCTTGGCGAAGGTATTCAGGGCCTTGAGCGCCTCTTGCGACTTGCTGGCGCGGAAAGCCTCGAGACCGGCGCCCGCGGTGACGAAGGGCCGGATCTTGGCTTCCTTGTCGGCGAAACTGTAGATGGCGTTGGCGCGCATACCCCAGATCGTGGCGCTGCCGCCGGTGCCGTTGCGAAACGACGTCGGCACGATCTTGAGCTCGGCCTCAGCCCCGATGTTGTCGAGGAACCAGCCCGATCCGCGCAAGGCGAACGCCCCTGCCGAAGCCGGACGGTCCTCAAGCGCGCCGCCGTTGCCCATGAAGTTGTACTGCGACAGGTAGTTGAAGCCGACGCCGAGCCCGATGTCCCAGCGCATCGGCCAGCTTTCGGCGGCCGGAGCGGCTTCTTGCGCGGGGGCAGGCGCGGCCGCGACCAGGCCGGCGATCGCCAGACAGGCGGCGAGCGCGGGCATCGTCCGGCGCAGGTGGCAGGTGCGGTTGCGAACCGAGTCGAGCGAAAGCATCGGGCACTCCCCATCAAGGCGGCGCACGGGCCGGCTGCGTGCGGCCAATGTGGTGAAACAACGAACGATTCTGCGGGCCGCACCAGAACCGCCGATGGGCGAACGCGCGACCAGGGTCACACGCCGACCGATCGTGGCCGCAGAGGATAGACCGATTGCGCGGGCGTGGCAATCGCGCCCAACCGTCGCTTCAGCGCGGCGCGCCAAGCGCGCAGACGCCCGGATCCCTGCGGAAAAGCACCGTGGCAAACGCGTGACCCGTCCTCGCGCGCGTCACGCGGCGCGCGCTCTGCGGTAGACGGCGGCCCCCCAGAGGGCCATGGCCAGCGAAAAGCCCGCCGTGACCCAGTGCCAGCGCGCTCCGGGGTGGGGTTGTGCACCGGCAACGACGAAAAACGCGGCGAAGGCCGCCCCCGCCGCCGCGGCTTGCACGCCCAGTCTGCGCAACTTGGCCAACTTGACAGCGCGTTCGACCGCGACTTGTTCCGCCAGTTCCCGCGCTGCGAGGTTGGCCTGGGCAACGGCAACACCTCGAATTCGCAGGGCATCGCTGATCGCCCGTTCCTCGGGTCCGCCGACCACAGCCCTCGCGTTGCGGCCGATCAGCGCAAGCCGCAGAGGCCGCCGCAATTCACTCATCTCCACACCAAACTGCGTCCCAGACGCCGGAGCCGCCTCGACGGGAGCCAACTGGGCTGCGGCGAGTACCGCACCGGCGACCTGCGCACTGAGGCCCTCGCGCACCATGGCGTCCACCAGCGCCGGGTCGTCCGCGCCCGCGGCGCGCAGTTCCGCCAACTGGGCCAACCAGTCGTCGACAGCGCGCTCCGCCGGCCACACGCCGTCGGGCGCGGCACGGCCCTGGTCATCGACATCCTGCTGGGTTTCGCTCATCGTCGATTCGCCTGCTGCCAGGGCCACGCGGCACAGGGTTGCTGCCCGAGGGTGGCCCGCCTATGCTGCCCCGTGCGCCCGAACGCGCAACTCGGACTGGCCCCGATGCCCCTGCCCGCGCCCCTGGCCCGGATGCGCGCCCATGTCGGTCGCGACCTGTTCGCGCTGATGGCCATCGTCGCCTTCGTGCACGTCGTGGCGTTGGTCACCGTGCGCGCCATGCACCTGCGCGGTGCGGCGCTAGTGTACGACGGCTGGCTGTCGCTGTCGCTGGACAATCTCGTAGCCGGCAAGGCCTGGACGGCCTGGACCTATGCGCTGTTGCACGACCTCGACGGCATCTCGCACGTGCTGTTCAATCTGCTGGGCTTGTACTTTTTTGGCGTCCCCGTCGCGCAGTCGCACCGCCGCCGGCAGTGGTGGACCCTGGTGGGCATCGCCGCGGCGGCGGGAGGCTTGGCCCAGGTCGCGGTCGGGGCGCTGCTCGGCGACAGTGGACCGGTCGTCGGCATCTCTGCGGTCACCATGGCCCTGCTGACGGTATTCACGATGCAACGGCCCGACGCCGACATCTACCTTTTCTTCGCGCTGCGGGTGCCGGCCCGCTATCTGGTGCCGATCGTGGTCGGCCTGGACATTCTGGGCGCGCTATCGGGTTCCGACGTCGCGGTATTCGCCCATCTCGGAGGCGTGGCCTCCGGCTTCCTTTTCGGCTGTGGCTGGAATTTCCGCGTGGCCCGCGCCCGCGTCCTTGCCCTGCTCGGCAAAGGGGGCAAAGGCCACAAGCCGTTCACGGTCATCGACGGCGGGGTCAAGCGCGGTCGCAGTTGGCGCGACGAGCCGCCGTCGTAGGTTTTCGGCTACGGCCCGCCGGCCTCGCCCACATCGACGCGCAGCGGCAGGCGCGCCAAATCGGCCATGCCCTTGGAGGCCGCGACCCGCCCGGTCGCGTCGACAACGAACCCCTCGACGTTGCGCTCTTTGGCCATCAGGGCCATTCCCGCCTTGGCTCCGAGCACGAAAAGCGCCTCGGCCCACATCGCGGCCAGGGACGGGTCGGCGGCGATGACCGTCGCCTGCACGACGCCGCTGGCTGGCGCCCCTGAGCGCGGGTCCAGCACGTCGTGGTAGCGGCGGCCGGCCTTGAGGACGAACGCGTCGGTGTCCGACCGGGTCACCGCCGCGTGGCTGCCCAGGTAAAGCTGTCCCATGGCGTGATCGGGGTCGCGCGGGTGCGGCGCCACGGCATACCAATGGCGCGTGCCCGTGCGGCCCTGCACGTACACGTGGCGGTCGACCTGCACTCGAAAATCCTGCAACCCGTGTTCGCGCAGCAGTTGCGCAGCGCGGTCGAGGGCGTACCCCTTGGCGACGTGCCGCAAGGTCACCCGCATGCCGCGTTGCAGCAGGCGGACCACGGTATTGTGCTTGATGACCATGTGCTTGCAGCCAGCGATGGCCTTGCGGGTCTGCAGTTCCGCCGGCAACGGCGCGACGAACGGCCGATGCGCGAAGTTCCAGAGATAGTCGAACGTGGCCACCGTCGGGTCGTAGGCACCGCCGGTGCGCCGGCACACGTCGATGGCGTGTTGCAGCAGCGCTCCAGTTTCGCCGTCGACCACCACCTCGTCGCGGTCGGCATTGGCGTTGATGCTGTGGATCTGGTTGGTGCGGGTGGCGAACACCAGGTCGCGCAGCACTCGCTCGATTTCGGCCAGGGCCTTGCCGATCGCAGCCCTGTGGCCCGGCGTGCCCTGGCCGTGGATGCGCACCGCGCAGCGGATGCCGTGGACGGATCGCGATTCCTCGAACTGCTCTGCTTCCAGCGGAACGTCCAGCGGCCGGACCGATGCGGGTTCATTCGACTTTGCCGCCGGCCGCTGCGCCGCGAGGGCAACTGGCTGCGCATGCGCGCACGGGGCCAGCCCCAGCAGGCAGCCAAGCCCAAGGATCGCCGTTGCATGCGCGAGTTGGGCGGTCACGCGGTCACACGTCCCAGGCGGCCGACGCCGCCGCCCACGGATTGCGGCGCGCCACAGGCGGCACGGGGCGCTTGTCGCCGCGCCCCATCAATGCACCGACGGCCTGGACCATTCCCTCGACGGTGAGCGGGAACATCGGTATCGCCTGGCCGACGGCCGCGATCGTGGCCTCGCCCCAATAGTTCTCGGGTATCGGGTTGAGCCACACCCGCCGCGCGAACGCCGCCGCAATCTGTTCGATGCGCTGCAGTCCCGGCACCTCGTCGACCATGCCGAACTCGATGGCGCCATAGGGTGAAAACAGCTCGCGCGGGGCCATCCAGGCATCGCCGACCGCGACCAAGAAGGTGTGCGGTGGCACGCCGCGCAGCACGTCGGCCAGCGGCTTGCCGTGCAGCATGGCCATGTCGGTGTACACCTGAGCGTACGGGCAGTTGTGAAAGTAGTACGCCTCGACCTCGCGCAGGCCGCCCGACTGCTTGAGCGCCGAGAAGAACGTCTCGACCGTCCGGCTGTGCGGATCCATCGAGCCGCCGGCATCGAGCAGCAGCACGACGCGCGCCTGATTTCTGCGCTCGGGCCGCACGACGATGTCGATGTCGCCTCCGTTGCGGGCAGTGCGCTCGATGGTCGCGGGCAGGTCGAGTTCCTCGCGGCGCGCCTTGCGCTCGAGGCGGCGCAGTTTGCGAATCGCCACCGCGATCTGGCGCGTGTCGAGCACGACGTCGGTCCGGTAGTTGCGAAAACGCCGCGCTTTGGCCGTCGCAATCGCCTGGCCGCGTCCAGGGGCTCCTTCGCCGACGCGCATGCCTGTCGGGTGGACGCCGCCCTGGCCGAAAGGGCTGGTTCCGCCGGTGCCGATCCACTTGCTGCCGCCGTCGTGGCGTTCGGTCTGCTCGCGCAGCCGCTGCTCGTACAGTTTGCGCAAAGCGTCGAGGTCGTAGCGCTCGAGCGCTGCCAGCTCCTCGGCGGTCAGCATCGGCCGATGCAGCGGCTGGTCGAGCCACGACTGCAATTCGTGGTGCAGCGGCGTCGGCAGCGCTGTGCCCTGGAAGTACGCGCCGAACGCCTGGTCGAACCGGTCGTAATCGCCCTCGTCGCGGCAAACCAGCGCCCTCGCTACCGTGTAAAAAGCCCGCAACGACGGACCGACCGCGCCGGCATCGAGCGCCGCCACCACGGTCATCCATTCGCCGACGCCGACCTGCAGGCCCGCCGCGCGCAACATGCTGTGAAAGCCAGTGAACATCGGGGAGGTGGCTCAGAACCTGCGCTGGGCCAGCTTGGCGAAATCCACCTTGGCCGCCCGCTGCGTATCGCGCTCCTGCTTGAGCAGCACGCCGGCAAAGGGCAGGGCGCTCTCCAACTTGTCCGGGTCGATGCCCGCGAGCCGCAGTCCGGCGACCCAGTCGATGAGTTCGGATGTCGAGGGCTTTTTGCGCAATTCCGGCAACGAGCGCACGCGCAGGAACTGCCGCAGCGCGGCGGCCAACAGCTTGTCGTCCACCTGCGGATGATGCACGCGACAGATCTGGCCGAGCAGCGCTTCGTCGGGAAACTCGATGTAGTGAAACACGCAGCGCCGCAAGAACGCGTCCGGCAGTTCCTTTTCGGCGTTGCTGGTGATGACGACGATCGGCCGCACCGCCGCGGCGATCGTGCGCCCGGTCTCGGCGACAACGAAACGCATGGCGTCCAGTTCGTGCAGGAGGTCGTTCGGGAACTCCAGGTCGGCCTTGTCGATTTCGTCGATGAGCAAGACCACCCGTTCTCCGTTCTGGGCCCGCTCGAATGCCTGCCCCAACGGCCCGAGCACGATGTACTGCGCAATGTCACGGACGTCGCGGTCGCCAAAGCGCGAGTCGTTGAGCCGGGCCACCGTGTCGTAGAGGTAAAGCCCGTCCTGGGCGCGCGTCGTCGACTTGACGTGCCAGGTCAGCAACTCGAGCCCCAGACCCTGGGCGATCGCCTCGGCCAGCAGCGTCTTGCCCGTCCCCGGTTCGCCCTTGACCAGCAGCGGCCGACCCAGCGCGACCGCCACGTTGACCGTGGCGCACAAGTCGTCGGCGGCGATGTACCGGGGAGTGCCTCGCCAGTGGGGCAACGGCGGTGCGGCGGTTCGGTTGTCGGGCATGGGTGGATTACCGTCCGGGCGAGGGGGGCCGCCAGTGTACGCGATACGGGCTGCGTTGGGCAGGGGGGAGTCGCCGACCGCGCGTGTGGTCGCGCGATCGGCAACCTGTTGTCGGGTCCATGCCTCGCCTTGGGGCGACCGGGCCTGGCACGCTGGTGGCAAACCGGGTTCGCGACCCTGGCCCGGAACCCTGCCTTGCACGCGCCGTTTCCTCCGCCCGCAAAATCCATTATCCTTCCGCGCCCGAGCGCGTCGGGCCGAACCCACCATCATGCCCGACGACACCGCCCGCGCCACCGCCCTGGAGCACACCAGCGCCATCGACCGCGGTCGCGCCCGACTCGCCGCCTGGCGCGACGCCGGTCCCGGCAACTGGTTCATCGACAATGCCGTGCTGCGCGCACTCTTGGTGCGGTTGGCTCCGTCGGCCGACGCCGCCGCCCTCGCGCGCATCGGCGAGTACGGTGCAGCCATCGCCGCGGCCGAACCGCTGGTCCACCGGGTGTCGCACGACCCGTGCTTGCCGACCCTCGAGCGCTTCGACGCCGTCGGTCGCCGCTGCGAGCGGGTGCGTTTCGACGGCGCCTACCACGAAATGGGCCGGCTGGTGTATGGCTCGGGCGTGATGGGGTTGACCGGACAGCCGGGTCGCGCCGTCGAACAGGCGCTGTTGGTCATCCTGACCGCCCACCACGGCGAGGGTGGCCACACCTGCCCCTTGGCCTGCACCGCTGGTCTCATCCGCGCCGTGCAACAGGTAGGCCACCCGGCGCTCCAGCGCAGCCTGCTGCCGGGTCTGCTCGACCCCGACTACGGGCGGCGCTTGCACGGGGCGCAGTTCCTGACCGAAATCCAAGGCGGCAGCGACGTCGGCGCCAACGCGACGCGCGCAACGCTTCTGCGGGGCGAGTCTGCAACGCTGCCAGCGCTATGGGCGATCGACGGCGAGAAGTGGTTCTGCTCGGTTGTGGACGCGCCGCTCTACGTCGTGACGGCCCGACCTCAGGGTGCGCCGGATGGCACGCGCGGCCTTGGGCTTTTTGTGGTGCCCCACGATCTGCCGGCCGAGGGCGCGGTGGCCGCTCGCGCGCTGTCGCACTCGGTCGGCGCGCCGCCCAACCCTGTGAACCATTTCGCGATCCGCCGGCTCAAACACAAACTCGGCACCCGCGCCATGGCCTCGGGCGAGGTCGATTGGCACGGAGCGCACGCTTGGCAGTTGGGGCCGGTCGACCGCGGCTTCCACAACACGGTCGACATCGTCCTGAACACCTCGCGCCTGTTCAACGCCCTGGCGTGCGCGGGCATGCTGTGGCGGGCCTACTACGAAGCAGCAGGCTTCGCTGTACACCGCGAAGCGTTCGGGGTGCCTGTGGCGCGGTTTGCCTCGACGGACCAAGCGCTGGCGCAGCTCTTCGCGGAGGCCGCGGCAGCCTCGGCAAGCACGCTGGACCTCGCGGCTGCCGGAGAAGATCGCACCCTCGCGGCGGCCACGCGCATCGGCGTCAACATGAACAAGTACTGGACCAGTGTGCGGGCGACCCAAATGGTACGGCAGGCCATGGAGGTGCTGGCGGGCAACGCGGCCATCGAGGACTTCACGCCGCTCGGACGCCTGTACAGGGACTGCATGGTCACCGAGGCCTGGGAGGGTACCCACAACGTGCTCGCGGCACAGACGTGGCGCGACATGGCCAAGTTGCGCTTGCACGACGCGTGGCTGCACTGGCTGGCGCCACGGGCTGCGGCGTTGCGGGGAGCCCTGGCGGACCGCATTGCCGACCGGATGGGCCGGTTGGGCCAAGATGCCGCGCAGTTGCTGGCGGCGTCCGACCCGGCGCGCGCCGTGTTGGCGACGCGCGCGTGGATGGAAGACGCGATGGTCGCACATCAGGCGGTCTGCCTGGCGGAACTGGCCCAAGGGCTCGACGCGCCCCTGCCAGCAGCCGTCGTCGACCACTGGCTGGCCCTGCACGTGCCCCGGACGGCGGTGTCCGTTGACGGGTGGTGGCCCGGCCGCGCAGCCTGAATTCGCGTCCCACCGCCGAGAAACGCAGCACGCAAGCCGCGTGATTTTCAGCGCCGCCGCGCGCGGGGTATCGTCTTGCCGATGGCCGCACCTCCACCGCCGCTGCCCGCAAGCTCTTGGTTCGCGACGGGTTTGCAGCGCCGGACGGTCAGCGCCGCCTGGCGGTCATGCGTTTTGGTGACCGTTCTGGTCGCTCCCTGCTGGTTGCCTGTGCACGTCGCCGCTCAGACCCCGGATCCAGCAGCAGTGCGCCGCGCCGAGGCGATCGCCACCTAGGCCAAGCTGCTTTTCCAGCAGAAGGAGTTTGCCCAGGCGGCCGAGCGCTTCATGGAGGCCTACACCCTGGCGCGGCGCCCGACGCTCATCTACAACGCGGCACGGGCCTATCAGGAGGCCGGCAACGTCGACAAGGCGCTAGCGCTTTTTCGCGCGTATCGCGGGCTGCCCGACGTCAACGATGCGGGTCGCGCCGATGCCGATGCGCGCATCGCAGTGCTCGAGAAGCAGGTCGCTGAACGCAAGTCGGCCGAAGAGGCCGCCCGGCAGGCCCAGGAAAAACTGGAACGCGATCGCAAGGAGAAGCTCGCCCGCGAGGCCCAGGAACGGGAGCGCGCGGCCCGCGACAAAGAAGCCAGAGAAAGGGAGGCCCGCGATGCCGCGCTCAAGGCCAAGCTCAAAGCAGAGGCCGACAAGCCACCGCTGCGCAGGGGCTTTCCGACCGCCGCCGCGGCGGCGACTGCGGGCTTCGGCGTGGTCGGCGGTGGGCTGTACGCCGTCGCACTGTTCGAGGCCGGCCAAGCCCGCGACCTGGAACCCAACCTGCGCAGCGACGCCGACGGCAAGGCCTACCTTGCGCACGTCGAGCGCGCGACCATCCTGCGCAACGTGGCCATCGGCGCGGGCGTGCTCGCCGCGGGCTGCGCGTCGTGGTTCGTGTGGGAGTTGGTTGCGGCGCCTGCGGCACCGGTCGCGCCCAAGACCACCATCATCCGGCCCGCCGACGGCGGTTTGAGGCCGTGGCACCCTGACATCGGTGTCACGGTCGGACCGCACCACGTCGGCGTCCAGATGCGGTTTTGAGAGGTTGGGGCATGGCTGTGCGCGCGCGCCAAACTGACCTCGCCGACCCCCGCGATTCCGCACGCTGGCCCGTCGCCGGTCTGATCGTCCTGTGCGGCTGTCTCGGCGAGTTCATGTCCGAAGCGCAGGTGGCGGCGCGCGTCGAAGCCTTCCAGTTGTCGGCCGATGTCGCTGCGGCAGCTACCGACGCCTCCGGGTTGGCCGATGTCGGGGATGCATCCGCTGCGCGAACCGATGTCGGCGCTGAGGCCATCATTGCGGTTGCAGATGGCGTTCTAGACGCCGATCAGGGTCCAGACATAGCCGATGTCGTTGAAGCTAGCGGCGTCGATGCGGACGGCGACGCCGCGTGCCTGGCCACGTCGGCCACGCTCGACCACTGCAACGGTGCGGACGACGACTGCGACGGACAGACCGACGAGGATGCCTGCGACGACGGCAACGCGTGCACAACGGCAGACGCCTGCGTGGCCGCAGTGTGCGCCGGCAAACCCACGAACTGCGATGACAAGGACCCCTGCACGCTGGACGGCTGTGCCCCGAGCGGCCCGAGCGCAGGCATCTGCACCCACGCCGCCGCAGACGGCATCCCCTGCGACGACGGCGACCCGTGCAGCATCGGCGACAACTGCAAGGCCGGTGGCTGTTCGGGCGTGGCCAAGAACTGCTTCAACAGCAACTTCTGCTACAAGGCGTTCTGCGCGCCCGGCGACGGCAAGTGTACCTCGACCAAGAAGGCGGTGGGCACCGGCTGCGACGACGGCAACGCGTGCACCAGCGCAGACGTCTGCGACAGCGACGCCGTATGCTCCGGCTAGGTCGTTCCGTGTGACGACGGCAACGCCTGCACGCTCAACGCCTGCAACCTGGCGACCGGCTGCACGGCAACCGAGAGCAGTGCGCCGTGCGAAGACGGCAGCCTGTGTACCCAAGGCGACCTGTGCAAGGCCGGCAAATGCGAGGCCGGTCAGGCGCTCACCTGCAACGACTCCAATCCGTGCACCAACGAATCCTGCGACGCAGGCAAGTGCAAAACAACAAAGAACACACAGCCTTGCGACGACGGCACGGCATGCACCAGCGGCGATGCGTGCAGCGACGGCCAATGCGCGGGCACCGAGGTCAGCTGCGACGACAAGCTGCAGTGCACCAACGACGCCTGTGACGCGCAGAAGGGGTGCCTGCACAACCCCGCATCCATCTTGTGTGACGACGCCAACACATGCACCAAGCTCGACCAGTGCAAGGACGGCGCCTGCGCCGGCATCGACCAGACGGCCACCTTGTGCGACGACGGCCTGGCCTGCACCAAGGATACCTGCGACCCCAAGGCCGGATGTCTGCACGCCAATCTCGAAGGCGCCTGCGACGACGGCAACCCATGCACCGAGGGCGACAAGTGTGCCGGGGGGCAGTGCACGCCCGGCGCGCCGGCCAAGGACTGCAACTGCAAGTCCAATGCCGACTGCGCGGCCAAGGAAGACGGCAACCTGTGCAACGGCACGCTGTACTGCGACTTCTCGGCAAGCCAGCCGACCTGCCAGATCAACCCTGCCACGGTTGTTGTGTGCAACGATAGCGCGGACGGAGAGTGCGCCAAGAACACCTGCGACCCCAAGTCGGGCAGTTGCGCGATGGTCGCGGTGGCCGACGGCAAGCCCTGCAACGCCGACAGCAGCGCGTGTACGGCAGGCGATACGTGCAAGGCGGGCAAGTGTGCTGCCGGACCGACCCTGGTGTGCAACGACCAGAATGTGTGCACCGATGACGCCTGCGACCCCGCCATCGGCTGCGTTGGCCTCGCCAACCAAGCCACGTGCGACGCGGACAGCAACCCATGCACGGTGCAGGACAGTTGTTCCGGCAAGGTGTGCGGCCCCGGACCGGCCATGGCCTGCGACGACGGCAACCCCTGCACGGTCGACGCCTGCGATCCCAAGATTTCAGGATGCGCGAGCGCCGCGCAGTTGGGCACGTGCAGCGACACAAACCCCTGCACGCTCTTCGACGCGTGCAAGGCAGGCGCCTGTGTCGGCGGATCGCCCAAGGTCTGCGACGACGCCAACCCGTGCACCGCCGACGCCTGCGACAAGGCCAACGGCGCGTGCGGCCAAACCCCCCAGAGCGGGCCCTGCAGCGACAACAACGCCTGCACCCAGGGCGACAGTTGCGCCAATGGCGCCTGCCAGCCCGGCAAGGCGACCGTGTGCGACGACGGCAGCCCGTGCACCACCGACGGATGTGACGCGGCCACCGGCAAGTGCACGACCGCGCCGGCGAACAGCCCATGCACCGATGGCGACGCCTGCACGGCGGGCGACGCCTGTGTGGCGGGCACGTGCAAGCCGGGCGTGGCCACCGTGTGCAACGACAACAACCCATGCACCGCCGATAGCTGCAACCCGGGCGATGGCCTGTGCATCTACGCCCCGACCAGCGCCGCGTGCGACGACGCCAACGCCTGCACCATCGGCGAGGCGTGCTCGGGCGGCGTGTGCAAAGGCGGGCAATGGACGTGTGCGTGCACCGCCGCCAATGAAGCGCAAAAATGCAACGACAACAACCCGTGCACCGACGACAAGTGCCTGGCATCGGGTGGCAAGCTCGAGTGCAAAAACCTCTCCAAGCCCAACGCTGCGTGCACGGACAACAACCCGTGCACCATCAACGATGCATGCAGCGCTGGCCAGTGCCAGGGCAACGGCGCCGTCGACTGCGACGACAAGGAGCCGTGCACCATCGACGCGTGCAACCCGGCCAACGGGGCGTGCACCCACGCCCCAGGCGGCGACGTCTGCAACGACAACAACCCGTGCACCACAGTGGACAAGTGCCAGAACGGCGCGTGCGCAGGTTCGGCACTCAAGCCCTGCGACGACGGAAAGCTGTGCACGACCGACAGCTGCAACCCGGTCAACGGATCTTGCGTAGCCGCGCAAAATACGCTGCCCTGCGACGACGGCAGCGCGTGCACTGCGGGCGACGTCTGCAAAGAGGGGGCGTGCAAGCCGGGCGCCGCCAAGGCCTGCAACGACGACAACGCGTGCACCGATGACATCTGCATCGCGGCCACCGGCCAGTGCGCCCACTCGGCCAATGCCGCGACCTGCGACGACGGCGACAAGTGCACAGCCAGCGACGCGTGTGCGGCGTCCGTGTGCAAGGGCGCTGCCGTCGTGTGCAACGACAACAACCCTTGCACCAACGATGCCTGCGATCCGGCGTCTGGCACGTGCAAGGCTGCTGCGAACACCGCCAACTGCGACGACGGCAACAAATGCACCTCCGGCGACTCGTGCAGCGGCGGTGCGTGCAAGGCCGGCACCCCCAAGAACTGCGCGGACAGCACCGTGTGCACCGACGACAGTTGCGACCAAGCGAGCGGCGCGTGCGTCAATGCATTCAACGACAAACCCTGCGACGACGGCAGCAAATGCACGGCCGACGACGTCTGCGCATCGGGTCAGTGCAAGCCGGGCGCCTTGGTGCTCTGCGACGACAAGAACGCGTGCACCGACGACCTGTGCGACCCGGCCACGGGGGCGTGTGGGTTCACGCCCAACGCCAAGGCCTGCGACGACAAGAACGCATGCACGTCGGGCGATGCCTGCCAGGCCGGCGCCTGCGTGCCCGGCAAGTTCACGTGTCAGTGCGCAACGGACGCCGACTGCGACGACAAGTTGCCCTGCACCCTGGACAAATGCGTCTTGACCCCCAACGGAGAATTGGCCTGCACCAACACCGCCCTCAACAGCGGCGCGTGCGACGACGGCAACGTGTGTACGCTCGGCGACGCGTGCAGTGCCGGCTTGTGCAAGGGGACCACGAACAAGTCGTGCGACGACGGCAACGTGTGCACCGCAGACGCGTGCGATCCCGCCAAGGGGTGCGCAAACGCGCCAGTCGGCGGCAGTTGCAGCGACGGAAATCCATGCACCCTCAATGATTTGTGCAGCAACGGCGCATGTCAGGCCGGGCAGTTGCGCGACTGCAATGACCAGAACCCCTGCACCAACGACGCCTGCGACAAGGCAACCGGCAACTGCACCAAGACCAACAACAGCGCAACCTGCAGTGACGGAAACGCTTGCACAAGCAATGACTTCTGTGCAGGTGGGGCCTGCACTCCCGGTGCCAGCATGGTCTGCAACGACAACAAGCCGTGCACCGCCGATGCCTGCAACAAGACCAGCGGTGCATGCGAGTACGTCGCCGACAACACCAACTCGTGCAGCGACAAGAACTTGTGCACGCTGACCGACGTGTGCGACAACGGCATCTGTGTCGGCAAGAACGCCAAATCCTGCAACGACGGCAACGTGTGCACCACGGACGGGCCCTGCAATACCGCGACTGGCGCGTGCACGTACATCCACAACACCAACAGTTGCACCGACAACAACGCCTGCACGCACAACGACAAGTGCAGCGGAGGAACCTGCGCGGGCACGCCGACGACCTGCAACGACAACAACGTGTGCACCAACGACACCTGCTCGACCGCAACTGGCTGCCAATACACCGCCAACACAGGCGACTGCAACGACGGCAACAAGTGTACCCAGAACGACGTGTGCTCTGGCGGAAAGTGCGAGGGAAAAGCGGTCAGTTGCGACGACAAGAACGCGTGCACGATCGACGGTTGCAAGGACGAGCTCGGATGCGTCTATGCCAGCAACACAGGGGCGGAATGCAAGTCCGACGACGCGTGCACGGTCAAGGCCACCTGCACCGCGTATGGCGCGTGCATGGGGCAGCCGGCGTGCGGCTTCGTCCTGGAGCCGTGCGTCGTCGCCCCCTGCTACACCGGCTTGAACGGTGGCTACATCTGCGCCGGCATCATCGACAAGGGCGGAGTTGCGCGCGACTGCGGTGACGACAATCCGTGCACCCTGGACAGCTGCGGAAAGGCCGGCTGCGCCTACACGCCCACCAACGAAGGGGCAGCCTGCGGCAACGGCGGCAAGGTCTGCAAGTCCGGGTTGTGCGTGCCCAAATAGGTGCAGTTTCGCGTCACACGCCAGCAGCTGCCAGTTGGGGCACAACCTGTGCCGCCATGGCTGCGACCAGTGCGTCCAGGTCCACGCTTGCCAGGTCCGCTGCGCCGGCACACGCATCGGCGAGCAAGCGACCTTGCACCTGCCCGATGCGCGAAGCCTCTGCGTAGGGGACGAGGCTGAACGAGACCAACTGGTACCGCGTCCAATAGGCGTCGCCAAGCCTTGCCTGGACCGCCAGTTCGGCCGCCCGCTGCAGCAGGAACTGCGGGTCGGCGACTTTGTCACGCATCTCGACGAAGTTCTCCAGGGCCAGGTCGGCGATGGCGTCGGTGTCGCGCTTGCGGTCGGGCCAGAATCGGGCAAAGGCCTGCGCCCATTCTGCCGGGGTGGCCGGGAGGCCTTCGCGGTCGATGGCTTCGACGAGGCGCACACAGCTCTCGAAGCCCGCGTTCATGCCTTGGCCGAAAAAAGGCACGATGGCGTGGGCTGCGTCGCCCACCAGCAGTGCCGGACCTGCCGACCACGGCCCGCAGCGCAGCGTGGCCATGTGGCCGATCGGGGCACGCGCGAACTGGAGAACCCCATCGGGCATGCGCGGCGGCACGTCGCTGAACTGGCGCGCCATGAACGCAGCGACCGCCGCGTCGTCGGCCAGGTCGGCGAAACTCGGGGTCAGGCCGTCGCTCTGGTGGGGGAGGAAAAGCGTGCACGTAAACGTGCGATCGGGATTGGGCAGCGCGATGAGCATGTAGCGGCCGCGCGGCCAGATGTGCAGCGCATGCGGTTCAAAGGCGAAATCACCTGATGCCGAAGGTGGCAGGGTCAGCTCCTTGTAGCCGAAGTCCAGGGGCGCGAGCGCCTGTCGCAGGCCGGCGCCTTGCATCGATGCCCGCAAGGCGCTCGCGCTGCCGTCGGTGCCAACAACGACTGGGGCGGGCAGCGCCAACTGCTCTCGGGTCGCTTCGACCACCAGGTTCGCGCGGCTCGCAGCGAAATCATAGCTTTCCAAGCGCGTGCCGAACCGCAGGCGCACCAGACCTGTGGCTTCGGCACGGTCGAGCAAGATCTGGTTCAGGCCCGCCCGCGACATCGAGTGGATGACCTGACCATCGCCGCGGCCGTACACCTGAACTTCGCAGCGCCCGCTCGGGTCGTGGACACAGCGGCCACGCATGGGCACCGCACAGTCGAGGACCGCACCGTCGAGCCCCACCTGCCGCAGCGCATGCAGACCGCGCGCCGACACGGCGAGGTTGATCGACCGCCCGGCGCCCACGGCCTGCTTGCGCATGTCGGGCCGGCGCTCGTAGACATCGACACGGCAGCCGCGCTGTGCCAGAAGCGTGGCCAGCAGCGATCCGACGGGTCCGCCACCGAAAAGCGTCACAATCGGCTCAGCCATCGTCCCCCATCAGGTCAGCGCCTCGTGCAGGCCGCGGCCGGCGCGCGCCACGTCTTGAAAGCTGGTGTACAGCGGCGCAGGGGTCATGCGCACGATGTCCGGCCTGCGCAAGTCCACTACTACGCCCATGCCCTGCAACTGCTCGGCGACGTCGCCGGCGCGGTCCGGGATGTGCAGCGTCACCATCGAACCGCGTCGGGCGGGCTCTCGTGGCGTCAGCATGCGGAACCGACCGACGGGCAGGGCATCGATCCACTCGACCAACGCGCCGGTCAGGCGGTCGCCACGTTCGCGCAGCGCACCGATACCTGCCGCGTCGAAAAGCGCCATGGAAGCCCGCACGGAGGCCATCTGCAGGATCGGCGGGTTCGACAGCTGCCACCCTTCGGCGCCGGCGATGGGTAAGAATTCCGGGCGCATCTGGAAACGGCTGGCCTTGTCGTGGCCCCACCAACCGGCCAAGCGCGGCACGTCTGCGCGGTGGTGGCGCTCGTGCACGAACACGCCGCCTAGACCACCCGGGCCGGCGTTGAGGTACTTATAGTTGCACCACACCGCGAAATCGGCGCCGCTGTCGTGCAGTCGGCAGTCGAGGTTGCCGGCGCCGTGGGCGAGGTCGAATCCCACTGCCGCGCCTGCGGCGTGCCCGGCTTGCACGATAGACGGCATGTCAAAAGCCTGGCCAGTCAGGTAGTTGCAATTGCCAAACAGCACCAGCGCGAGTTGGTCGCCGAGTTCGCCGATCTTGTCCACCACGTCGTCGTCGCGCAGGTGGGCCTCGCCCGGGCGCGGGGCGAGCGCGACCACGGTCCGGGCTGGATCCAGACCGTGCCACTGCGCCTGGGACGCCACGGCGTGGCAATCGGAGGGGAAGGCGCCCGATTCGACCAGAATGAGGGTGCGGCGGCCGCGCGGCCGGTAGAACGTCGCCAGCATCAGGTGCAGGTTGACGGTCAGCGTGTTCATCACCACGACTTCGCGCGGCAGCGCACCGACCAGACGCGCGGTCGAGTCGGTCAACAGTTCGTGGTACGGCAGCCAGGGATGCTTGCCGGCGAAATGCCCGTCGACGCCGTGGCGGGCCCAGTCGTCCAGGGCTTCGAGGACCCAGGCGCGCGCCGCGCGCGGCTGTGGACCCAACGAATGCCCGGCGAAGTAGGCGTGCGGCGCTCCGTCGGCGTCGGTAGGCAGAAGGAACTCGTCGCGAAACCGCGACAGCGGGTCTGCGGCATCCAGCGCGCGTGCGGCGTACAGGTCCAGGGGCATGGTTCACAGCCAGTCGTTCAACTGCAAGAGGTCGTCGAGCACGATGCCGCGATCGCCCGCGCGGCCGACCAGCTCGGTTTCGAATCCATAGGTGTTCTGGCGCCGCATCAGCGCCACCTTGGCGCCCATCGCCCGCGGCAGGGCGAGATCGAGTTCGTAGATGTCGCCGCACACCGCAAGCTGCGTCGCATCGGCGCGGTGTTGCGCCAGCAGTTCGGCGATGCGCGCGAAATACCGATTGCGCCGCAACCACACCGGCCGCCGCAACTGGTCGCTGGTTTCGCGGTCGGGCAGGCTGTCGAAGCGCGGATCGCCGGCGTCGCCAGCATCCACCCAGAATTTCATGGCGTTGCCAAAGACCTGCACCGGCGTGTCGGGCCGAAGCCCCAACTGGTCGATCTTGTGTTGCACGTGCGCTGTCGAGCTGTTGGTCACGACGACGACGGCAAGTCCGCGGTCCAGCAGCGCCTGCAGGGCCTCGCGCGCGCCCGAGCGAAAGACGATGGCCGAGTGCTTGTAGGCGGCCTGATACGCGTCGGCCAGGAGCTTGCCGCGCGCGACAGCGTCGGACTGGGCGCCCATCCGGTCGAACGCGCAATGCGCAGCCATCGAGCAGCGGATGTAGGGGTCGGCGTCGGCGGGCGCGGCATCGACGCCATTGATGCGCCATCCCAATTCGGGCGATTGCGCAGCTACGTCTTGCAGGCCGAGCGCGAAAAACGGTGCGAATGCTGCCGCGTCCATGCCGATCGCGGCGGCCAGCAAGTCCGGATAGCGTTCGGCGAACGGCGCGCCCTCCGCCTCGGAATCGGTGAACGTGCCGTCAAAATCCAGGATGACGAGTCGGGTGGTCACAGGGCCTCCTTGCGGCGCAGGTGGCGGTCGATGCCGAGCCAGTGCAACGCGTTGTCCATCTGGATCTTGCCGTGCGCATTCGCATCGAGCGCCAGCGACGCCACGAGCCCGCCCGGCTGTGCCTCGCCGAGCGGAAACGGGTAGTCCGACCCCACGGTGACGCGGTCCACCCCGAAGGTGTCGATGATCAGCCGCAGCGCCCGCGGGTCGTGCACCAGCGCATCGACCCAGAAGCGGCCGACATGGTCGCGCGGAGCGACAGCGTTGTCGATGGCGCACAGGTCCGGGCGTGCCTCGAAGCCGTGCTGGATGCGACCGAGCGTCGCCGCGAAACTGCCGCCCCCATGGGCCACGCAGACCCGCAGCTTGGGCAAGCGCGTGAAGACCCCGCCAAACATCAGCGAGCAGAGCGCCCGGCTGCACTCGGCCGGCATGCCGACCAGCCACGGCAGCCAGTATTTGCGCATGTCGGCCTCGCCCATCATGTCCCACGGGTGCACGAACACAGCAGCGCCCAGTTGCGCAGCGCGGGCGAACACGGCAAACAGCGCAGGGTCGTCGAGGTTCCGATCGGCTCCCGGTCCGCGCACGTGGCTGCCGATCTGCACGCCGCACAGGCCGAGGTCGCCCATGCAGCGGTCCAGTTCCGCGATGGCGAGGTCCGGGTCCTGCAACGGCAGGGTGCCGAGCCCCACGAAGCGCTTCGGGTGACGGCGCACGACATCGGCCAGGTGGTCGTTCAAATACCGGGCGACCTGCAGACCGTCGCGCGGCGGCGTCCAGTAGCAGAACATCACGGGCACGGTGGACAGTACCTGGACGGCGACCCGCGTTTCGTCCATGTCGCGCAGGCGCTCGGCCGGATCCCACAGGTTGGGGTCCACTTCGCGGAACACGGTGCCGTCGTCGCGGACCATGCGCGCCCGGCAGCCGGTCGGGTGGTCCAGGCCGACGAATCCGCCATAGCCGAAGCGGTCGGCCCAGCGCGGCAGCTCTCGCGGCAGCAGGTGCGTGTGCACATCGATGCGATCTGCGGTTCGGTCAGGGGGGGCGGCGGGCGGCATCGGACGGCGTCCTTTCATCGAGCAGGGCGCGAGCGTAGGCGAACGGCTACCGCGCTGCAAATTGCTGCAATTGCATAGCCTTCATAGCAGTCCGCGCAGGAAAGTCGCATTGTGTGAAACTGTCAGGCACAGTGCGGATGGTTTGACTGCCGGCCGCGAAACCGGAATTCTGCGCACCTGCGCGAGTTGCGCGATTGACCGTTTTTCTGGCAATTTCGGAGAGGTTCCATGCACGCCATGCCCACCCTGTTGCGCCCCTTGCGCGATCGCAAATTGGCCTTTGGCAAGCTGGCGGTGGCCAGCGCGCTGATGGCCCTGTCGGCCTGCGGCGAGGACACCACGATTTCGCCCTTGGGTGGAGCCGACGCGTCGGCATCGTCCGACGGCAACACTGCTGGCGTGGGCGGCGACGGCGCGGCCGCTGGCACAGACGCGGCCACCGGCGACGGCGGCGCGACCGACCCCGACACCACCCAGGCCGGGGCCGACGGCGGCACCGACGCCGCCACCGTCGATCCGGATGGCGCGAGCGGCGGCACGGACACCGGCACGGTCGACCCGGACGGTGGATCGGGGGCGACCGACGGCGGCAGCGGCGCAACCGACGGCACCGCCACCGACCCGGACGGCGGCACGGTCACACCGGACGCCGGCAGCGGCAGCACCGACGGCGTGGTCACCGATCCCGACGGCGGCACGGTCACGCCAGATGGGGGCACCGGCACACCCGACGGCGGCACGGTCACGCCAGATGGGGGCACCGGCACGCCAGATGGCGGCAGCAGCGGAACCGACGGTGGGGTCACCGACCCGGACGGCGGCACGGTCACCCCGGACACGACAACGGGCGATGGCGGCGGTACGACCGGCGACGGCGGCACCCCGACCGACGCGGGTACCCCACCGGCCTGCAAGATCGACGCGGACTGCGGCAAAGCCGGTATCTGTGCGGCCGTCCAATGCAGCAACGGTTCGTGCGTGACCGGCAAGGCTGCCGACGGATCGGCGTGCGATGACGGCGACGGCTGCACGGCCAACGACACCTGCAAGGCCGGCGCGTGCAGCCCCGGCACGGCCAAGGACTGCAACGACAACGCGGCGTGCACCGACGACACCTGCGACCCCAAGACCGGGTTCTGTGCCAACTCTGCCAACACCGCTGCGTGCGATGACGGCAACGCCTGCACTTCCGGCGACTCCTGCAAGGGCGGCAAGTGCGAGCCCGGCGCACCCAACGCGTGCGACGACAAGAACCCGTGCACGGCCGACACCTGCGACCCGGCCAAGGGCGGGTGCGCCAACGCGCCGCAAGACGGCAAGTGCGACGACGGCAGCCTTTGCACCAGCGACGATGCGTGCAAGGCCGGAAAATGCGGGGGCAAAGCCACCTCCTGCGACGACGGCAACGCGTGCACCACGGACACCTGCGACGGGGCCAACGGCAACTGTGTCTTCAAGGTCACCCCGAACGCCGCCTGCGACGACGGCAGCGCATGCACCGACAAGGACGCCTGCGCCAACAATGGCAAGTGCGCCGGCACCACCAAGGTCTGCGACGACGGCAACCCGTGCACGACCGACAACTGCGATGCCAAGACCGGTTGCGGAGCGGCTCCGAACACCGCCGCTTGCGACGACGGCAACCTCTGCACCGACGGTGATGCCTGCAAAGACGGCAAGTGCCAAGGCGGCGCGGCCAAGGCCTGCAACGACAACAACGCGTGCACCGACGACACCTGCGACCCCAAGGTGGCCAATGGCTGCGTGTTCACGCCCAATACCGCGCCGTGCAACGCGGGCGACCTGTGCCAGGCCGCCGTCTGCAAGGCCGGCAAGTGCGAGCCTGCGGCGGGTCCCAAGGACTGCGGCGACAAGAACGACTGCACCGCCGACTCGTGCGACCCCAAAGTGGGCTGCGTCAACAAGGCCGTCGCCGACGGCTCCGCATGCGGCTCGGCCAATGACTTGTGCCAGCAGCCCGCCAAGTGCAAGGCGGGCGCCTGCGAGGGCGGTGCCAAGCTGAGCTGCGACGACGGCAATGCCTGCACCAACGACAGCTGCGACCCCAAGACCGGCTGTGCCTTTGCGCCGAACAGCAACCCGTGCGACGACGGCAACGCCTGCACCATCGGCGACAAGTGCGGCGTGGTCGCGGGCAAGGGCGCGACTTGCACCCCCGGCAGCGCCATCGATCTGGCGACCTGTGACGACAAGAATCCATGTACGACCGACAGTTGTGACCCGAAGACCGGCTGCGCGCACGCCAACAACACGGCCGCCTGCGACGACGGCAGCAAGTGCACCAACGGCGACGTTTGCGGAGGCGGCAAGTGCGCCGGCAAGCCGAGCGGTGCGTGTGACGACGGCAACCCCTGCACCAACGACAACTGCGATGCCAAGACCGGCGATTGCACCTGGACGGGCACCACCGGCGCCTGCGACGACGGCAATGCCTGCACCACCGGCGAGGCGTGCAGCGCCAGCAATTGCACAGGAGGAACCGCCAAGGTCTGCGACGACAAGAGCCCCTGCACCGCGGACTCGTGCGACGCCAAGACCGGCAACTGCGTCAACGCGGCGGGCAACGACGGCGCGCAGTGCGACGACGGCTCCGCGTGTACTTCGGCAGACGCCTGCGCGGCCGGCAAGTGCACCGGCAAGGCCAAGGTCTGCGACGACGCCAACGCGTGCACCGATGATACCTGCGACCCCAAAACTGGCACCTGCGCGACCGCAAACAACACCGCCGCGTGCGACGACGGCGACAAGTGCACGGGGCCGGACGCGTGCAATGGCGGGGCATGCAAGGCCGGCGCCGCCGTGGTGTGCGACGACAAGAGCCCGTGCACGACCGACACCTGCGACAAGGTCAAGGGGTGCGTCTACACGGCCGCTGCCGACGGAACCGTGTGCGACGATGGCATCGCCTGTACGAAGGAGAGCATCTGCAAGGCGGGCGCGTGCATGCCGAACAGCAACTGCAAGTTCCTGGACGACCCCTTCGATTGCGGTGAAAAGACCAAGTGGGTCATCACGACGCCAAACTCGCCTTATCCGCAGGTGCCGCGCAAGGTGGTGTGGAAGGTCGACGAGGCGCCCAAAGTTGGCACGCCCGAGCAGCAGGCGGCTCACAAGTGCACCTTGAATTTCAACGACGACACCGACTACTGCGACGGCTACCAGTTTGGCGGCAACACCCTGTGCCTGCCACCCGCCGGAACGGCGCGCTCGCCCGATATCGACTGGGTCGGCCTCAATTCCGGCGTCGGCGAGCTGGTCTTTGACGCCTACTACGACGTCGACCCCTCAGCCGACGGCCAACCGGACCTGCCGCAGATCCTCGTGCGCAACAGCAACGGCAATGGTATTCTGCTGACCATCAACTTCCCCAAGGCCACCACCGACCTCAAGGTGTGGAAACAGGGGGTCAAGCAGAACCTGACCGGCTTGCTCAAACACAAGTTCTACCTCGAGACGACCATGCAAGTGAACAGCCAGTGGGCCACCGGCAACCTGGGCGCCGGCATCTTCATCGACAACGTCAAGGTCAACCTGAACTTCGTCGGCGTGCCCGAGAACTGCACCGACGGCATCGACAACAACGGCGACGGCAATGTCGACTGCGCCGACGCGACGTGCGCAAACGTGTACCCGTGCAACGCCAAGAAGTTGCTCGACGAGACCTTCCTGTGCAGCGGAACGGACTGGACCTATGCCTCGACCCACTCGTCCACCGGCTTCAACTGGGCCATCGACAACACGCCCGCCGTGACGCCGCCGACCGGCACGTGCTCGCTCAACTACAACAATGGCACGGGCTACGACGCCAAGAGCAGCAGTAGCCAGTCACAAAGCAATGCCGGCACGGCGACGTACAACAAGCTCTTGGATGCGACGGGTCTGACCAAGGTCAATTTGGCCCTCAAGTACTACTACGACACGGAAAACAACAACCAAAGCGCCAACTTTGACATAATGCACGTACAACTGTCGACCGACAATTTCAATGGATGCTGCAACGTCTCGACCCAGTGCAATGACCAGACCCCGGCGAATTGCAACAAGAACGGTACGCGCAGCTACGTGTTGCCGCGTTTTGCGGTCAAGACGTGGCTGACGTTTACACAGGACCTTGCGCAGCACTTTGCCGGCAAGAAAGACATCAAGGTCCGCATTCGGTTCAACACGGTCGACGAGAAGTTCAACAACTTCCCTGGCCCGCGGGTCGACGACTTGCTCATCGTCGGCGGCAACTAGTAGGCGAAACCCCAAATTCGCGTCGGGATACGGGCCGTCACGCCGCAACAAATCCTCAATCGGTTTCGCCTACTAGCTGCTTGTTTCGTGAAGGGGGCTCGCAGCCCCCTCGCGCGCTCATGCGCGCTCACCCCCGCGGCCGGCCGCAGCCGCGGCCGGAAGTACCTCAGCCCTGTTGCGCGCCGGAATCCGGCGCGAATTTCGGCCCTGAGGTACTAGTAGGCGAAACCCCAAATTCGCGTCGGGATACGGGCCGTAATGCCGCAACAAATCCTCAATCGGTTTCGCCTACTAGCTGCTTGTTTCGTGAAGGGGGCTCGCAGCCCCCTCGCGCGCTCATGCGCGCTCACCCCCGCGGCCGGCCGCAGCCGCGGCCGGAAGTACCTC
>VGRO01000024.1 GCA_016875335.1 Deltaproteobacteria bacterium | reverse complement strand
CGCCAGCATTGGCGCAAACGCACGCAAACGCCCCTAGGACGCGCGGAACGCAGCGGGGGGCGGCAAAACCGGGGGCAAAAAAGGTCCGCCGGGCGCTGCCGGGCACGGCGTGGAGGCGAAAAAAGGCGCCGGCACCGCCGCTCCGCGGCTGGCCGGCGCGGGGCGGTGGATTCTGGTACACCCTCTTAGTTGCCCAACGCCTCGCAACCGGCCTACACTGCGACAAACGCGTCCCGCGCCGATCGCGAGCCTGCCTTGCACCTCGAACCCGCCGCGCTGGCGAACCTGGCCGACCTGTACGCCGACGATCCGGTCGGCATGGAGGCGCTCGTCGAGAGCTTCTCGCGTTCGGCCAGGGAGTTGCGCGACCAGATCGAGCTGGGCGTCGAGCGCCAAGACCCGCGGGCGGTGGGCCGGGCCGCCCACACCCTGCGCTCGGCGGCGGGGCAGTTTGGCGCCACTGAACTGGCGCAGTTGTGCAGCGAGTTGGAGCGGCGGACGCTGGTTGAACCGGACTGGGCGACGGTGGTGGTGCTTTCGCCACGGCTCGGGGCCAGCGTGGAACAAACGCTGCACGCGGTCCACATGTTGGCCGCTGGCGCAACTTGACCGCCGACCGGGTGCGACGATGAAGACCCATCCCCGCAGTCCATGGCTCAGCGAATCGCGCGTCGATGGCCTCATCGCGCTTGAACCGTGCCTGATGCTCGTCGCCGGCGCCCTGGCGATGTGGGTGCTGTACACGGTGGCGTTGCGCAAGGTCAACGCCGAGCGCCACAAGAGCCTGCGCCACGAACTGGCGAACCTGACCCTGCACACGGGCATGTTCGGCGGTCTGGCCTTGGCGTATTTCAGCCTCGACCTCGATTGGTTCGTGCAGTTCGCGTTTGGTGGCCTGCGCCCGTGGCTGGGGCTGCTGGTGCTGGTGCAGGGCGCGACGACCTTCGTCAAGACCCTCAAGATCCTGTTCACGCAACTGCTCTTTCTCGGGCACATGCGCGAGGGGGTGCCGGCGCTGCTCATCAACACGTTCACGGCGGTGGTGGCGCTGCTGACCGGCGGTTGGTTGGCAGCGCGGCTTTTCGACTTGCACTTCGCGCCGCTGTTGGCCACCTCGGCGGTGGCGTCGGTCATCCTCGGCTTGGCCATGCAGGACTCGCTGGGCAACCTGTTCGCGGGCATCGCGATGCAGATCGACAAGCCGTACGAGATCGGCGACTGGGTCGAGGTGGTCGGCCTGACCGGCAAGTGGAGCGGCCAGGTCCACGAGGTCACCTGGCGGGCGACGGTGCTGGTCGGGCTTTTCGACGAGTCGATCGTCATCCCCAACCGCGTCGTCGGCCAAGGCCAGGTGTACAACTTCACCCAGCGCGGAACGCCCATCTTGCGTTCGCAGTCGTTCCACGTGCCGGTCAGCCACGACCTGGAAGCCGTGCGCAAGGTGGCCCAGGGCGCACTGCGCGGCATCGACGGCATCGCGCAGGAACCGGCGCCGGTCGTGCTTTTCGGCGAAATCGGCGAGGGCTGGGTGCTGGCGCGCTGCAACTACTGGGTGGCCGACTACGGGGCGCAGTGGCGGGTCGGCGACGCGGTCATCACCAGCGTCATCGGCGCCCTGAAGGCCAATGAGTTGCACCTCGCCGTCCAGCAGATCCAGGTGTCGGCGCCGCCCGCGGAGGCCGAATGAGGGCCGATCCTGAGGCGCGCATCGACTGCGTGGCCACCGTGGAAACGCCCGAGCACCTCGTGGTGCAGTTCGAGCTCGCCGGTCCGTTCCAACGCGGGGCGGCCTGGATGATCGACGGGGTCATTCGCACCACTGCGCTCTTGGCGATGGGCCTCGCGCTGCTGGCATTCGCTGCGGCCGTGCCCGGCTTGCAGGACCTCGGCGGCGGCGCCGCGTTGTTGGCATGGTTTGTGGTCGAGTGGTTCTACTACGTGCTTTTCGAGTGGCGCTGGGACGGCCAGACGCCGGGCAAGCGCTGGATGGGCCTGCGGGTGGTGCGCACCGGCGGCTATCCGATTTCCGGCACCGACGCGCTGCTGCGCAACCTGCTGCGCGCGGCCGACGGCATGCCGCTGGCCTGCTACCTGGTGGGGACCGCGTGCAGCGCCTTCGACCCGCGGTTCCGGCGGCTGGGCGACTGGCTCGCCGACACGATGGTGGTGGTCGACCGGCGCGATCGGTCGGCTGCGCTGGCGCCGAGCGAATCCGCCGATGCCGTGCTCCTCGCCGCGCTGCCCAAACGCATCGCGATGCCGCCCGAAGAGCGCCGCACGCTCGATGCCTTGGTGGCGCGCATGCCCGCCATTGGCCGGCCCCGCGTGTCCGAAATCGCCAGCGACTACGCGGCGCAGCTGGCTGGGCGGCTGGGCGTCGCCGGTCCTGTGGATCCGGTCGCACTGATGATCGCCGTGCACGCCCGCATCCACGATCGCGAGGGCGGCGCACGGAGGCGTCGGTGACCGGCGTGGACGATCCGCGCCACAAGGACGACCGCTGGCGGCGCCTCGAAGCGCTGGTGGCGCGCGCCCAACGCCGCGACCCAAGCCTGAACGGGGCGGAATGGGCGGATCTGGCGGCGCTCTACCGCGCGGTGGTCGCCGATGCAGCGCGCGCGCGGGCGCGGGCAGCCGATGACGCGACGCTGGCCTGGCTCGACGGGCTGATGGGCCGGGCGCACAACGCGCTCTACCGCGCCCAGCCGCGCCGCGTCGACGTCGTGGTTTTCGTGCTGCAGCAGGTTCCAGAGGCGGTTCGCCGCAATGGCCGGCTGTTCGCGCTGTGCTCGGCGCTTTTCTGGGGTTTCTTCGTTGCCGCGGCATGTGTGGCCTACACCGCGCCGCAGTTCGCCCGATCCCTGTGTGGCGACGCGACCATTGAGGCGCTGCGCCGCATGCACGCCGAGGCCCCGCAGGCGGGCCGGTCGCTGACCGAGGGCCTGTCGGGCGTCGCCTTCTACGTGCAGCACAATACCTCGATTGCCTTCAACGCCTTCGCAGCCGGCATGTTCGCCGGGGCCGGGTCGCTGTACCAGATGGTGGTGCAGGGCCTGTATGCGGGCGCGGCCATCGGCTTTTTGGCGGGCGATCACAAGGGTTTGCACATCGTGACCTTTGTGTGCGGTCACGCCGTTTGGGAGCTGACGGCGCTGGTGGTGGCGGGCACCGCGGGGCTGCGCGCGGGCTGGGCGTGGGTGGCGCCGGGTCCGTTGACGCGCCGCGACAGCTTGCGGGCAGCCAGACAAGACGTGTCGACGCTGGTGGTGGGGGCCGCGGTGATGCTGGCCGTGGCGGCGTGCATCGAAGCGGTGTGGTCGCCGTCGCAGGTGCCCATGGCACTGAAGTGGGGTTTTGGCGCGGCGCAGGCCGTGGTCGTGGTGGCCTGGCTTGGCGGCTGGCGACCGCAACGCCGGGGTGCGCCGTGATGCCGGATCGCATCGCCCTGCGACCGCGCACCCTGCTGGCGGTAGGCGACCTGGCGTTGCAGTTCACACGGCGCAATGCCCGCTGGCTGGCCATTCCTGTGGCATGTGCGGCTGCGCCCATGGTCGTGGTGGCGTGGTTCACGGTCGGCGCCGGCACCGAAACGGCGCTGATGTGGCTCGCGTTGGCGCTGGTCGGCCGTGTGTCGTCGGGGCTGGTGACCGTTGCATGCGCCGAATTGGCCCTGCACCCGACCCTGCGGTTAGGCCCGACCATTGCCGCCTACCTGGGGCAGTTGCCGCGCTGGCTGTGGGTGCAGACCGTCGAGTGGCTGTCGCGGGTGCCGACGTTGGGGCTTGCCGCCATCGCGTTCGCGTTTGCCCCCGAAGTCGCGCTGCTCGAACGCGGTGGCGTCGGCCAGGTGCTGGCGCGCGGCAATCGATTGGCCGCGGCCCATCCCGCACTGCGATGGGCCATGCCGGTGTTGGCGATCGGCGTCCCGCTGTGGTGGTACGTCGCGGCGGCGCTCGGCTGGCGGGCCGTGCTCGATGTGCTCGAACTCGGTGGCGGGCCCACCGCGGGGCTTTTCGACACGGTGACCTTCGCAGGCGTGCTCGGCAGCATCGTGGGCGAGATGGCGTGGGCGGTCCTGCGCTTCCTGCTGTACCTGGACTGCCGTACCCGCGGCGATGGCTGGGACCTGCAAGTCCAGTGCCAGGCGCTGGTGATGGCCCATGCCGAACCTGGCCGGAGGGCGGCTTGAATCCGCGCGCGCTGGGCTGGTTCGCCGCGGCGGCTGTGGGGGTTGCGTTGCCGGCCTGGGCGCTGGAACCGCCAGACCCGGGGCAGACCATCCGCGCTTTGACCGAGCGCAACGACTACTGGCTGTGCGGGCGATCGCGCGGCGCCGCCGACGGGCAACTGCGCTGGTGCGCCATCGCCGGCCGGGCCGAGCACTGTCGGGCCTGGACGGCCAATTGCCCCGCGGCGGCAGCGAAAGGCGCCATTCCATACGCCGCGGCGGGCAAGGCGGGCGCGCTGCAAGGGGGCGATGTCGAAGGTGGCGGCAAGCGCACGACTGCAGACCGCTCGCCCGAGGACGACGAGTCCGGCGCGGGCTGGTCGGTGGCTTGGCTTCGCGACGCGCTGATCGGCGCGGTGTTGGCGCTGGTCGGGTGGATCGCCTGGCAGATCTGGCGTGGCAGGAAAGGAGCGCCGCTGGCGGCTCAAGAACCCGGCGATGCCGCAGCACGGCCCGCGGTCGAGACGCAGTGGCTCAGCGACCCCGCACGCCTGCCAGAGGTGGCCGCGGCGCTGGCGAGCGCCCGGGCACTGGCGGCCACGCAGCCAGGTCCGGCGCTCGCATGGCTGTATGCCGCGGCATTGCGGCACCTGCACGACGATGGCGCGCTGCGCTGGCATCCGGCGCTCGGCAACCGAGAAGCGCTGCGCTCGCTTGCGGCAAGCCATCCGTTGGGCGGGCCGATGCGCAACCTCGTTGCGCAACTGGAGGGCTGGCGCTTTGGCGGCCGAATCCCGAACCGCGCCGACGTGGATCGGGCCCTGGACACCCTTGCACCGCTCCTGCGCTCGACGGCCTCGCTGGCCCTGGCTCTGTGCGTGGTCGCGTGCGGTTCCGGCGACACCACAGTGTCGGGTCGCGCATTGACCTGGGACCTGTTGCGCGCGCAGGGCTGGTCGCTAGCGGCCCACCGCCTCTCAGTGCGCGAAATCGACGCCAATTCGCCGACGGTATGGGTCGACGCCGAACACTCGACCGTTTTGCCGTCGATGTTGGCCGAGTTGGGCGAGGCGGCGTGCCGCGGCGGTCGGGTGGTGCTGTTTGCCAGCCATGGCCAGGGTCTGGCGCCGTTGCATGCTGCGGTCGTTGATCTGTCCGCACCGGCGACGCGTTTCGGCGATTTCGGCCCGATGACCCCTTCGCGCGCCCCGCCCGGCCGACAGGTGGTGTTGCCCCTGCGCCTCATCGTCAGCGACACGCCCACCATGGCAGCGGCGCTGCGGGACGAGCTCGCCGGCGTGCTGCCAGAACTGGCGCAGCAGCCTCCCCCTGCCGCCACGGAATCGCCGCGCCTTGGCTGCGCGCTCCGGCGCGAATCGTCCCCGCTGCTGTGGATCGACGACCAACCGGCCGCCCTGCGGTGGACGGCGCCGGCCGGGGGCAGCCTGACCGTGGTCGCCGACAACGATCTGCTCGCCAATGCGGCGATGTCGGTGCCAGACAACGCGCGGGCCGTGGTGGCCTTGGCGCGCGACACGGCGCCGCAGCGCGAACTGGCGCTACTGGTGCCGCAGGCCGCGCAAGGCGCAGTCGACGCGAGCGATGCGGTGCGCAGCGCCGGGCTGGTGCCCCTGCTGGCCCAGGGCACGTTGGTGCTGCTTGTCGCGGCCTGGATGCGCGGAGCGCGGTTCGGAGCGCCTCTGTCGCAACAACGCGATCGCCGCCGCGCCTTCACCGACCACGTCGCCGCGCTGGCCCAGTTGCTGCGCGCGCGCCGCGCTACGCATTGGCCAGCCGCCCAGGTGTGCGCCTTGGCCCTGGATCGCCTGCAGCGGCGTCTCGGACCGACCGACCTCGCCACCTTGGCCGATCGGGTCGCCGCGACGCAGCCAGGCACGGACGCCCGCTCCGTGCGCCGCCTGGTCGAAAAGGCCGAGGCCTTGCGGACCAGCCCGAGCGGACCCGACCATCCAGAAGACGTCCGCACCGCGCGCGACCTCGACCTGCTGGTGGCCAACCTGGACCGCCGGGCGCCCCCGCGCCCCAACAAAGGAGAGAAATGACCGCAGACGCCGACCAAAAGCATCATGATTCCATACGGTTCGCAGACCGCTTCGACGCGCTGGCGGCCGCAGTCGGCAAGGTGGTGGTGGGCCAACCGCTTTTGGTCCAAGAGGTGTTGATCGCGCTTTTCGCACGCGGCCACGTGCTCATTGAAGGCGTGCCCGGTCTGGGCAAGACGCTTTTGGTGCGTGCCATCGCTGCGGCGGCCGACGTGCAGTTCCGGCGCATCCAGTTCACGCCAGACCTGATGCCGAGCGACGTCACTGGCGGCACGATTTTCGACAACAAGGAGAACCAGTTCCGCTTCGTCCCCGGTCCGGTGTTCACACAACTGCTGCTGGCCGACGAGATCAACCGCGCGCCAGCCAAGACGCAAGCGGCGTTGCTCGAGGCGATGCAAGAGCGGCAGGTCACCGTGGACGGCAAGGGGCTCGCGCTGCCGCGGCCGTTCCTGTGCCTGGCCACCCAGAATCCGATTGAATCGCAGGGCACCTACGCGCTGCCCGAAGCGCAATTGGACCGCTTCTTGTTCAAGGTGCACGTCGGCCATCCGGCGCTTGACGATGAAAAGGCCATCCTGCGCTTGCACCTGCAAGGGCTCGACCCGGCCGACTTTGGTCGCCTGGGGCTGCGCGCGGTCGTCGACGCCGCCGAACTGCTCGAACTGCAAGCCATCGCCGATCGGGTCGACGTCGCCGAACCGGTGCTGGACTATGCCGTGCGCCTGGTCCACGCGACGCGCGCCCACCGCCAGGTGCACCTGGGCGCCTCGCCGCGCGCCTCCATCGCCCTCATCGCCGCGGGACGGGTGCAAGCCGCCGCCCAGGGCCGCAGTTTCGTCGTGCCCGACGACCTGCAGGACCATGCGCCCGCGGTGCTGAGGCACCGCTTGCTCTTGCAACCCGACGCCGACCTGGAGGGCGCGACGCCCGACGAGGTCGTCCGCGAAGTGGTTCGGCAGGTGCCGGTGCCGAGAACGGCGGCCTAGTACCTCAGGCCCGAAATCCGCGCCGGGTTCCGGCGCGCAACAGGGCGGAGGTACTTCCGGCCGCGGCTGCGGCCGGCCGCGGGGGTGAGCGCGCATGCGCGCGCGAGGGGGCTGCGAGCCCCCTTCACGCAACGAGCAGCTAGTAGGCGAAACCGATTGAGGAATTGTTGTGGCATCACGGCCCGTATCCCGGTGCGAATTTGGGGTTTCGCCTACTAGAGGCGCGATCAGTTTCGCCCAGTGAACCGAGTCTTGTCATGACGTTGCCGCGAGTCGGCGCCGACGCGAGCTTGGCAACCCACTGAACAGCAAAGAGACTCGACCCATAACTGGTCGAGTCTCTGGGAGCGCGTCGCTGGGGCCGAGCGACCCGAGGGTGTCCGGTACTGGTTTCACGTATCTCGATTTCGTGTACTCTACGCGACCCTGCGGGCCAAGGAGCACCAGATGATCGTGCGCTACCGTTCCTCTTCCGTCGCCGCCGCGTTGGCAGCCATCGCCGTTGTCGCGTGTGGCACCGACCCAGCCAGCCCGGCCGATGCCGGCCCAGCCAACGATGCCCAGGCCCACCAGGACGGCAAGCAAACCGAAACCACCGCCGATGCCGGCCGCGGCAGCGACGGCTCTCCAGGCGATGGGGGAGGCGGCGCGGACGGCGCGGCCGATGCCAGCGCCGACATCCAGACCTTTCCGACCGCACTTTACGCCCGCGGCAGCGTTGGACAGGTCCACGTCACCCACGCTGAACCCAACCAGGACCTCGAGTTGCGCGACGCCGCCAGCAAAGTGGTGCAGAGCGCCAAAGCCGACAAGTGGGGCAGCAAGGTCTTTCGCAAGGTCGCGCCCGCCAAGGGCTACCGGGTGTTCGCGCTGGGCGCCAAGCCGGCAGACGCTGGGCCGGTCGAGGTCACCGACGCCAAAGGCAGCCTGCCCAAGCCGGCGTTCTACGCCAATCAGGTGGTCAAGCCTGGCTACGGCTACCTGACGATGCGCGACGGCACTACCCTGGCCTACTACGCGACACTGCCCGGCCCCGCGGACAAGGGACCTTACCCGACCGTCGTCAACTACAGCGGCTACGAACCGGCCAAGCCCGGCAAGCCAATCGTCTCCAAGGATCAGGAGAGTCTGTGCGCGTCCTACCCGGTGTTGTGCGCGGCACCCTCGGACCCGAGCGCGTTGGTCATGGCGCTCTCCGGCTATGCCACCGTCAGCATCAACCTGCGCGGCACGGGGTGCTCGGGCGGCGCGTACGACTACTTCGAGGAATTGCAACTGCTCGACGGCTACGACGCGGTCGAGATCGTCGCCGCCCAACCGTGGGTCGCCCACCACAAGGTGGGCATGGTCGGCTTGTCGTACCCCGGCATCACCCAGCTTTTCGTCGCAAAAGCGCAACCGCCGAGCCTGGGCGCCATCGCGCCGGTGTCGGTCATCGGCAACACCGCCACGACCCTGGTACCCGGCGGCATCCTGAACAAGGGGTTTGCCCTGTCGTGGATCACCCACGTGCTCAACAAGGCGGTTCCGTACGGCCAGGGTTGGGAAAAGCCGCAAGTCGACGCCGGCGACCTTCAATGCAAAGAGAATCAACTGTTGCACGACCAGCGCGTCGACAACGTCGAACAGGCCAAGAACAAGGCCGAGTGGAAGCCAGAGCTGCTCGACCCGCTCAATCCGAGCGGCTTTGCCGGCCAGATCCAGGTGCCGGTGTTCCTGGCCGGAAGCTGGCAGGACGAGCAGACCGGGCCGTTCTTCGTGACGCTGCTCGACAAGTTCAAGGGTGCGCCGGCGCGACGGATCCTGGTCTACAACGGCGTGCACGCCGACGGCTTCGCGCCGCAGGTGCTCGCCGAGTGGAAGGCGTTCTTTGACCTGCACATCGCCAAGACCGTGCCGTCGATTCCGGGTTTCTGGTCGCTGGCGCTGCCGACCTTTACCGCGCAGGTGTTCGGAGCCGCGCTGCCGATTCCAGACGACCGCTGGGTGGCGTACAAGACCCACGCCGAGGCGCTGGCGGCATGGCAGAAGGAGCCCGAAATCCAAGCGTACCTCGCCAATGGCGGCACCAAGGAATTTCCCGGTGCGCCGCTGGCCCAGGCCAAGCTCGGCTTCGACCAGTGGCCGCCCAAGGCCACCGAGGTGCAGCGGTGGTACTTGCAGCCGGACGGTCAACTGCTGGCCACGGCGCCCACCGCGACCACCGCCGCGTCGACGTTTGCCCATGATCCGACCGCCGGTGACCAGGGCATCGGCGTCAAGAACCTGTACAGCAGCGCCCCGACCTACGACTGGCAGAAGCCCGCCGCCGGAAAGGAGGTGTCCTTCGTTTCGCCGCCTCTGCCGGCCGACCAAGTCATGTTGGGCACCGGCAGCGTCGACGTCTGGGTGCGGACCACGGCCCAGGACGTCGACGACGCCGACCTCGAGGTCAACCTGAGCGAGGTGCGCGGCGACGGCCAGGAGCAATATGTGCAGAGCGGCTGGCTGCGCGCGAGCTACCGCAAGCTGGGGCCGAACGCCACTGCGCTCTTGCCGGACCTGACCTACAATGTCGCCGACCAGCAGCCGCTGGCGCCCAAGCAGTGGACGCAGGTGCGCATCGCCATCGCAGGGTTCGGCCACGTGTTCCGCAAGGGGTCGCGCATCCGCCTGGCGATCGACACGCCGGGGGGCAGCCGCGCCGACTGGCGCTTCGACCTGCTGCCGTGGAAGGGCCCCGTCGCCTACGACATTGCCCACGACGCCGATCGGCCGTCGAGCGTGGCCCTGCCGTTGATCGCTGGCGCTGCCTTGCCCAAGGACCTGCCCGAGCCAGGATGCACACTGCGCGGGATGCAGTGCCGCAAGCACACGGTCGTGCCCAACCTCGCGGCGAAGTAGCCGAGTTTCGAAGGTCGCGAGCTGAATTTCGCGGCAAACCGACTGGTTGCGCAGCAGCAGCGGCGCGCGCATCGACCATCGGCGCTTGTCGGTGCGGTCGCAGCAGCCCCGGTGCCCCGCGCAATCCCGCGTTTGCAACCCCGCCCAGCACCTGCCAGACTGCTGCGCGATGACGCCAGACGCCCTGCCCTTGTCCGCCGCGCCTCGCCGCAAGCGATGGCCGAACGGCCGATGGTGGCTGGTTTGCGCCGTCGGCCTGTCGTGCGTCTTTTGCGCCAGCGCAGCCTCGCAGCGGCGGCCTCACCTGTCGGTCGCAGCCGGGGGCGGCGCGGCGCAGGCCTACCACAACACCTTCAACTGCCAGAACCGCCTGAACCACCACGAGGCGCAGCGCATGATGGGCGGCGGCGTCGACGTCGACGTGGAAACCGAAAGCGGCGTGCTGATCGGCGGCGGCGCGGCGGTGCACCAGTTCGAGGTCCAGCGGGTGTCGTCGTCGCCCACGCCTATCGCCCCCGGCACCAAGGGTGAGACCAGCTACACGAGCACGGCCCTGGCGGCGCGCGGGGGCTTCTCGTTCGGGTGGGGCAGCATCGAGGTCGGCGGCACCGTGTTCTTGGACCTCAAGGCCGGCTGGCCGCTGGTCCGGGTGCGCGGCGGGGCGCTGAACAACGGGCTCTCCGGCGTGGTGCAACTGGGCACCGACAATGCCCAGTGGGGCGCACCGACCCTGTCGGCGGGCGGGCGGCTGCGCATTGATCGCCTGTCGCTCCAGGCGCTTGCGGGCAATCTGTCGCGGCCGATGCGCGAGCACAGCAACGCCAACGGCGTGTTCGTGCCGGGCAGGACCGTGCGCGGGTCGATTGGCCGCAACGGCGACGCCGCGCTGATGATCCAGGCCGACATCGCCATCGACGAGGCGATCGCGTTCAGGCTCGACGGAGCCGTCGCCGAGGCGTGGTCCGCTTCGGCGTGGATTGTGTGGACCTCGCTGCCGCAGTACGCTGCGGCCCCGGAGACGCACGCCAATCCGCCCGCGCCCGAGTTTGTGCCCGCGGAACCCGCCCCGACGCCGCCCACAGCGACCGCGGCCCCGCCTGGTTGAACAACCGCCCAATTCGGGCTACCTTTTGCGATTTGCCCGCCCGGCGCGCCGCGCGGAAAAAGGACTGCGCAGGCAAGCAATGTGCCACCTCTCCACAGGCTATTTGTCCGTCCGCCGCGCGATGGCCCTGGCCGCGGCCGCGGCGCTGCTGGCGACCGCAGGGTGCCTCGACACCGAGTTCGTGCCCGAGGACGCAGGCGTCGCACCCCTGCCCTCCGACGCCAACCCGGCGGCGGATGTGGCCGCCGAGGTGACGGCGACCGACGCCGCAGCGGACACCGCACAACCCGATGGCGCGACCGACACCGCGGATGCCGCGCAGGATCTCGACGTCGCCGAGGACGCTCAGGCCGATGCGACGGTCGACGCCGACACGCCCGATGTCATCGACGACGCCCTGCAGGAGACCGCTGCCGGCGACGTCGACGCAGCGACGCTATTGCCGCTCGGCCACACCTGCACCGCCGACGCGCAGTGCGAATCCAAAGAGTGCGTAACGGTCACCGGGTCGCCCAACGTGTGCAGCAAGCCCTGCACGGGCGATTGCCCCGCCGGCATGCGCTGCGGCCTGGACATCGCCACCAAGTCGATCACTGTCCCGTACTGCCTGCCGCTGCCCGACGACCTGTGCAAGCCGTGCGAAGTGGACGACGACTGCAAGGCCAAGACCTGTGTGCCGCTGACAGAAACCAAGGAGTCGCTGTGCGGCGTGGCGTGCGCGGCGGGGGGCGTGTGCCCGATCGGGTTCGTGTGCCAGCAGTTCAAGTCGGGCGACGTGTGCGTGCCACAGTTGGGCACGTGCACGTGCAGCGCGGCGCAGCTCGGCAATGCGTGGTCGTGCCAGACCAGCACCCCCGTCGGCAAATGCCTCGGCAGCCAGATCTGCACCGACGGTGGCTGGTCGGCGTGCAGCGCGCCCCTGCCGATCCCCGAGTTGTGCGACGGCCAGGACAACGACTGCAACGGCCAGACCGACGAGAGCTACACGGCGCTGGGCACCTCGTGCGGACTCGGCGCGTGCGCAGGCGGCAAGCTGGTGTGCGCCGACAGCAAGAAGGCGGTGATCTGCTCGTCCGAAAAGAAGAAGCCGACCAAGGACATCTGCAACAATGGCCTCGACGACAACTGCGACGGCAAGACCGACGAAGGCTGCCCGCCCAAGGACAGCGACAAGGACGGCACGCCCGACCTGCTGGATTGCGGCCCCTACCTGAGCGAGGTCCACCCCGGCGCCGCCGAGCCGTGCTGTGCCGCGATGCCCTTGTCGGGCCAGCCGACGTTGGTCGCCACCGACGCCAAGACCAAGGGCTGCGACCTGAACTGCGACGGCAAGGTCGCCGCCTGCGCAGCCGCCGACCTGGACATGGACGGCTTCTTGGCGCCCGACGACTGCAACGACAAGGAGCCCTCGATCAACCCCAAGGGCAAGGACAAATGCGGCGACGGTATCGACCAGGACTGCAAGGACGGCGACGCGGTCTGCACGCCCCAGAACGACCAGGACAACGACGGCTGGCCCGAACCGGTTGACTGCGAGGACTCGACCGAGAAGATTTCGCCAGGCGCCAAGGAACTGTGCAACGCCATCGACGACGACTGCGACGGAGTGACCGACGATGGCAACCCTGGCGGCGGCGGACCGTGCGGCGCAACCGGCGGCGCCTGCAAGGCGGGCACCCTGGTGTGCACCGTCGTGGAGTCCAAGAAGGTGGTGGCGTGCGTGGACGCGGTCGCCGGTGACGCCGAGACCTGCAACAGCATCGACGACAACTGCGACGGCAAGACCGACGAGAACTTCGCCGAATTGGGCCTGGGGACCGCCTGCGACACCGACGACAGCGATTTTTGCGCCAACGGCATCAAGTCGTGCCAGTCCGACGGGCTGTCGCTGACCTGCGCCAGCGAGAAGGTCTACGACGTGCTGGAATCGTGCAAGGCCCCGGGCCAGGGCAACAGCGTCGACGAGGACTGCGACGGCCTGACCGACGAGACCTGCTACGCCAGCGACATCGACGGCGACGGCAGCGTGGCGCCGCAAGACTGCAACCCGGCGGATTCCGGGTACTCGCCCAAGGTGTCCAAAGAACCGTGCTGCGACCCAGGGCTCGGCAGCGGCCCCGACGCCGTGGCCAAGTGCGACAAGAACTGCGACGGCCAGATCACCTCATGTGACCCCGCCGACAAGGACTTCGACGGCTTCGTCGCCGACGACTGCAACCCGCAGGATCCGGCCAGCTACCCGGGTGCGCCCGAAAAATGCGGCGACGGCATCGACCAGGACTGCAAGGACGGTGACATCGACTGCGGCGCCATCAACGACGAGGACGGCGACGGCTACGACAACGAGGTCGACTGCAAGAAGTTCGACAAGGACGTGTTCCCGGGCAACCCCGAGGTGTGCAACGGCAAAGACGACGACTGCAACGGCGCCGTGGACGACGGCAACCCGGGCGGCGGCGCGGCATGCGGATCCAACGTCGGCGCGTGCCAGCCGGGTGTGACGGTGTGCACCAAGGTCAACTTCCAGGCCCAGGTGCTGTGCGTGCCCAAGAAGGGGCCACAGCCCGAGTTGTGCAACGGCTTGGACGACAACTGCAACGGCAAGACCGACGAACTCTACTTCAACCTGGGCAAGGCGTGCGACGGCGGCGACGCCGATGGCTGCGCCAACGGTACCTGGACGTGTTCGGCCGACTTCAAGAAAGAGGAATGCACCAACGAGTCGGTGACCGACCTGTATGAACTGTGCAACGGCCTGGACGACGACTGCGACGGCAAGACCGACGAGGATCTGGCCTATCTCGGCAAGGCGGTGGGCGCCGATTGCGACGGCTTTGGCCAGTGCGGCCCCGGCAAGGTGGTGTGTTCGCCGGAGTTGCAGGTGCCGGTGTGTTCGACCGACTACTTTGGCACCACGCCGGAATCCAAGGCCGAGACCTGCAACAAGATCGACGACGACTGCGACGGCCAGACCGACGAGGACCAGACCTTTGGCGGCAAGAAACTCGGCGAAGCGTGCGTCGGCGCCGGCACATGCAGCACTGCCACGGGCAAGGTCGAGTGCGCGGCCAGCGGCAAGGCCATCTGCAGCGTGATGCAGGGCGGCACTGCGTTTGCCGGCAAGCTCGAGGCGTGCGACGGCATCGACAACGACTGCGACGGCCACATCGATGAGGGGCTCAAGATCCAAGACTCGACGTGCAAGAAGGCCGGCGTGTGCAACGAGACCAACGTCATCGCAAAGTGCACTGCCGGCGCGTGGGACTGTTCCTACAACGGCGTGGTCGGCTACCAGGCCGACAAGGAATACAGCTGCGATGCGCTGGACAACGATTGCGACGGCAAGACCGACGAGGATTTCGAGATTGGCCTGCCGTGCGACGGCACCGACAGCGACAAGTGCCAGAACGGCACCTGGCAGTGCAGCGACGACAAGGGCGGCAAGGTCTGCACCAACGAGTCCAAGACCGACATCGTCGAATCGTGCAACGGCAAGGACGACGACTGCGACGGCGAATCCGACGAGGGCTTTGACATCGGCGTGCCCTGCGACGGCCCCGACGGCGACAAGTGCAAGAACGGCGTGAGCATCTGCACCCAAGACGGCAAGGGCGTGACCTGCGGCGACGAGATCAAAAAGGACATCCAAGAGGCCTGCAACGACCAGGACGACAACTGCGACGGCACCACCGACGAGGGTTTCACCTTCGGCCCCGACAAGATCGCGCTCGGCGCAGCTTGCGACGGCCCCGACAACGACAAATGCAAGAATGGCACCGTGTTGTGCGCGGCCGACGGCAAGATTGCGGTGTGCGGCGCCGAAACCAAGCAGAACATCGCGGAAATCTGCAACGCGGTGGACGACAACTGCGACGGCAAAACCGACGAGGGCCAGACCTACACCGGCAAGTCCCTGGACGCCGGATGTACCGGGACGGGGGCGTGCGGCGTTGGCACGGTGGTGTGCTCCCCCGTCACCTTCAAGGCCACGTGCTCGACCAACCCCGACGCGTTCCTCATCTTCAACGGCCAGGAACTGTGCGATGGCCTCGACAACGACTGCAACGGCAAGATCGACGACAACCTGAGCTTGAGCGGCGTGCCATTGGGCGGCAATTGCCCTGCGGTTGGCGAGTGTGGCGCCGGCAAGGTACAGTGCGGTACCAGCAAGCAAGTGGTGTGCAGCACGCAGAAGGGCGGCGGCCTCGATCAGAGCAAGACCGAGGCCTGCGACGGCAAGGACAACGACTGCGACGGCAAGACCGACGAAGAGCTGACGGTCGTGGACTCGATCTGCAAGAAGGTCGGGGTGTGCGGCAATGACAAGCTGGTCGCCGTCTGCGCCAATGCCAAGTGGTCGTGCGACTACAGCCAGGTGCCAGGCTACAGCGAGAAGGAACTCTGCGACGGGCTGGACAACAACTGTGACGGCAAGACCGACGAGGGATTCGACATCGGCGCGCCGTGCGACGGCCCTGACTCCGACCAATGCAAGACTGGGTCGTGGACTTGCAAAGCCGACGGCAGCGACCACCAGTGCATCAACGAGGACGAGACCGACAAGCTCGAAGTCTGCGACGGCAAAGACAACGACTGCGACGGCAAGACCGACGAGGAGTTCACCTACGGCCCAGACAAGCTGGCCCTTGGCGCCAAATGTGATGGCCTAGGCATCTGCGGTGCAGGCACGGTCCAATGCGGAAAGAACCTGACCGCCACCTGCAGCACCGATCCCGATGGCACCAGCCCCCAAAACAAGACGGAAGTCTGCAATACGCTGGACGACGACTGCGACGGCACCGCCGACGACGGTTTGAAATACGGGGGCCTGACCGTAGGCGCGCCGTGCTCAGGCAACGGCGAGTGCGGCAACGGAACGGTCGTGTGCAACCTCAAGCAGCAGGCCGTGTGCTCGACCAACCCGGACGGGCCGGACTACGAGGCCAAGAGCGAACTGTGCAACCTCAAGGACGACGATTGCGACGGACAGACCGACGAGGACCTCGATCCCAAGAAGTCGACCTGCAACCAGTTGGGCGTCTGCGCCACCGCGCTCAAGGCCACCTGCAACAAGGGATCGTGGAAGTGCTCCTACGACATCGCGGCCGGCTTCGAATTCAAGGAGACGCTCTGCGACGACGTAGACAACGACTGCAATGGCGTGACCGACGACCCCTACCCCACCAAGGGCAAACCGTGTGACGGCGACGACGTGGACCTGTGCAAGAACGGCGCCTTTGTGTGCACCGACAGCAAGAAAGATGTCCTGTGCCTGGAGACCGGCCCCGGGGGCGCCAGCGCCGAAATCTGCGACGGCAAGGACAACGACTGCGACGGCACCACCGACGAGGGCTACGAAACGCTCGGCCAGGCCTGCGACGGGCCCGACACCGACCTGTGTCCCAACGGGGTGCTCGTGTGCAGCGCCAACGGCCAGGGCGTGGTGTGCGGCAGCGAGTTCATCCAGAATCTGAAAGAACTGTGCGATTTGCAGGACAACAACTGCGACGGCAAGACCGACGAGGGTCTCGGACTCGGCGACAAGTGCGACGGACCGGACAGCGACCAATGCCAGAACGGCACCTGGACCTGCGGGGCCGGCGGCAAGGTCGTCTGCGAAAACGAGTCCAAGGTCGGCATCACTGAACTCTGCAACAACCTGGACGACGACTGCAACGGCAAGACGGACGAAACCTTTGGCCAAAAAGGCCTCAAGTGCGACGTGCCCACCGACATCGACGACTGCGCGACCGGGTCCTACCAGTGCACGGCGCAGGGGGCGCTGGCGTGCATCGGCGACATCGCGTGTTCGGGCGGCACGCCATGCAAGAAATCGGGCAGCACCAGCCAACTGGACCAGTGCATCTGCGGCACGCAGACCTGCTCGGTGGACCAGGGCGACCAGTGCGGCGGCGACAACAAATGCACGTGCAAGGGCGGTACCGCGTGCGTTGCGCCCAAGAAATGCACGTCGACCGGTTGCAAGTAGCCGCGATGCGGACGCTGCGCTGGCTCGCCGCCGCAACCATGGCAGTCGCGGCCGCTTGTCAGGGCAAGGCTCCCAAGCCGCGCGAGTGGTCTGCGCCGTCCACAGGCCCGCAGGTCCAAGCCCCGTCGCTGCCGCGCGCAACATCGTCGACGGCGACGGCCGAAGTCGCCATCGAAGCGGAACCCTACGCCCTGCCCGCGGGCCATACGCTGGGCGATGCCCTGCCGGCGGTGCCGCCACCTGCGCCGCGCCTGGGTGGCGGTGGCACCAACGGCGGCGCGGTGCTGCAAGCCAAGACCGGGTGCGCATCCGATGCACCCGACGACTACGCGCTGGCCCGCCGAGTGGAGCTGACCTACCCGCCAGCCAAGGCGGGCGACCCGGCGCAGGTCGTGGAAGTCTGCCTGCTGCAAAGGACCGTCGAACGCGCCGACAAGGTCGCCGAAAGCGGCAAAGCGTTCCTGGTGGTCGCGGCGTTTGCCGACGACACGCGGGTGTCGCACGCGTTCGATCCGCTGACGCGCCAGCCGACCACGCTACCGCCCGAGCGCAGGAGAGCCGGGCACGACGCGGGTGCGTGGGCCGGCCTGTTCGCCACCGGCGACCCCGAACGGCCGGCGCTGGCCGTGGTCTCTGCGCGCTTCTACGACGGGGCGCTTGGTGAAGAAGTCCAGTTCGCGCGGGCCTCACGGCTGTTGCGCAATACCGCGCACGGCTGGCAATGGTCGCCCTTTGCGAACCGCGCCCACGCAAGCATGGATGTGGAGCACCTGCGCGCCCTGTGCGCTGGCAAGGCCGATGCGTCGCCCGCCGACAAGGCTGCGGGTCCGCTGGCAGTGGCGTGCGAGCGCGCCGACGCGGCCGAGGTCGAGCTCGCCAAGGCCGAAGCCCGCCTTGCGACGCGCAAGAGACGCATCGCTGGCGGCAGTGGCGGACAGGCGGCGAGCGACGCCGACCCGCAGTCGATCTGGCTGCGCGACGCGCGCGCGGCGCTGTCCAAGGGCGACTACGCCGTCGCCATCGACACGGCTCTGCAGGTTGATGTCGTCTGTGGCGAAGCGGTGGCGGAGGCCCATGCGGTCGTCCGCGACGCGTTGACGGCCCAGCACCTTGAGCCGTTGCGTACCCAACCCCAACAGAGCTTGTCCGTTTTGTGCGAGCCGCTGCCGGACAAGCCCGTGCCGCGCCGGCCGCGCGAGGCCGCCATCAAAGGCAAGCCCGAAAACGGGACGGAGCGCCCGCCGTGACGCGCTGCGCCACCTCGCGCGTCCGTACGAGCGGGTCCACCCACGGGCCAATGGTCTCCGTCATGCGCACGTTCCGATTCCTTCTGCTGTCCGCGCTCGCAGCGACGGCCGCCTGCGGTTGCGAGAAACAGGAGCCGCCACCGCCCTTGGCCACCGATGTTGCGCTGGCGCTGGCACCGCCCGAGGCCCTGCTCGCCGGCCCGGAAGAGGCGCAGATCGTCTTCCAACACGGACCGCCTCCGCCGGCAAAGGCGAAGCCCAAGCCCAAGCCCCCGGAACCCAGGGCGGACCCTCCAAAGGCCGACGCGGCGCGCCCGGAGCCGCCCAAGGCCGACCCCAAGCCGCCAGAGCCCAAGGGGTTGACGGTGCCCGCCAGCGACGGCAGTTCGGCGTCGGGGTCCAGCGGCCGTCCAACGCCGCCCGCGCCGCCGCTTGCTCCGCCTCCCACACCTCCGACTGCGCCGACTCGGCCGCCCCCGGTGCGCATTTCGTCGTTGCCGCCGGGCAATTTCGATGCCGGCACCGCCCAGTCGTTTCGCGAAATCGCCGTCAGCACCGGCGGAAGCGTGTTGGCCGCTGCAAGCGCGGGTCAGCTGCCGGGCGCCATCCAGCGGTTGCTGGGGACGCTGACGGCCGTGCCCGACCTGGACATGGTGCTGCTCATCGACACCACGGGTTCGATGCGCGACGACTTGTCGGCCATGCGCAGCGCCGCGGCGGGGATGATGGCGACCGCGTTCAGCCGCAGCGGCAAGACGCGCATGGGCGTCGTGTACTACAAGGACAAGACCCCCGACTGCAGCTACGTGACCAAGCTCGAACTCGGCCTGACCGAGGACAAGGGCGACGTCGCCGGTGCGTTGGCCCGCGCCAAGGTCGACTGCGGCGGCGACTTCCCCGAGCATGTGTACGCTGGCATCCACCGGGCGGCGACGGGCATGGCGTGGCGACCCGATGCGGCCAAAGTCATCGTGCTGATCGGCGATGCCCCGCCGCACGACGACTACGGCGACGTCACCCGCGGCATGGCCATCGGCGCCGCCAAGTCGCGCGGCATCGGGGTCACCTCGATCATCGTCAACAAGGACTGATCAGGCGTCGGCCAACTCGATCCAAATGGGGCAGTGGTCCGAGCCCTGCACCTCGGGCGAGAGGCCCGCTGCCCGCAACCGGGCCGTCGCCGCCGCTGACAGCAGGCTCAAGTCGATGCGCCAACCGATGTTCTTGGCGCGCACACCGAACCGCTGCGACCACCACGAGTACGCGCCTGTCGCCCCCGGATGCAGGTGGCGAAACGCGTCTGTCCAACCTTGCTGGAGCCAACGCGCGACCTCGGCCCGCTCCTCGGGCAAGAAGCCACTGGTCTTCTCGTTGTCCTTGGGCCGCGCGAGATCGATCGCTTCGGGCGCCGTGTTCCAGTCGCCGAGAACCGCGACGGGTTCGCCCGCGTCTGCGAGCGGCTGCAGCCGGGCCTGTAGTGCCCGATAGAAGGCGAGCTTGTACGGCACGCGGCTGTTGTCGCGCTCCTTGCCGTTGCCGTTGGGAAAGTAGACGCCGGCAATCCACAGGCGCCCAAACCGCGCCAACTGCAACCGACCCTCGCAGTCGAAGGTCGGATCGCCCAACGCCGTCTGCAACTCATCCCAGGGACGGCGCGCCATCACGGCCACGCCGCTATACCCCGGGCGCTCCGCTGGCTGAAAGGCCGTGTGCCAACGCGGCGGCGCCCGCAATTCCTCGGGCAACTGATCCGGCGTCGCGCGGATTTCTTGCAGGCAGACGATGTCGGCACCGCACGCCTGCAGCCAGGAGCCGAAACCCTTCTGACCGCAGGCGCGCAGGCCGTTGACGTTCCAACTGGCGAGGCGCGGCAATCGACCCTTGCGGCGGCTACCAGCCCTTGCGGCCGTTGCCCGTGCCCGGCTGGCCGTGGATGCCGTTGGAGATTTCAAGTTTGTAGTTGCCGCAGGTCGGCGCGCCGCTCGGCCGGTACACCTTGATGTAGAACCACGCCGAGTCGTCCTGGCACGTGGTGAAGTAGTAGCCGCGCGGGAAGCAGACGCCGTTGGTGTTGAACTGCATGCAGTACGGGTTGCCGCCGGTGGCCCACCCGGTGTTGCTCTGGTCAAAGGTGTCGCCGGTGGCGCACGGGCACTCGCCGTACTCGCTCCACTGCCGGCTCGGTTCGCCGCCGCTTGCGCCCTTGAAGTTGGTAAACCAGTTGAACGAGGACTGCCCGCAGCAGGTCTGGTTGCCTGCGACCGACTCGTAGCGCTTGTCCTGGTCACTGTTGAGCGGCGGCTTGCCCGCCGGTCCGGGCGGGCCAGGCAGCGAACCCGCCGGGCACCCGCCGCGGTATACGTCGAGCCCGAGGCCGCCGGGCTGCTTGATGAACGTGACGCGCAGGTTGAACTTGTCGCACACCGCATAGCCGCTGTCGCCCAGGTCGGCGGCGTACACGCGGAACCAATCCTGGTCGGTCGTGACCACGCGGCCCTCGGGGCTGTACACGGTCTTGCCGCCGTCGTTGAGCGACGAATCGAGCAAGTAGGCCTGCGAGCAACTGTCGTTGGGTTCCCACTGGTCGACGCCGTTGCACTCGCAGCCATCGGTAAAGGCGCCGTTGAGGTCGTAGAACCCGCTTGCGCACGACTGGATGACGCACTGGCCGGACTGGCACTTGAACACCGCGTTCTTGTCGAGCGGACAGCCGGCGGCGGCCTGTTCGTCGGTGATCGCGTTGCAGTTGTCGTCGAGGCTGTTGCACAGCTCCTTTGCGCCGGGGTTCTGGCTGCCGTCGTTGTCGTTGCAATCCAGGCCGCCTTTGGAGCAAGTGGGCGCAGAGCCGATGGTCACCATGTTGGCGTCGCAGTAGTCGTCGTTGTCGTCGTCGCAGCCTTCGTCCACCGAGTTGTTGCAGTTGTTGTCCTTGCCTTCGCACTGTTCGGCCTTGCCGGGCGCGCAGGTCGGGCATGCGTCATCGCAGTCGTTGTTGGTCTTGGCGGTGAAGAGCGACAGCGAGCGCGAACAGACGTAGCCGGCCGTGGCGGTGGCCGCGTCGTCGGCCCACTTGCCGCTGGACTTCATGTACACGAAGTCCTCAGGATTGTCGGGGCCGCCTGTCGCGGTGCCGTCGGCGTAGTAGACCTCGACTTCATTGAGCTGCCAGCCGCTGTACTGGTAGCTGAAGTAGCTCATGCAACTGCCGTTGCCGCACGAACCCACCGGGCAATAGTAGCTGTAGCCGAAGTAGGTGTAGCCCGACTTCATGCTCGAATCAACGTACAGGTCGTGGCCGCCGCCGAACGTCGGGCCGTAGCTCGGGTGGTTGTAGGTGCCGTAGTTCTGACCTGCGCAGTTGCCGCCCCAGTTGCTCTTGTAGTTGTTCTTGAAGCTGAACAGCCAGGTGCCGCCGGGGTTGTAGTAGTTGTAGCCGCTCGGCCAGTTCCATGTGCCGCTGTTGTAGCCGCCGAAGATGTTGCCGCTGGTGTCGCGCAGGATGGACAGGGTCTTGGTGTATGCGTTGCACTGGTTGTGGAACGTATTGCTGTTGAAGCCGTGCTGGGTACCACGGTAGCACAGCGACCACTTCTGGGCGCTGTTGCCGTACCAGGTGTTCAACTGCGACTGCTGAGTCGGCGACAGCACCGCTGTACCGACGAACGCCGAGCCGGCCGGTTCGTTGCTGTCCCAGTTGCTGTAGGTCATCGCCTCGTTGCTGACCCACTTGAACACGCCCTCTTGCGCGGAATCGGACAGGCCGACCCACACGTTGCCGGTCACGCCCGCGTCGTTGGCAAGCTTGCGCACGTAGCCGTTGTCGCCGTCGCTGTAGATGGAGACGAGATCGCCGCCCCACGCCTTGCAATCAGCCCGCGCGTTGGCATAGGTCGTCGGCGTGCCCACGGCCTTGAACTGCTTACCGGACTCGCACAGGCATTGGCTGCTGTTCACGCCATAGCCGTCCTGGTCGCCGTCGTAGTAGTACTGCGAGCAACCGAGCGACCCAGCCTCGTCGACGACCTTGTTGCAGTTGTTGTCTGCGCCGTCACAAATCTCTGCAGTGGCCGGGTTGACCTTGGGGTTGGTGTCGTCGCAGTCGCCGCCGCCAAATACACAGCTGTTCGGGAATAGATCGGCGCAGTACACTGAAGTGCTATTTGCCGAAATGCAGTACTCTTTGCCGTTGAACGACATGTTCCAGATGGACGCATTGAAAACGAACTTGTCCTTGTAGACACCGGTGGCCTTCTCATAGCGATACACGCTGCCGTCGTGCCGTCCGACGTAGAAGTACTTGCCAACCGCCGCCAGGCCGCCATAGATAGTGGTATCGGCGCCGCCGAGCAAGGTGATGTTTTTGACGAACGCGCCGTTGGACTTGTTGAGCACGACCACATTCATGCCGGTGTACAGCATCGCGTAGACGTATTGATCGTCGCAGCTGACGGCGCCGGCATAATTGCCCATGTTGTAGCGCCACAGTTCGCTCGAGCCCTTGTCATTCCACTTCGACACCGAGTAGTGGCCCCAGTTGGCGGTGAAGTACGTGCCGTCGGTGTCGCCCCAAACCTGCATGATTTCGCTGCGGCCCGAATTGAAGGTGCCGAGGAAGACGCGGTTTTTGTCGTAGCGATAGATCGTGGTCCCGGACCATTCGGGATACCAGTACTCTTGGTATTTGGGCGAGAAGCCACCGCCGTGCGATTTGGTATCCATGGTCACGGACACGTTACTGGGCACGCCTGGACCGGGTTCGGGCGTACCCACCGTGACCATCGCGCTGTCGCACCAACTGTCCCCGTCGTCGTCGCAGCCTTCGTCATTCTGGCTATTGCAGTTGTTGTCGACGCCATCGCACAGTTCCTTGATGCCCGGGTTGACGCCCTTCTCCAGGTCACTGCAGTCGTCACCAAAGGTGCATGCCGTCGGGTTCAGGTTGTAGCAGTAGACCTGGTTGCTGTTGGCCGAGATGCAGTACTCCTTGCCGTTGAACGCCATGTTGTAGATGTTGGTCGCCACCGAGAACTGGTCAAGCAGCTTGCCGGTCACGATGTCATAGCGATACACGGCGCCGGTGTAGCGACCGAGGAACAGCGAGCCGCCCACGGCCGCGAGACCGCCATACATGGTGGTGTCGACGCCGCCGGTCAGGTTGATCTTCTTGACCAGCTGGCCGTTGGACTTGTTCAGCACGTGCACTTCCATACCGTAGTACAGCATGCCGTACACAAAGGTTGCGTCGGCCGTCACGCCACCGGTCGTGCTCGGCATGTTGTAGCGCCACAGTTCGGTCGCGCCCTTGTCATTCCACTTCGACACGGAGTTGTGGCCCCAGTTGGCGGTGTAATAGGTGCCATCGGTGTCGCCCCAAAGCTGCATGATTTGACTGCGGCCAGAGTTGAACGCGCCCAAATACTGGTAGGAGGCGTTGAAGCGGTAGATGGTGGTGCCGGCCCACTGCGGATACCAGTACTCGTTGTACTTGGGCGAGTAGCCGCCACCGTGTGAATACGTCTCCATCGTGACCGGCGCCCCCTTGTAGGTCGGCGGCATGTTCAGGCACGTGGTGGTCACCGGCGTGGTCTTGGGACACGCGACCGTGCTCGACACCTGCAGCTTGGCGTCGCAGTAGCCGTCCTTGTCCACGTCGCAGCCCTCGTCGACCACCAGGTTGCAGTTGTTGTCCTTGCCGTCGCAGACCTCGATCGGCGCGGTGTTGCCGGCGATGGTGTAGCAGTGGACCTGGTTCGAGTTGGCCGAGATGCAGTACTCCGTGCCGTTGAACGCCATGTTGTAGATGTTGGTGGCGACGGCGAACTGGTCCATGATCTTGCCGGTGGACAAGTCGTAGCGGTAGACCTGAGCGTGGTCGCGGCCGACGTAGAGCACGCCGGCATAGACCGCGAGGCCGCCATAGTTGCCGCCGTCGCTGCCGCCCGACAGGTTGATGACCTTGACCTGCGCGCCGGTGTTCTTGTCGAGCACCCAGACGCCCATGCCCGAAGAGCGCATGGCGTACACGTTGTTGCCGTCGCTGGTCACCGCGCCCGCAGTCGATCCGATGTTGAACGACCACAATTGCTGGCCGCCCATGCCCTTCCACTTGTTGATGGTGTTGTAGCCCCAGTTGGCGGTGTAGTAGGTGTCGTCGCTGTCGCCCCACAACTGCATCATCTGCGGCAGGCCGCTGTTGAACGTGCCCTTGTATTGGTACTGCTGGTCGTAGCGGTAGATGGTGTAGCCGGCCCACTCGGGGTACCAGTACTCGCCGTAGGTCGCGCTATAGCCGCCGCCGTGCGAACGGGTCTCCATGGTGATCGGCGCGCCTTTGTAGACGCCGGAGATCGCCTTGGGCACGCCGGTGCCCGAGAACTGCTTGGGATCGTTGTCGTCGCAGTCGCCGCTCTGCAGCGCTGAGTACTTGCCGCTGACAGAGCAACGGCACTCGAACGCCGTGGTGCCCTGCCCGTCGCCGTCGTTGTCGAAATACCACTTGCTGCAGCCGAGCGCGCCCAACTGGTCCGACGCGCCGTCGCAGTTGTCGTCCTCGGGCGTTGCACAGTTCTCCTTGGTGGTCGGGGCAGGGTTGATCGACGGGCTGTTGTCGTTGCAGTCGCCGCCGCCGGCCGTGCAGGTACTGGGCGTGCCGACGATGGTCAAGCCGGCCTCGCAATAGTTGTCGTTGTCGTCGTCGCAGCCATCGTCGACGATGTTGTTGCAGTTGCTGTCGAGGTTGTCGCAGATCTCTGTGGCGCCGGGGAACGTCGTCTTCTGGTTGTCGTCGCAGTCGTCGCCCTTGGTGCAGTTCGATCCCGCGATGTTGTAGCAGTAGACCGTGCTGGAATTGTTGGAAATGCAGTACTTGTCGCCCGTGAACGACATGTTGTAGATGTTGGTCGCAGCCTGGAACGTGCTGACCAGCGGCACGGTCTGGCCGTACACGGCGTAGCACCACACCGTGCTGCCATTGTTGCTGATGCAATACTCGCTGCCCGTGAACGCCATGTTGTAGATGTTGGTGGCGACGTTGAACGAGTCGAGGTACTGGTAGGTGTTCTTGTTGTAGCGGTACACCACGGCGTTGTCGCGGCCGACCAAGAGCTTGTCGCCAATGACGGCGAGGCCGCCGTAGCACGCGCTACTGGTATTGCCGCCGCTGAAGTTGTACGTGGCCACCACCGACCCGTTGGACTTGTTCAGGCGCCAGATGGTGGTGCCCGTGTACGGCATCGCGTACACGTAGTTCTCGTCGGCGGCGACGCCGCCCATGGTCTGGCCAAGGCTGGCCGTCCACAGGCGCTGGCTGGACTTGTTGGCCATCTTGGTCACGGTCCCGTAGCCCCAGTTGGCGGTGTAGTACGTGCCGTCGGTGTCGCCCCACAACTGCATCATCTGCGGCTGGCCGGAGTCGAACGTGCCAAGGTACTGATACTGTTCGTTGTAGCGGTAGACCGTGGTGCCGGCCCACTCGGGATACCAGAACTCCTTGTCCTTGGAGCTGTAGCCACCGCCGTGCGAGCGGGTGTTCATGCTGACCGCGCCCGTGTACACCGGCGGCCACACGTCGCCCACGGTCATCTGGTTGAGCGAGTAGTGGTACACCGCGCCCGAGCCGCGGCCGACCAGCAGGTTCGGACCGCCGACGGCCATGCCGCCGTAGACGGTGTCGCTGCCGCCGCCACTCAACAGGAACGTGTCGATGAGCGCGCCGGTGGCCTTGTTCAAGCGGCGCACCCGCCTGCTGTCGGCGCCAAGCGCATACACGTAGTCGCTGTCGGCGGTGACCGCGCCGGCCGTCTCGCCCATGTTGTAGGTCCACGCGGTGGTGCTGCTCATGTCCGCCTTCTTGGTGACGGTGTTCATCCCCCAGTTGGCGGTGTAGTAGTAGCCGTCGATGTCGCCCCACAACTGCATCATCTGCTGCTGGCCGCTGTCAAAGGTGCCAAGGAAGCTGTAGTTGCTTCCGCTGTAGCGGTACACGGTCGAACCGGACCACGACGGGTACCAGAACTCTTTGGCCTTGGGGCTGTAGCCGCCGCCGTGGCTGACCGTGTTGAAGTTGACCACGGTGCTGGTCTTGGGCGGCCACAGGATCGAGCTCGAGCACGACTGGCCGCAAACGTTGCCCCACACCTTGTAACAGTAGACGGTGCTGCTGTTGGCCGAAATGCAGTAGTCGGTGCCGTTGAAGGCCATGTTGTAGATGTTGGTGGCGACGTTGTAGCTGCCGGTGTTGTTGTAGGTGTTGGCGTCGTAGGCCCACACCACGGCGTTGCCGCGACCGACCAGGAACGTGTCGCCGACCTTGGCAAAGCCGCCGTACATCCAGTCGCCAAAGCTGCCGCCGTTCAAGTTGAAGGTCTTGACCAATTGGCCGGTCGACTTGTTCAACTGGTGGACGGTGTAGTTGTAGTCGGCGCGCATGCCGTACACGTAGTTGCTGTCGGCCGTGACGCCACCCGCGTAGTAGCCGATGTTGTACGACCACAGGATCTGGTTGCTCAGCGCCTTGCGCTTGGTGATGGTGTTGTAGCTCCAGTTGGCGGTGTAGAAGTTGCCGTCGGTGTCGCCCCACAACTGCATCATCTCGCCTTGACCGGCGTTGAACGTGCCCTTGCTCTGGTAGTTCAGGTCGTAGCGGTAAATCGTGCCGCCGGCCCACTCGGGGTACCAGTATTCCTTGTAGAACGGGTTGTAGCCGCCGCCGTGCGAGCGCGTGTCCATGCTGATGGTCGAACCCTTGTACTGCGGCGGCCAAATCGCCTGGTCCTTGCACGACGTCAAGGACTTGGTGCACTTGGCGGTGTCCTTGAGGATCATGGTGTTGTCGCAGTACAGATCGCCGTCATCGTCGCAGCCGTTGTCGGCGCCGCTCTTGCAATCGTTGTCCAGGCCGTCGCACACCTCTGCCTGGCCCGGATTGACGGTGATGTCGGTGTCCTTGCAGTCGCCGCCGATGTTGGTGGGCAGCGCCTTGCTCTGCGTGCACTGGCAAACGGCTGTGCCGCCGCCGTAGCCGTCGAGGTCGTCGTCCGCGTACCAATTCGTACAGTTGGCTGCGTTGGCTTCATTGACGAGGCCATTGCAGTTGTCGTCGGTGGCCGTGTTGCAGTTCTCGGTGGCCGCCGGATTGACGTTCTTGTCGCCATCGTTGCAATCGCCGCCGCCCTTGGGGCAGCTGGCCGAGAGCGGCGAGCCCAATCCGTCCTTGGCGCCCGTGATGTAGCTCGGCGTGGTGGTGCCAGCCGAGACCAGGGTGTTGGCGTCGATGCGGATGCGCCCGTTGCCACCCGCGCCGCCTGCGGTGCCGCAGTTGTTGCCGTCTTGCAGTTGTCCGGCCGCTCCGCCTGCAGAGCTCAACGTGCCGCCCGAGATGTCGACCTTGTTGCCGCGGACCCAGATAGCGCCGCCGGCACCGCCGCCCGAGGCGCCGCCGTCGCAGTTGTTCTTCTGCCAGCCGCCCGCGCCGCCGTTGGCGGTGACTTTGCCGGTGATGACGATGTCAGGTGCGTCGAAGCGCACCACGCCGCCGCCGCCGCCGCCGCCTGCGCCCGTGGCGTTGTAGGCCGAGCCGTAGCCGCCCGCGCCGCCGCCCGATCCGCCAATCAGCTTGTCTTGGTCGATCGACCCGTAGGTGCCGCCGCCCATGCCGAGGCTGCCATTGGCCGCGCCACCGTTGGCGCCAGCGCTGCCGTGGCCGCCACCGCCACCGCCAGATCCGCAACCGCCGCTGAAGTTGTAGATGCCCTTTTTGCCGCCGCCGGGCCCGTTGCCGTCATATACCGCGTTCGGGTCGCTGTACACGCCGTAGCCGCCGTCGAAGCCGCCTGCCACCGCCTTGCCTGGCGTGCTCTGGCCGCCCAAGCAGCCGTTGCTGCTGCCGGTAGCGTCCGTGCCGGCCGTGCCGTCGAGCACCAGCGTGCCCTTGATGTCGATCTTGTTGGTGGCGCGAATCAGCAGGGGCTCGACATTGCCTGTGACCGTGACCACCACACCCGAGGCGATGGTGAAGTTCTTGAAGTTGTAGCCTTTGGCCGTGAGCGTCGTGTTAGTCGTGGCGTTGAAGTCGCCGTCGTTGCCGTTGCCGCAGGTCGCGCAGCCCACGCTGCCGTTGCAGTAGCCGTCCTTGTCGAGGTCGGCGCACACCTCGTCCACACCGCCCGCGCAGTTGTTGTCGATGCCGTCGCAGGCCTCGACCGCGCCCGGGTTGATGGCTGCGTCGTTGTCCTTGCAGTCGCCGCCGCCCTTGTTGCAGATGGCCGGCGTGCCGATGGTGGCCATGGCGCTGGTGCAATAGCCGTCGTTGTCGGCGTTGCAGCCTTCGTCCTTGCTGCCGTCGCAGTTGTTGTCGAGGTCGTCGCAGTTCTCGGCCTTGCCCGGGTAGATGAGCTTGTTGCCGTCGTCGCAGTCGTCCTTGCCGAGCGGGCAGATGCTGGGCGTGCCCACCACGGTCTTACCGGCCGCGCACCACTGGTCGCCGTCGGCGTCGCAGCTTTCGTCGCTGCTGCCGTTGCAGTTGTTGTCCAGGTTGTCACAGGCCTCGGTCGCACCCGGGTTGACCGTCGATTTGGTGTCGTCGCAGTCATTGCCGCCGTTGATGCAAACGGCCGGGGCAGGCGACGCGGTCACCATCGCCGAATCGCAGTACTTGTCGCCGTCGTCGTCGCAGCCCTCGTCGACCGTGTTGCCGGTCACGATGAGGTAGGCCTGGAAGGTGACGTCGGTCGAGCCGCTGCCGAGCGCCGACCAACTGAACGGCGTGCTCGGTGCAAAGTGCGCGCCGCCCTTGGTGTACTGGTTGCCGGTGCTCTCTTGGATGGTGAGGCCCGTGCTCGACGCCTTCCACACGAACACCCACTTCTCGCCGGCCAGGACGTTGGGTTTGGCGGTCGAGGTGAAGGTGTACTTGGTGTAGACGCCCGCACCGTTCTGCGCCACTGAAACGGGTCCAATGGTCTCGACGGGGGACGGGCTGTTGATCGCCGCAGGCAACGTCGACGACTTGAAGATCGTCAACGTCACGTTCTGCGCGGTCGGCGCATTGAACGACACGTCAATCTTGGCGAAGCTGCCGGGCAGTGTCCACACGACTTCCTGGGCCAAGTAGTTGGTCAGGCTGTTGGAAGTGCCGGTGGCAAGGTTGGTCTCGACCGCGCTCGGCGCCGCGCCGTTGCAGTTGTTGTCCTTGCCGTCGCACAGTTCGACCTTGCCTGGGTTGGTCTGGCCGTCGGCGTCGTTGCAATCCCCGCCGACCGTGGCGATGTTGTCGCCCGACGGGATGCACGCGCACACCGCGCTGCCGACGCCGTAGCCGTCCTTGTCGACATCCTTATAGTATTTGCTGCAGTTGGTGGCGCCCGCGTCGTTGAGGTTGCCGTTGCAGTTGTCGTCATAGGGCGTGGCGCAGTTCTCGGCGACGCCGGGCTTGACCGCGCTATTGGTGTCGTCGCAGTCGCCGGCCTGGATGGCCTTGTAGGGGCCATTGGCTGCGCACATGCACTGCTTGACGTTGGCCCCGTAGCCGTCGCTGTCACCGTCGTAGTAGAAGTCGGTGCAGCCGGCGCCGCCCGTGCCGTTCAGGTTGCCGTCGCAGTTGGTGTCGACGCCGTCGGCGCAGCTCTCGATGGCGCCCGGATTGATGGTCTTGTCGGTGTCCACGCAGTCGCCGCCGCCCTTGGGACAGGTGCTCGGCGTACCGATGGTGATCTTGTTGGAATCGCAGTAGCCGTCGCCGTCCTGGTCGCATCCCTCGTCGATGACGCTGTTGCAGTTGTTGTCGATGCCATCGCAGACCTCGGTGGCACCGGTGAAGACGTTGCTGTTGCCGTCGTTGCAATCGCCGCCCTGCGTCGTCTTGTAGGTGCTGGTGGCGATGCACAGACACTGCGATTCACCGGTGCTCGACACCTGACGCAGCCACGTCACGAACGTGCTGTTGCTGCCGCCGTTGGGCTGGCCGGGGGTCGCGGTGCCGTCGAGCGCATAGTTCGCGGCGTTGTTCAGTCCGGTGATGTCGCCCGTGAAGGCGATGACACCGGTGGTGCCGTTGCTCGGCGAGCCCGACAACTGGGTCTTGGCCGCGGCGCCGAGAGCACCGGTCGCCGCGCCGTAGCGGATCGAGTCGATGCTGGTCGTGCCCGAGTTGCTGGAGTCGATCCACGCCACGTCGGCCGCCGCGAAGTCACCGCCCGCTGCGATGGTCTTGATGTATGCCGTGTCGAAGTGCAGCGTCAGGTTCCAGTCGGCCGCGGCCGGGTTGTAGGTCAGGTCCTGCGCGACGCCCGCGCCCTGGCCGGCGATGGTCACGATGGTGCCGGCCTTGATGGTGGTCAGATTCAGGCTGCCGAGCACCAGCTGGTACTTGCCGAGCTTGGCGTCGCCGGTGGCCGACGAATCGCCGAAGAAGTAGCCCTCCAACTCAGAGGCGGTCAGGTCCGCGGTCACCAAGATCTCGATGAACTCGTTGCCGGTCACGCCGGGGAAGCCGTTGCTGTTGCGGCGGATCTCGTTGATGGCCACCTTCTTGAACACCGTGCTGCCCTTGCCGTAGCCGTCACCGTCGAAATCGACGTAGAAGATCTGGCAGTTGACGGCATTGGGGTCGTTGGTGCTGCCCGAGCAGTTCTCGTCCACCGTGTTGCCGCACACCTCTTTCTGGCCCGGATTGATGGTGTTGTCGTTGTCGGCGCAATCGCCGCCGCCCTTGCTGCAAGTCGGCGGGGCGCCAACGGTCGTCATGTTGCCGTCGCAGTAGTCGTCGTTGTCGTCATCGCAGCCGTCGTCGGTCGTGCCGTTGCAGTTGTTGTCCTTGCCGTCGCACACCTCGTTGCCGGCCGGATTGACGTTCTTGTCGGTGTCGTCGCAGTCGCCGCCGCCCAATGGGCACACGTTGGGCGTGCCACTGACCGTCATCGCCACGGTGCAGAACTGGTCGCCGTCGGCGTTGCAGCCCTCGTCGACCTTGGTGTCGCAGTTGTTGTCGATGTTGTCGCAGATCTCGGTCTTGCCCGGCGCCATGTTGGGGTTGGTGTCGTCGCAGTCGCCCTTCTGGCTGGCGGTGTACGGCGAAGCCGACGCGCACTTGCAGGCCACAAGGTCGAGGCCGTAGCCGTCCTTGTCGTTGTCGTAGAAGTAGTTGGTGCAACCGGTCGATCCATCCTCGTCGACGTTGCCGTCACAGTTGTTGTCGACGGTGTCGCACTTCTCGGTCTGGCCCGGCGCGACGGCGGCGGTGGTGTCGTCGCAGTCGCCGGACAGCTTGGCCTTGTAGGCGCCCGACGCCTGGCACAGGCACTGGGCGATGTTCAGGCCGTAGGTGTCGCCGTCGGCGTCGAAGTAGAAGTTCTGGCAACCGATGGCGCTCGGGTCGTTCTGCGAGCCGTCGCAGTTGTCGTCCTTGAGGTTGCTGCACACTTCCTTGGCGCCCGGGTTGACCGAACTGTCGTAGTCGTCGCAGTCGCCCGAACCCTTGCTGCAGGTGCTCGGCAGCGGGTTGCTGACCGCAAGCGCCGCGTCGCACCAGCCGTCGCCGTCGTCGTCGCAGCCGTTGTCGGCCTTGCCGTCGCAGTCGTCGTCCAAGCCGTCGCACACCTCGGCGGTCTTGCCCTTGTACACGTTCGCCTTGGTGTCATCGCAGTCGCCGCCGCCGTTGGGGCAGATGCTCGCACTGCCGCCAAAGCCCATGCTGGCGTCGCAGTAGCCGTCCTTGTCGTCGTCGCATCCTTCGTCGGTGCTGCCGTCGCAATTGTCGTCTTTGTCGTTGCAGGCTTCGGGCGCACCCGGGTTGACGGTCTTGGCGGTGTCGTCGCAGTCGGCGCCGTTGGTGGACGTGAACGTGCCCGACGTCGTGCACATGCACTTCTTGGTGCCGGCACCGTAGGTGTCGCCATCGCCGTCGGCGTAGAACTGGGTGCAGCCGATGGCGTTGACGTCGTTTTCGCTGCCGTTGCAGTTGTCGTCTTTGCCGTTGTTGCAGATTTCGGCCTTGCTCGGGTTGATGGCGGCGTCGGTGTCGACGCAGTCGCCGGTGCCGTTGGCGCACACCGTCGGGCTGCCCACCACTGTCATCGCGCTGTCGCAGAACAGATCGCCGTCGTCGTCGCAGCCGTTGTCGACGATCTTGTCGCAGTCGTTGTCCGCGTTGTCGCAGACTTCTTTGGCGTTGGGGTTGATGTTCTTGTTGTCGTCGTTGCAGTCTCCCGGGTTTTGCGCCGAGTACTGGCCGACCGGCTGGCAGTAGCACTTGTTGGCGTTGGTCCCGAACTTGTCGCCGTCCGCGTCAAAGAACAGCGGCGTACAGTCGATGGCGCCAGCGTCGTTGTTGCCGCCGTTGCAGTTGTCGTCGTCGGCGGTCTTGCAGTCTTCCTGCACGCCCGGATTGATGTTGGCGTTGCCATCGTTGCAGTCGCCGCCGCCGAGCGGGCACGCCTTGGGCTTGCCTACGGTGAAGATGCCGCTGTCGCAATAGCCGTCCTTGTCCTTGTCGCAGTTCTCGTCGATGACGCCGTCGGAGTTGTTGTCCTTGCCGTCGCAGATCTCCTTGCCCTCGGGGTTGATCGCCGGGTCGAGGTCGTCGGTGTCGCCTGGACCCTTGGGGCAGACGTCGAGCGTGGCCGTACCCGCACCGCTGGAACACGTCACGACCACCGCCATGGTCTTGACGGTGCCGACGCACGGGTCGCCGAGCACGGTGTGCCAGTTGATGGTCGAACAGCTCGACTTGCCGATGCAATTGCTGGCGATGTAGTTGAGTTCGCCGGCGGCGTCGCAACTGCCCTTGGTCAGATTCGGGCATGTGCCGGTGACGGTGCCGTACTCTGCGTACTTGACGGCCGAAATGGTGCTGCCCGAGGGACACGCCAGCGTCAGGGTCTGGCCGTCCTTGGCGGTGCTGCACACGTCCTGACCGGCAGCCGGCGGGTCGTAGGCAAGACCGGTGTCGCAGTAGTCGTCCGCGTCGTCGTCGCAGCCTTCATCGACCTGGCCGTTGCAGTTGTCGTCCACCGCGTTGCACTTTTCGTCGATGGCCGGGTTGACGCCGGCGTTGGCGTCGTTGCAGTCGCCCGGCTGCTTGGCGCTGATGAGTCCGGCGCCGGTGCACATGCACTTGAACGGCGTGGTGCCGTACGCGTCACCGTCGATGTCGGTGTAGAAGTTGGCGCATCCCACGGCGTTGGTGTCGTTGTTGCTGCCGTCGCAGTTGTCGTCCTCGGTCGTGGCGCAGGTCTCCTGAACGCCCGGATTGATGGTCTGCTTGGCGTCGTTGCAGTCGCCGCCCTTGGTCGCCTTGTAGGTGCCCGATGCCGCGCACAGGCATTTGCTGGTGCCGGCACCATAGGTGTCGCCGTCGAGGTCGGTCCACAGGTTGGTGCACCCTGTCGAATTCTCTTCGTCCTGCAGGGTGTTGCAGTTGTCGTCCTTCTTGTTGTTGCAGATTTCGGCGAGGCCCGGATTGACGGTGCCGTCGTTGTCGTTGCAGTCGCCGGTGCCGTTGATGCAGATCGGCGGCTTGCCCACCACGGTCAGGCTCGAATCGCACCAAGCGTCGCCGTCGTCGTCGCAGCCTTCGTCGATGGTGCCCGAGCAGTTGTCGTCGATGCCGTTGCAGATTTCGACTTGGCATGCCGCGTCGCCACAACACGAGTTCTTGTCGAGGCAGTCGATGAGGCCGTTGCCGTTGTCGTCCTTGCCGTTGGTGCAGTCTTCGCCCTGGCCACAGGTGATCGACAGGTCGAACTGGGTCGTGTCGGACGGGCCGGCCGTGTCGACGACGACGTAGTACTGGATGTTGGCGCCAGCGGCGAAGGTGATGCTCTTGGCGTCGTGCGCGATGCAGCCGAGCGGGTCGCAGCCCTTGCCGGTGGCCTTGAGCACGAACAGCCGAGTCTTGGTCGCGTTGCTGACGTTCTTGAGTTCGACCGTCACCGGCTTGCCCTGGGTGACCTTGAAGCCGTAGGACACTTCCTTGCCGAGCCACTGGTTGGCGAGGTCGCACGAATAGACGCTGGTGACCTGGGTGCTGTCGCCGCCGTTGTTGACGAGCTTGGTGGGCGCAGCCCCGCAGTCGAGGTTGGTCTGCGCGGCGCACAGGCAGGTGTTGTCGTTGGTGCACGCGCCAGCACCGCACTTGTCCGCTGTACAACTGTTGCCGTCGTCGCAGTCGGCATCGACCTTGCAATCCGGGAACCCGTTGTTGAAGAAGGTGAGGATGCGCTCCATCATCACCGTCTGCGTGTCGCTGCCGCTGGCCATCACGCCGCCGAACGGCACCGACATGCCGATGGTGCGGTACTTGGCGGTCGGGTTGTCGTGGCCGACGGCGACCCAGAACTTCTCGACAGCGTCGTTCTTGAGCAGGTTTCGGGTCTTCTGCACCGACAGATTGCCGTCGATCTGATCGTTGACGTTGTTGTACGCCGTGCCCTGGTCGAAGGCCCAGGCCTTGGGCGTCGGCGGCGACGTGCTGGTGTCGGCGAACGCCGCGTAACCCTTGAGCGGGCCGGTGACGCCGTTCGGCGCCGAATCCAGGACGCCCTTGATCTTGAAGAACGCGTGCAGGGTCGTCGGCGTGTCGAACATGAAGGTGTCGCCGCCTTCGAGCAAGACCTTGCCGCCGCCAGACAGGTAGGCCTTGAGCGAGGCGACCTCGCTTTCGAGCAGGACGTGGTTGTCGGGATAGACACCGAGCGTGACGAACACGCCGTTGAACTTGGCGAGGTCCGGGTAGAGCGACAGGTCGTTGACGATCTGCCCGAACTGGCCCTTGGAGGTCAACGCGGCCTTGATGGCGTTGGCGCTGGCGATGGGCACTTCGCTCGGCTTCCAGATGAGATAGCCGCCCTGGTAGGTGACGGTGACCTTGAAGGTACACAGGCCTTGCAGGAAGCCGTCCGTGTAGCGAACGGTGATCGTGTGCTCGCCCACGTCGCCCAGTTGCGTGGGCTGCAGCACGACGTTGCTGTTCCAGGTCTCGTCGATCCAGTAGTACAGCGCCGACGACACCGAGGCGAAGCTCGGTCCACTGACCAGTTGGAAGCTGATGATGTCGGTCGGGTCGGGGTCGATGACCTTGATCGGCACGTTGAGCTTGGTGCCGACAGCAACGGCTTGGTTGGCGGGGCAGCCGTTCTTGGTCACGGGCGGACCGCCCTTGACGATGCACACGTTGTCGACGGCGAATTCGTCGAAATTGAGGCTGCTCGACGCCGCGACGCAGAACGCCAAGCGCAGGCCGTTCGATCCGGTCAACTCGGGCGGCAGCTTGATGGTCAGCTTCTCGGGTCCAAGTTGGTCGGTGGTGGCGATCGGACCGTCGAGGATGGTTGCTGCGTTCCAGTCGACTGAAGCGCCGCCGAGCGATCCGCGGATGGTGAGCGTGGTGTTGGCGATGGCCGGCAGGAACGAGCGGTCAAACTGCATGGTGATTGCCGAAGCGCCCGCCGCCTGCACCACCGGCGATTGCAGGCAGGTCAGGAAGTTGGACTTGGTCGGCGTCCAGGTCAGCCGCGCATACTGGTCGGGACCGAGCGGTCCGTCCTTGGCGATGCCCCAGTTGGTCGCAGCCGTGCCGGCCACGTCGCCGGGCAGCCAGCCCATCGACTTGACGGTGCCGGTGCCTTCAAAATCCTGACAGTACGAGAGGTTGACGACGCACGGGGTCTTCTCGACGGCCGCGCATTTGAGCGCACCGTCGCTCTGGGACTGGCACTTGCCTACGGCGCACGAGGTGTTGAGGTAGGCGCAGTCGACCGCCTCGGTCGCCGGGTCGCAGCACAAGGATTGACCGGCTTCGCTTGAGGTGTGCACGCACTCGTTGAAAATGCAGTAGTCGTAGGTACACGGCTTGCTGTCGTCGCAGTCGAGTTTGTCGAGGCAGCAGCCCGTGATCGCCGTGTGGGTCTGCTTGTACACACCGCCAGAGAGCACGCACCCGTCGGCGGTGCAGACGTTGCCATCGTCGAAGCTGCTGTCGACGGCCGGATCGCACGCGTTGCAGCCCGGCGTGGTCGTGTAGGCGCACGCGCCCTTGCCCGAGACGATGTTGCCGCACTTGTCGGTGGTGCACCCGTTCTTGTCGTCGCAGTCGGCATCGGTGGCGCAGCAGCCGTTCTTGGGCACGGTGTGGCGGCACTGGTTGTTCAGGCAGTACTCAATGGTGCAGGCGTTGTTGTCGTTGCACGCCGTCTGCGCGTCGGTGTCGTCCAGGCAGCAGTCGCTGACCTTGGACGTCGAGCACTTGTTGTCGCTGCCGCACTTGTCGAGCGTGCACGGGTTCTTGTCGTCGCAGTAGGCGTCGCTGTCGCAGCACTGCGAAGCGGCAACCTCGACGTTCTGGCATTGCCCACAACCGTCCACGGTGACGCACTTGTCGGCGGTGCACGGCTTGCCGTCGTCGCAGTCGATATCGATCTTGCACTTGCCGGTCGCCAGGGTGTGCTTGCACTGGTTGAAGCCGTCGCAGAAATCCTGGGTCGTGCAGTCGTTGTCCGCGCACTCCTCGTTGGAGGCGCAGCAGCCGGCGACGCCGTTGCCGGTGAACTTGCACGTGTTCGAGGTGGCTGCAAGGGTCGCGTCGATGCCCCAGCTCTTGCGCAGGTAGTTGAGGACGGCGTTCTTGTCGTCGTCCGACAAGGGCTTGTCGTAGTACAGAATCTGGCCGATGTAGGCGCGCGAATCTTCGGAAATCTCGGACGATCCGACGAAAAGCACCTTGTTGCCCTGGCCGATGGTGTTGCCCGTGCCGGTGGCCTCGGTGTAGCTCGCGCCGTTCGCCACGGCGGCGTAGGTGCGCTTGGTCCCGGCGACCCGCCCGAACAGGATGTAGTTGGTGTTCTCGAGCAGCGTCAGTTCGGCGCCGTCGTTGTCATTGGCGCTCTGGAAGTGCGTGGTGCCGGGCTGCTTGATGGCGTTCTGTTCGAGCGACCAGTCGTTGTCGCGGCTGCCGTGGTGGACGATCGCGCCCCAGCCGTCGGACTTGCGGAACTGGATGACCGCAAACACCGTCACCTCGGTGGTCAGCGGGAACGCGGCGGTGGCCATGCGCCGATCGGTGGCGTCGAAATCGACGGCAGGCAGGCCGTTGAGGAGTTTCTCGCCAAATACGGGTGCAACGCCATTCGGTGTCAAATGGCGACCCTTGCCGCTCAGGTCCTTCCACTCGCTGACCTTGCCGGTGCCGTCCTTGACCACGCTCTGCACGTTGCGCGCATCGTAGTGGGCGGCCAGGCCGGCGGTCACCGGCAGCGCCCCTGCGCCCAGGTCGCACGTGTCGAACGTGCAGGGATTGCCGTCGCTGCACTCGGCGTTCGACTCGCAGCACAGCGGCTTGGTCAGGTCCTTGCTGTACACGCACACTTTGTTGACACACGCGTTGATGGTGCACAGTTTGCCGTCGTCGCACTCGGCGTCGGTGTCGCAGCACGTGGGGTCGGTCTTGGTGTACTTGCAGGTCAGCGCGGCGTAGTTGCAGGTGTCCAAGGTGCAGAACTTGTTGTCATCGCAATCGACAATCGACGTGCAGCAACCTGCGATCTTCTTGTAGGTGCAGGTGCCGGACTGGGCGCCCTCAGCGATCTCGCAGGCGTCGAGCGTGCACGGGTTGTTGTCGTCGCAATCCAGGGTCTGCTGGCAGCAATCCTTGACTTGCAGGTTCTTGCATTCGTAGTTGTCGCAGAAGTCGTTGGTGCACGGCTGCTTGTCGTTGCACTGCTCGTTGGTGCCGTTGACGTCGCAGCACTTGGGCTTGCTCTCGTCCTGGACGTGGGTGCACTGCGTCCAGCCGCCCATGTTCTTTTCACATTTGTCGATGGTGCAGTAGTTCTTGTCGTCGCAGTTGGTGTTGTAGCCGGCCGAGCAGCATTTGGGCTTGAAGATGTCCGGGCCGGTGCGGCACTCGTTGTCGACGCAGGATGCCACCAGGCACGGGTCGGCGGTCGAGCAGTCGGTGTCCTTGCAGCAGACGTTGGCGGGCTGCACGTGCTTGCATTTGCCAAGGTTGGTGTCGCAACTGTCGACGGTGCACGACTTGCCGTCGTCGCAAGGCGCCGTCGCCTTGGAGCAACATTCGGGGTCGGCCATGGAGTTCTTGCACACACCCTTGGGCCCGCTCAGGTCGCAGGAATCGGTGGTGCACGACTCGTTGTCGTTGCAGTCGCTGTTGGCGGTGCAGGCCGAGCACTTGGCGGTCGCCGTGTTGGCATTGACGCAGGCCTCGCCGGCCGCGCAGTTGTACTTGCTCTGGCAGCACGCGAGCTTGATGCCGTAGACGCACTGCAGGTCCACGCACACCTCGTCGGAGCAGGCGTTGTCGTCCACGCAGTCCGAGCCGAGGGTGCAAGGCTCGGCGACCTTGGCGATGAGCGCAAAGCGCGCGGTCGACGCGGTGAGTTCAGTGGCCGTGTTGTCGGCCAGCACGCATGCCAACGTGTGCGCGCCCTTCTTGACGCCGGCGAACTTGTAGCCGGTGCCGGTGCCTTGGCCGACGAACGTGCCGTCGAGGTAGCAGCGCACCTGGCCGAGCGCAAAGTTGCTGACGGCATAGGCGACGTCGATGTTGACGCTGCCGCCCTTGGCGATGGGGAACGTGGCCTCATTCTTGGGCGATGAGGCCGCCAGGGTCGGCTCACCGAGGGCAAACGCCTTGACCGCGAACTCGGCGTCCACGCCGCCCGCGTCCTTGGCATCTGCCTTGGGGTCGGACTGCGGTGGATCGGGCTCGACCTGCGGGGCGCAGGCGGCCAGGGCGGCAGCGAGGATGCCGGCCAGGGCGATCGCACGTCCGGTTGAGCCCGTAGCCGTGGTCCGCCGAGCCGCGCCGCAGGGTTGCGGTTCGGGAGCGGGCTCGGCGGCCGAAGCAGTGGGTGCGCGCAGAAGGTGCTGGTTTCGCATCACAGTCCTCTTGCCGATGGCACGTTTCCCCGCAGTTTGACCACCCCGGTGCGTCCGCATGAGCGGCGTGCTCGCCGCAGGGTCTGCGCCGACGTGTAGGACGGCGATCGGACCGCGCGGGGCGAGGGCTCCGTGGTGGTGAAACGGTGAGAAATCCTCCATCGTGTCGCCCTGTTGCCAGGGTGTGCGTGCGCATCGCCTTGCGGCCGGCGGGCCGGCGCTCGGCGAACTGGGGGATCGGGCTTGGGGATCGAAACCGCGACCAGGGGTTCAGGCCGGGAGCGAGGACGCCTCGGGGGGGTCAGCGGGCGCACGTCGCCGTCGGGGACGACAACTGTGCGCCACTTGGGCGTTTTTTCGCGCTCGGGCGGGCGTCGTCTGGGGGTGGCGACGGCCGCAGGGATCGAGCCGCGGGGGCTCAAAAACGGCGCTGATCAGGCACCGCAAGGGCCATTGCGCGTCCGCGAAGGACGACGCGAGCCCTCAGGCGGCACCCTAACAAAGCGAGGCATGCAACGCAAGCAAAGGCCGCGCGCCTGCCGCCAAATTGCGCACGGCTTGCAGGGTGGTGGGCGGCACTTCGGGCACGGGCAGCCGGGGGCCATAACACTTTTTCACACTTCCGTTGCTGGGGGCGGTACCGGCGCGCGTCAAGCCATCGCCAGCCAGGCATAGAGGATCGGCGCGGCAAAAAGCACCCCGTCGACGCGGTCGAGCAGCCCGCCGTGGCCGGGCAGCAGCGATCCCGAGTCCTTGGTGTCGGTTGCCCGCTTGAACAGGCTCTCAGCGAAATCGCCGACCTGGCCGAAGGCGCCACAAGCGGCCCCAAGCGCCAACCCCTGGACCAGCGACGCATCTGGTCGCAGCAGCCACACCCACAAGCCGCCGCCCGCCATCGAGGCCAGCAGCCCGCCCACGCCACCTTCGACGGTCTTCTTGGGGCTGACCAACGGATAGAGCTTGTGGCGCCCCAGGGCCTTGCCGGCGAAAAAGGCGCCAGTGTCGCCAAAGAACACCATGGCCAGTCCGCCGAGCAGGCCACTGCGGCCCACGTCGAAGGGACTGGTCGGCAGGACGCGATCGACGGCGAAGGTGGCGACCAGCATCGCGACCAGCGTGCCAACGTACACCATGCCGAGCGCACCGAGAGCCGCTCGCTGAGCTGCATGCCCCAGGTCGCCGGGCTCGACGAGGCAGGCTCCGAGCCAGAACGCCGTGGCCAGGGCCAGCACGATCGCGAACGCCTGCCATCCGAACATCGGACTGCACGCGATGGCCGAAGCCTGCGCAGCGACGAGGAAGCGGTCGCGCGGCCGGATGACCGCGAACATGCGAACCAGTTCGTCGGCGCAGCGGCCGGCGGCCGCCACGAGGACCGCAAGCATGACCAGCTTGGGCGCCCACAGGATCGCCCAAATGGCCAAGGGCGCGAGCACCAGACCGGTGACGATGCGTACGAGCACGGCGCCTCGCGTGGAGTAGGGCTGCAGGCCCGCTGCGCAGGCGCGTCGGCGGCCCGGGCGATGGTGGCACGGCAGCCGCAGCGGCACAAGAAAACCGCCGCCACCGGGCGACCGTCACCAACATCCTCTGAAATACTAGTAGGCGAAACCCCAAATCCGCGTCGGGATACGGACCGTAGTGCGGCAACAAATCCTCAATCGGTTTCGCCTACTAGGAGCCTGTCGGCGAAACGCCAGAATCGGCAGATTCTGGCCGACAGGCTCCTAGGCAGGCCGCGGCTGCGGCCTGCCAGCGACCGAAACTGCCTGAATTTACTTCAGGCAGTTCTTGGTCGCTGCCCCGATCGCAACCAGCACGGAGCCAGTCGGACGATAGTCCGACAGGCTCCTAGCTGCTTGTTTCGCGAAGGGGGCTCGCAGCCCCGTCGCGCGCCCATGCGCGCTCACCCCCGCGGCCGGCCGCAGCCGCGGCCGGAAGTACCTCAGCCCTGTTGCGCGCCGGAACCAAGCGCGAATTTCGGGCCAGAGGTACTAGGCCGCAACCGCGCCAAACCGCCGCTGGCGACCTGCAAACGCCTGCAGCGCGGCCAGGAACTCGGCTTCGCGAAAGTCGGGCCAGTCGACGTCGCTGAACACCAGCTCGGCGTAGGCGCTCTCCCACAGCAGGAAGTTCGAAAGGCGCTGCTCGCCGGAGGTGCGGATGACCAAGTCCGGGTCGCCGCCCAGCCGGGCCGTCCACAGCGACCGCGCCAGGGTCGATTCGTCGATGGTCGCGGGATCGAGCGTACCCGCGCGCACCTGCTCGGCGAGGCTGCGCGCCGCCTGCACGAGGTCCTCGCGACCGCCGTACGACAGGCAGAGCGCCAAGGTCATCGCTGTGTGGGCTCGGGTGTCGTCCACGACCTTGCGCAAGGCGAGTCGAGCCGGCAGAGGCAGCTTGTCCGTGTGGCCGATCGCCACGAGGCGGATCTCGTGGCGCCGCAGTTCATCGCGTTCGCTCGCCAGGAAATCGACCAGCAACGAAAACAGGCCCTGCACCTCGGTCGCGGGCCGCGACCAGTTTTGCTCGGAGAACGCGTAGAGCGTCAGCGTACCGATGCCCGCCCGCCGCGCCATGCGGACGATCGCCCGCACCGATTCGGCGCCGGCGCGGTGTCCGTCGCTGCGGCCCAACCCGCGGCGCTTTGCCCAGCGGCCGTTGCCGTCCATGATGATGGCAACGTGGCGCGGCAAGGCGGCGGGCAGCGCACTTGACTCGTCCTTGGTCGACGTCACCGATTCATGCAGCCGCATGGTCCTCCGAGGGTCCCGCGGCGGGTGAACCTGGAACGTCGGGCGCATCCGGCCACGCCTTGCCGCGCCAGAGCACCCATGCCGACCACACCAACAGCGGCAGACTGATGAGCTGGGAGGTGGACAGCGCCCCGCCCAGCCACAGACCGCGATCGTCGGCGCGCAGGAACTCGACGCCAAAGCGGAACGCGGCGTAGAGCAGCATGAACCAGAAAAACGCCTCGCCTTGGAAGCGCACGCCCGACCGGACGCGACGCCAACACAGCCAACTGATGACGGCGCAGGCCGCCGCCTCGTACAGTTGCGTGGCGTGGACCGGCAGCGATTGCGCGGCCAGATCGGTGATGCGGTGGTCGGCGAGGTGCCGGTCCCATGCGGGCGACCATCGGCCAAAGCGCACTGCCAGGCCGGAATCGGTGATGCCGCCAAAGCAGCAGCCTGCCAGAAAGCAGCCGACGCGGCCGAACACCAGGCCCATGGCGATGCCGAAGCTGGCGAGATCGGCGACCCGCCAGATCGGCATGCGCTTCTTGCGAAGAAACCAGATGCCGGTCGGAACGGCCAGCAGGAATCCGCCGTAGTAGGCGTAGCCGCCGTACCAGATCTTGAAGACGCGCAGGCAATCTTGACGCTGGCGGCACAGGCCAGAGGCCGTTTCGCACCAGTCGCCAAGGCCCGCGTCGAGGCACTGGGCGTCGCTCGCGCACTTCAGGCCCCGGCCCAGGCTGAGCGCAGGCACCTGCATCGGGTCGGTGCACAAGTGCACGTAGTCCCAGAACTGGCCGTCGGCGACGATGTGCAGCGCCCGCGAGCCGACCAGGCCGCAGGCCAGCATCAGCAAACCGCAGTCCAGGATCGGATTGCCGGGCATGCCCTGCGCCACGCCCAGCTTGTGCGCCCACAGGATCGCCAGCGTGAACCCGACCATGAGCAGGGTGAAATAGGCCGGCAGCGTCGTGATGCCGATGTCGAACGTCGGGTGCACGGCAGCGGACTACGCGGACGGCGAAGCGGCGGCGGGCGCCGTGGGCGCGGGCTGCCGGCGGAAAAGCGATTCGCCCGCGATGAGGACGACGCCCACCGTGATGCCGATGTCGGCGACATTGTACACAGGCCAGCCGTGCACCTTGCCGTCCAGGACGACGAACATGTAGATGAAATCGATGACGACGCCGTAGTGCAGGCGATCGACGAGGTTGCCGACCGCCCCGCCCAGAATCGCCGCCAGCGACCAACTCGCGAGCACTGTGCCGCCGTGGCCTTTCCAGAGCCACCACGCCAAGCCGATCGAAGCCAGCGACGCAATGACCGTGAACAGCAGGTGGCGCACGAGCGGCGGGGCGTTGGTCAGGAAACTGAACGCGGCGCCGGGGTTCTCCGCGTAGACCAGGCTCAGCCAGTCAGGCAGCACCACAATGGTCCGGTCGAGCACGGCCAGGGCCTCGCCGGCCCCGAGCGGGACGTCGAGCGCCGCCGGTGGGTCGGCGACCTGCCAAGCGTGTGCGAGCAAACCCGGAACCTGGGCAACGTCGACCCGCCACGCCTCGGCCAGCACCTCCGCAACGGGCTTGCCGAGGTGGCGGTTCAGCAGGCGGGTGGCACGCGGTGCAGCGTTGCCCGTGCCCTGCGCCACGACGATGTGGCGGCCCAGCCACGCAGCGTCCACGTCCGTCGAGTTCGGCCATTGTCCGCGGTGCAGGCGTGCCAGCGCGCCGCGCCGGTCGATGTCTTCGGCGTGCGCACGGTCGATGCCCCGTTGCGCCAGCAGGGAGGCCGGGGTCTGCCCCGCCGATTCTGTCCAAACCAAGGGATGCACCCAGTTGGCCAGCGCGCCGGTCGCCCACGCCTTGGTGCCCAGATCGACCAACGCGACCAACGCCGCGAACACAAACAGGGTCGCCGGCCGCAAGCGCCAAGGCCGTGGGGGCAGAATCCCGACGATGGGTGCGTTTTCGTTTGCCATTTTTGGTCGCGTCCACCAGCCGGGAGGGGGCCGGAATTCTAGGCCCGCACTCCGGTTGCGTCAACGCTTTCTTGGGTACCGCCATTCCCCGGTCGCGTGCGGAACTTGCTGCGGCTGCACCAGGAGCGCCAAAGACCGCCTTGGGCCAGGGCCGAGCGCTCCAGCGGGCGGGCCGCGTTGCCTGCTTGCGACAGCGCCCAATCGCCGTGCTAAGGTTGCGGCATGGCGCGATCCGGTTTGTCAGGTCTGCCCCCCAACCGACCCGTCGAGACGGCGCTGACCTACCTGCCGGGTATTTCGCGGTCGCGGGCCAAGGCGCTGCTGGACCAGGCGCGCATCGATCCAGACCTGTCGACCGACGAACTGAGCGACGTCCAGGCCGACCTGCTGCGCGGGCTGCTGCGGGCCGAACTCGGGGGCGAGGACGCCGTGCCTGCCGACAGTGGGGCGGGCGCGCGACCGTGGCTGGGCGGGGCGGGCGCGGAATTCGCGCTGTACCTCGAACGCGTGCGCGCCATGGTGCAACGCTATCTGGTCGTCCTGCGGCCCTGGGACCGGTCGACCGACGACCCAAACCGCAATCCGTTGCCGGCGGGCGCGGTGCAGTCGCTGGATTCGACCTGCCTGCGCTGCCTGCGCGGCGAAGCGCTGGAACCAGAGCGCGTGGCGTTCGTGGCGCGGATGGAAGAACGGCTGGCCCCGCGCTACGACCAGCTGCAGCCGACAAGCGACGGCGCCCTGCGCTTCGACGAATTGCGGGTGGTGTTCGGGCTGTCGGACTTGGAGTGCGACCTCTTGTGGCTGGCGCTGGCCCCGGAACTGGTTCCCGAATTCCTGTGGCTATATCGCGCTCTGTGGCGCGAGACGGCGCGCATCGCCTGGCCCGAAGATTTCTTGCAGCACTGCGCCGATCCATTCGGCGTGCGGGGCCGGGCCGTGCTGCAGGCGCTGGGCATGACCGCGACCCTGCGGCGCTATGGGTTGCTGTTGGCCGGCGGCGACGACGTGGCCGGTATGCGCTACCGCGCGGGCAGCTTCGCAGCCGGGCACCTGCTCGGTCTGCCCATCCGTCTGGACGACCTCAAGGGCGTGCTGTTCCACAAGCGCCGCGCCGAGACCGAGGGCGACGCAGACAGAGGTGCAGACGGGGGCCCAGACGATGGGGCGGACGGCAGTGCAGACAACGCTGCGCCGCTGCCGCCTCAGGTGCGCGAAGCCCTGGCGCGCGGTTTTCGAGCGCGGCGCAGGTTTCTGCTGCTCGGCGCCGAACGCGCGGGCGCTCTGCGCATCGCCAGGGAGGCGCTGGAAACGCTCGGTGAAAGCATGTTGGAGGTTCGCCTCGACCTGCTGCTCGCGGCGCCAGGACCGGCGTCGGAATCCGACCGGGTCGGCCAGGTGCTAGGCCGAGCGCGACTGGTGCGGGCCGGTGTGTATTTCGGCGAAGCGCAGGTGGCCGATGGTGGCGACCACGGCGCCGAGCGGCTGGCGGCACTGGTCCAACTGCTGCAGGGCGAGACGACCACCATGTTCTTCCAGTCGCGGGCCAGTGTGCGCGCCGACGAGCAGAAGCTGTCGCCTCGCGTGCATCTGGCCCTCCTGCGCGAACTGGGGTGCATCGAACTGCCGACGCTGGCCCCGTCGATGGACGAGCGCAAATCGTTGTGGCGCGAACGCCTGGACGGCAAGGTGGCCGACGCCGAACTGGCCGACATGGTGGCGACGCTTTCTGTTTTCAAGTTCGGCATCGACGAGATCGACTTGACCGTCAACCTTGCGCAGGCCATGGGCCGCCAGCGCACGATCGGCCACGGTCGGGTGTTGCAAAGCGACGTCGAACGGGCGGTGCGCGATGTGGCCAGTTCGCGGCTGGCCGGACTTGCCACCCGCATCAACGTGCGCGGACGCTGGGAGAACACCATCCTGCCCGAAGACACCCGCGAGATCCTGCACGAGATGGTGAGGTTCGGGCGCTTTGCCGGGCATGTGCTCGACGTCCAGGGCTACGGGCGCACGATGGGCTATGGCCGTGCCTTGACGGCGCTGTTCTCGGGACCCTCCGGCACCGGCAAAACGTTGTGCGCCGGTCTGGTGGCCCGCGACCTCGGTCTGGAGCTTTTCCGCGTCGACCTCGCCAGCGTGGTCAGCAAGTACATCGGCGAAACCGAGGAGCGGCTCAGCAAGCTGTTCGACGCATCGCAGGACTCTGGAATCGCGCTGCTTTTCGACGAGGCCGACTCGCTTTTCGCCAAGCGGACCGACGTACAGTCCTCGGTGGACCGCTACGCCAATCTCGAGGTCAACTACCTCTTGCAGCGACTTGAAGATTTCGACGGCGTCGTCATCCTGACTACCAACCACCCGGACAGCATCGACACCGCGTTCCTGCGGCGCATCCGCTTCAAGCCGCAGTTCCCGGCACCCGAGGTCGCCGAGCGCCAGCGGCTGTGGCAGGTGATGGTCCCGGACGACGCGCCGCGCGAGCCTGACCTCAAGTTCCGGGATCTTGCGCTCGATTGGGAGTTGACGGGCGGCCAGATCCAAAACGCCATCATTCGCGCCGCCGTGTGGGCCGCCGAGGAGGGCAGTTCCATCGGCTACGCCCACCTCAACCGCGCGGCAGAACGCGAATACAAGGACCAGGGGCGCGTGGTGCGCCAGTACCCGGACGACTGACCCCCAAGGGAGGAAGCGATGGACAAGGCCAAATTCGTGGACGTGCTGTCCAAAATCGTCGCAGGATTCGAGGATCCGGTGTTTCGCGAGCAGTTCGCGGCGGCCAAGGGCGCGGGCGACGTCGCGCGGATGATGGAGTTGCCGATGCAAATCCAAGCGCGCGCGTTCGCGGCCCACGGCCTCGACGCTGCGGTTGGCACGGCGCAGTTCAAGGAGGCCGGGCGCAAGTTCGGCTTGGACGAAGACGTCGCGCCGCTGCTCAGCCGGATGCGCGCCGCCCTGTGACGCCGGAGGCGCTGGAGCCTTTCTGCGCGGGCATCGTCGCCGACGACTGCGAGATTGCGGAGCCAAGCCGCCACCTTCGGCGCGCCGACGTGCGCGTGCGGTGGCGCTGGGCGGCCGCTGAACGCGTCATCGCAGGCACTGTGTGGCCTGGCGTTGACGGCGAGGGGCTGCCCGGACACATCCATGGTGGCCTGCTCGCCGCCGTGCTCGACGAAGCGATGGGTTGGGCGTGCTGGATGAACGGCTACGCTGCGCCCGGCGCGTCCACCCAGGTCCATTTTCGGGCCCCGGCAAGGCCGGGCGACGCCTTGGACCTGCGGGCGTGGCTGGAGCGCTCCGATGGCCGAACATTGATGCTTTGCGCGGAGTTGCGGAATACGGCAGGGGTGGTCGCGTCGGCCACCGGGCACTACATCGCGATGCGGCCGCCGAACCTGGCTGCGTTTGCCGGATGGCCCGGCGCCCAGCGATTCGCCGATCTGGCGCTGCGGGCCCTGGCCCCCATCACCTAGGGCTGGCGGCCGCGCATGGGCCCGCCGCCAGTTTGCTGATTGGTGTCTTTGGCCGATGTCGTAGGTTCCCGACGCCTGGCTGGGTGTTTGGAGGGTGTCCGAGGCGGCCTCGTGCCGACGGTCAGGGCGCCGGGGAATCTACCCGCACCGTCTTGCAAGCCGACACAGCCAGGTCTAGGTAGTCCGGCGGTGCTGTACAGATAGCCAGCAACGCCCACAACCCGGCGCGCCGCGCCGCCCATACCTGTTGCACGGGCCCTTCGACCGGCTTGACCACCCACCACAGGTCGCCCTCGGCGCCTGTCGCCGCCAACTCCTTGCTGCCGATCTCGGTGGCCGCCAGCGCCAACTGCGCGGGGTTGGCCACGGGCCGGCGCGAAACGGCGACGACAAGGCCATAGGCGCTGCCGCGGATCGGCCGCTCGAACACCCACGTCTCACCCAACCCGGCGCCCGCAGCGACCGCCGTGGCCGGGCCCGGCATGTCGATGGCCAGGCCGAGCGCCTCGACCTTGCGGGTTTCCAACGATGCGCCTACGGCGGTCAGCGACTCGGGCGGATCGGTGGCAGTCGGCGGACCCGCAAGCACCACGGACACCTCGGAGGGGGCGGCGACCGGGCTCGGGTCGGTCGGTGGCTCTGGATCGGCCCAGCGCGGATCGCGCACGGGTTCGACACGGCGCACCGCCGGCTTGGACGGCGCACCCCGGCATGCAGCCACGAGCACGAAAGCCGCCGCGAGGCACGACACGAGTGGGCGGGCGAACGAGGTACGCATGGGACAGGGCCGGCGACCGCGCCACGGCGGCCGGTCCCGCGCAGGATTGCGCCCCTGCCGGCGAAGTCAAGAAAACCGCGCGGCGACGGTCAGCCGACGGCCCGCACCCCCGACTGCCGGGCCGCCTTGCGCAGCGCCCCGGGCACCGGCACCCGCAGGGTGAATCGGGCACCGCCGAGAGGGCTCGCGTCGGCGTGCAGCGCCCCGCCGTAGCGTTCGACGATGCGGCGGCTGACGGCAAGGCCCAGGCCCCAGCCGCTGCGCCGGCTGGCCTGCGCAGCCTGGTCGGCTTTGGTCGAGTAGAATTCGTCGAACACGCGCTCGCGCAAGTCGGGGTCGATGCCCGGGCCATCGTCATCGACGTGCACCACCTGCCAATCGCCCTGGCGGCGCACGGCAATGGCGACCTTGCCGGGCCCGCGCAGCGCGTCGGCGGCGTTGACCAGCAGGTTCAGGAGCACCTGCTCCATGTGGCTCGCCGACGCCTCGGCCGCGTGCTGGGCGTCGGCCACGTCGACGGCAACGTCGAGCACGCGGGCCCGCGGATGCTGCTCGGCCTGCGCGACCACCCGCACCACCACCGCGCCCAAGTCGCAAGGCCGGTCCACGTCGCGCGCTTGGGGCAGGCCTGGCTGGGCGAGATCGCTCAGCAGTGCGTGGATGCGGTCGGCGGCGTGGCGGGCCTGGTCGATGCAATGCAGGCGCTTGTCCAGTGGCGCGTCGGCGCGCTGCAGCGCTTCGAGCCGTTCGAGGTAGCCGCCCAGGATGGCCAGGGGCCCGCCAATCTCGTGCGCCATGCCCATGGCGACCCGGCCCACCAGCGCGAGGCGATCGGCCTGCTGCAGTTGCGCCGCCACGACGT
>VGRO01000023.1 GCA_016875335.1 Deltaproteobacteria bacterium | reverse complement strand
CTTACGTCCTCGCTTCCTCGGTCGGCGCACTGCGAGTGCGCCTCGGTCGGTCGCTGCGGGCGCGCTCGCGATCTGCCGGCATGCTCTTCGACCTCGCAACAGACGAGATTTGGCTACACCCCCTAACCGTGAGCGACATCTTCGTGCCCCAGAAGGCGGCGGCGCCCGGGTGATTCACACGCGCGCGGCGACCCATGCGGCCACCTGCTCGGTCGTCAGGCTGCCGTCCAGGTCCGGCGTGCACGCCCGCTCGACCACGCTTTGCGCGCAGGCCGCCTCCACCGCGTCGGCCGCCTGCGTCAGCCCCTGGTCCCGCAACAGCATCCCGAGCGACAGGATCGCCGCCAGCGGATTGGCCTTGCCGGTACCGACGATGTCGGGCGCAGACCCGTGCACAGGTTCGTACAGCGCCACCCGTCCGGGATGCGTCGAGGCCGAGGGCGCCAGGCCCAGACCCCCCACCAGCGCCGCGGCGAGGTCGCTCAGGATGTCGCCGATCATGTTGTCGCCGACCACCACGTCGAACTCGTGCGGGTGGGTGGTCATGCGCATCGCTGCCACGTCGGCATAGAGCGTGGTCGCCTGCACGTCGGGGTACTGCGGGGCCATCGCCTTGAGCGACTTGCGCCACAGACCGTGCGCCGACTCGATGGCGTTGGCCTTGTCGCACAGCACCAGCTTGTGGCGCCGGGTACGCGCAAGCTCAAAGGCATAGCGAAGCAGCCGGTCGCAGCCCTTGCGGGTGGACAACATCGTGTTTTGCGCCACTTCGTCTTCGGTGTCGGGCTTGAACGAGCCGCCGATGCCCACGTATACGCTTTCGGTGTTCTCGCGCACGATCGCCATGTCCACGCCGCCGGCCTGCACGCCCTTGAGCGGGCACAGCCGCGCGTCGACCAGTCGCACTGGGCGCAGGTTGACGTACAAGTCGAGCCGCTGGCGCAGTCCCAGCAAGATGTCCTTGGCGTGCACGTTGCTCGGCACGCGCGGATCGCCAAAGGCGCCGAGCAAGATGGCGTCGAAGTTGTCGCGCAGGCTTGCAAACTCGGCTTGCGGCAGCGTCTCGCCTGTCTTGAGGTAGCGCTCGGCGCCGAGGTCGAACCATTGGGTTGTGAATCCGCCGCCGAAGCGAGCCTGTACGGCGTCCAACACCTGGACCGCGGCGCGGATGACTTCCGGGCCGATGCCGTCGCCGGGTACGAGCGCGATGCGGGTGAACTGTGGCATCCAGGCGGGCATGGGTCTCCTTGGCGTCGACGGGGCCAACGCTGTGCGGGCGCGGGCGTGGCACTCACCGCAGGTAGTAGGTAAAGCCGAGGCCGCCGCCAAAGTCGCCGCGGGCGATCGCGATATCGAGCGACGAACTGCCGCCAGTCAGCGGATTGGGTCGTGTGCCGTTGTAGGCCAGGGTCGGGCCGAACGCACCCGCAATGGCGAACTGCGGGTTGAAGAAGTACTCGGCGCGGATCGGAATCTCGAACGCCAAGCCGACTCGGGTGTCGGTCGCCACGCCGCTCGCGTTGGTCCGGCCGATGCCTGCGAGCGCGCGCAAGCCGATGGTCAAGTTGACCTGCGGGGCGCGCACGACGTTGTACAACACGCCGGCCGAGAGGAAGCCGCCGAACTCGAACGGCGCCGTGGCGGGCACGTGCAGGGCAAAGCCGAACACGGCCTCCACGCCAACGTTGCCGTACCACCAGCGGCCGCACAGGCCAGAAGCGCGGATGTCGGGCTGTGCCGCGCTGGACGTGCCGGCCAAGCCTTGGTCGATCGGCAGGATCTGGCGGCTGCCTACAGCCGTCAGGGTCTCTTCGAAACCAATGCCCCAATTGCCGTCGACGTCATGGGCGTGCGCGGCGGTGGCGATTCCCCAGGCGACCAGGCCCGCCAATGCCGGTGCAAGCGTCCTCACGCGGCGCTCCGCTGCACCAGCGTGCGCATGCCTGGCGCGTCGGTGACGGCGCCGGTCAGAGCGCCCTCGTCTTGGTACCCGACAATCGCAACGCGCTCGGCTCCCTGGTGCAGGATGCGCCCGACTTCTTCCAGTTTGGCCACCATGCCCCCCTGAACGGCGCCGCTCCGAATCAAGCCGGGCAGTTCGGTGTCCTGCAGGTACGGCAGGTGGGTCCGGGGGTCTTCGAGGTTGCGAAACACGCCGGGAACGCCGGTGACCAGCACCACCTCTTCGATGCGCAGCGCCGGCACGAGCGCCGTGACCAGGGTGTCGGCGTTCAGGTTCAGCAATTTGCCGCTGGCATCCGCGACCAGGGAAGACAGCACAGGTAGCAGGCCGCTCGCCCACAGCGCCTCGACCGGTTGCGCGCGCACGCGATCGACGTCGGCGACCCAACCGAAGTCCACCGGTTCCGCCTCGCCTGGCACGGCCCTGGGCGGTCGCTTTCGGCCGACGACGATCCCGGCCGCCGCGGCGGGCAAGGGCAAGGCATCGACTCCGGCGCCCAGCAGCGCACCCATCAGGTCGGTGGCGACCTCGCCGCACATGGCCATCGCCACGGCGCGCAGCATCGCCGCGTCCGTCACACGCCTGCCGCCGTGCATGACGCTGGCAATCCCGAGCCGCTCGGCGAGCGCAGTGATCTGCGGCCCCGCGCCGTGGACGATCGCGACCTTGGCGCCCATGCGCACGACGGCCGCAACGTCGCGCGCGAGGCGTTCGCGGTCGGCGGCCACCTTGACGGTCTCGCCGCCTACCTTGACCAGGATTCTGCGATGCGCGAGGCCGTGCATGGTTACGGCCATTGCGCTGGCGCGACCAGGCCCTGGTACTCGTCGCAGCCGAGCATGAGGTTGAGGGCGTGGACGGCTTGGCCCGCGCCGCCCTTGACCAGGTTGTCGATGGCGCAGTGGGCGAGCACGGTGCGGCGACCGCGGTCCGTGCGCTCGTCGACGCTGACCGCGACCTCGGCAAACATCGAGCCCGCGACGGCGTTGACTTCAGGCAGGCGGTCGCGCAGTACGCGGATCAGCCGTTCAGCGGCAAACTGCTGCCCCGGCAATGCCTTGATGGCGTCAGGATCGACGGTTGCGTCGACCTCGAACCAGCACGTCGCCAAGATGCCGCGCACCAGCGGCGCCGACACCGGCACGAAATCCAGCGCAAACTCCCGGGCGCCCGCCAGGCGCAGCGTCTGTTCGATCTCTGGCGTGTGTTGGTGGGTCAGGGGCTTGTAGGCCCGCATCGTCTGTGCGCGCAGCGGGTGGTGGGTGCCGAGCGCCGGATTGGCGCCCGACCCCGACGAACCGGTCATGGCCGTCACTCGAACGCGGCCCTGGAGCAGCCCGGCCTTGGCGAAGGGCAAGAGCGCCAAGGTGATGGCGGTGGCGAAACAGCCAGGCGAGGCCACCCGGCGGGCCGTGCGCAGGGCGTCGCGGTGCAACTCGGGCATCCCGTACACGAACGTGCCCAGGCGCTCAGGCAAGGGGTGGTCCACTTCATAGTAGTGCCGGTACGCCGCCGCGTCGGTCAAGCGATAGTCGCCGCTCAGGTCCACGACCGCCTTGCCGAGATCGACATAGCGCGCGACGACCTGGGCCGATACCTTGTGCGGCAGCCCTACGCACACCAATTCCGCGTCGGCGGCGACGGCCTCAGGCTCCGCGTCTTCGATGCGCAGATCGGTCAGGCCGTCCAGCGAAAGATGCACTTGGCCCAGTCGCTTGCCCAGGTTGTCCTTGGCGACCAATCGCGTGACCTGGACCGAAGGGTGCACCAGCAGGTGGCGCAACAGCTCCGCGCCGCCATACCCGGTGGCGCCCACCACGGCCACCCGGCACGGCCGGGACAGCGCGGACACGTTGGAGACGTCGGACATCGCGGGAACCTCTCGGGCCACCGAGTGCTACAACCCAGCCAAGGCCTCTGCGGCCGCCTTGTGCCCGGGGACCAGCGCCAGCGCCTGTTCGAAACACGCCCGCGCCTGGTCGCGCTGGTTGCGCATCAGGCGGCAGCGACCCATGCCCACCTGCGCATCGGCGCGCAGATCGGCGGGCACGCTCTGGGCCGACTTGCGGGCCACAAGGTCGAAAAGCCGCATCGCCCGATCCACCTCGCCCAGTGCCAGACACACCCGGGCACTGCCGAGCGTGGCCTCGTCGTCGCCGGGCGCGGACTCCATCGCTTTCTTGAAGCGGTCGCGCGCGCCCTGCAGGTCGGCTTGCCGCTCGTGCAGGAGCGCCGCCCGTGACAAGTGCAGCGCCACTTTGGCCTTGTCGCTGGCGTGGTGGCTGGCGAGCCAGTCGTGCAGGTCTCCAGCCAGTCGGACATCACCTGTCAGTTCGAGCAGCGGGGCCAGGGAGCCGTTGAGGTCCGGGTCGTTGCCGTTCAGCTCCCAGGCCCGGCGCAGGTGGGCAGCCGCCTCTTGCGGCTTGCCCAGCGTCATCAGGACCGCGGCGAGTTCGCGCATGATCCCGACAATCTCCAGACCGCGAGCCAACTGCAGCGTGCGCTTGTCGTCCGGATCCTCCAGGTGGGCCAGCCATTGCTTGAGCGACTCGGCCAGCGCTTCGTGCGACTGCCGTTGCGCGTACAGGTCGCAAAGCTTGCGCCGGAATTCCCAGCGGCGCGGGTCGAGGCTGACCAGGCGTTGCAACTCGCGAAGGCCCTTCCCGGCATTGTTCAGCGGCCCGAGGTACAGGTCGGCGAGCTGCTGATGGATGGCGATGAGCGCCTGCGGGTCGTCGGTCTCGCGCACCACCTGTTCCAGGCCGGCCGCCGCCTCGGCTGGGTCGCCGCTGTGCGACTTGACCATGGCCAGCACCTGCCTGGTGGCCGGATCCTTGGGCGCGAGCTTCTGCAGTTCGGCCACGACGGGCTTGGCGCGCGCGTCGTCGTCGAGCTCAGTCAACAGCACCCGTGCCAACTGGGCAAGATGCGCCACCCGGGCTTCGCGGGCCTTCTCGTGGACCAACCGCAGTTCCATGGCGTTTGCCCACGACGACCAGTTGCGCAGCGCCTCCGAAGTCTTGACGAGTTCGTCGAGGACGGCGGCGTTGTGCGCGTCGTCGGCCAAGGCCGTTTCGAGCGCCGCGCACGCACCGGCCGCATCGTCGAGGTCGCGGTGGGCGTGGGCGAGCTTGCGCAGGGCGAGCGTGCGCGTCGGCCCCTTGGGCAGGGCGTCGGCGCGCGCCTGCAGGATCGGCACCAACTGCCGCGGCCTGCCGTGCAGGTGGCGCTCCAACCACACGAACGCCTCGTCACACGCCCCGCATGCCTCAAAGGCCCGGCCGTACAGTGCCGCCATGCGCTCCTCAGAGTCGGCGCCCGCGTGCTGCAGCCGCGCGGCCTCGCACAGCAGTTCGGCGCGGGAGCGCTGGTCCTGTGTCACTTCGGCGAGGCTCGCCAGGGCATCGGCAAGGCGCGCGCCCAAGCCGGCCTCGCGCAGGATCTCGACCTGGGCCAGGCGGCTGCCGGCGTCGGCCGGGTCCAATCTGGCGAGCCGTGCGTAGGCATCGAGCGCAGCCTCCTGGTCCTGGGCGGCGCGGGCCAGTTCCGCCGCGCGGCCGAGCAACGCGCGCTGCACGTCAATCTCGACCACCATGGCCGCCCGATCCAGCAGCAGGGCCACCAAGTCGCTGAACCGCTTCTGGTCGTCGAGCAGCGCGTCGAGCAGGTCGAAGGCATCGCCGAGGTTGGGCGACGCCTGCAACGCCTCGCGCAACCGGCGCTCTGCTGCGGCCAGGTCGCCACGCCGCTTGTCGAGCGCCGCGGCCCGCGCCAGCACTTGCGCGCGATCGTCTGGCCGCAGTGGCGTGGTCAGCACCTGCGCGTAGACCTTGGCAAGCATGTCGTCGTGCTCTTGCGGCCGGGCAATCTTCTCGATCGCCTCGAGCGTGGTCAGGCGCGGATCGGCCTGCATCGCCGCCCACAGACTGCGCAGCGCATCGTCGGAGTGGCTGAGTTGCTCGGACTGCAACTGCGCAAGCATTTGCGCGATCTCGGCGCGAGCCGCGGCTGTCTTGGCGCGATCCATGCGCTTCTTGAGGACGCGCTCAAGGCCCGGCCAGTTCTTGGCCGTGCGATAGTGCCGGTCGAGCAGGCCAAGCGTCTCGTCGCCGAGCACCGGGTTGTCGGCCAGCCGTTCTGCCAGGGCCAGCGCTTCCTCGTGCCCCGCATCGGCCGCGAGCACATCCTGGACCAGCCGCAGCGCCTCGCGCGGTCGGCCCAGGCCGTCGAGCTTGAGCGCCGCCAGTTCGATGCGCAGCGTGGGCTTGTCGGCGGCATCTGCGAACACGAGCGCCTTTTCCAGCGCGGCGGCCAGGCGAGCTGGGTCATTGGCCAAACGGCGAAGGGCCAGCGTACCGTCGCGGGCGTCGGCGTCGTCCGGGCGTTGGTCCCAGAGGGCATCCCACAGGTCGGCGCCGCGATCCGCCAGGCCTGCATCGCCGGCCGCCTGCGCGGCGTAGCCCACGACGGAGGCGGCCTGGTCCTCGGCCACGTCGCCGCACGCAACCAGTTCCGCAATGCGGTCGATCCAGTCCTCGACCAACTGACCCTGCGTCGCCACCAAGTGGGCCTCGACCAGCACGTCGAGCAGCTCCGCTTGCGGCAGCTCGCGATCGACAGCAACGTCGAAAAGCGTGGCCAGCGCACCCACGGGGTCGCCGTCGGCGGCCGACTGCTGGGCAAGGCCGCGGCGCGCCGCCAGACGGTCTGCGCCCGTTGCGGTGTCGGCGAGGCGGCGACGCAACTCCAGTGCTTGCGCCGGCCGCTGAGCCGCGTGCAGGGCTGGCGCGATGTCTGCCACTGCGCGCTTGAGCCACGTGCCATCCAACTCGGCGACGGGTGCCAGAGCCAGCGCGCGCTCGGCCGCGCCGGCAGCGATGGCCTGGACGAGGGCCTTGGACCACGGCTCCGCCAGCTCGGCCTTGCGCGCCAGCTCGGCAGCCCGGAGCCACAGCTCGGCGGCGGCAGCCTCGCTCGCTGGTCGCACGCGGCTGGCGGCGGCGTCCAGTTCCCCCACCGCCAAACTGGTCTGCCCTTGGCGATCACGCAGTTCGGCCCGCAGCAGGTGCACGTCGACTGCGGTATCGTCGCCGGCAAGGGAGCAGTCGCACGCAGCAAGGGCGCGGTCCAACGCGTTGGCCGCCAGCCATGCCTGCGCCGCGCGGAACGACAGCACCGGCGCTTCGTCCGCCTCGGCCACCTCGGCCAACGCTGCGCACAGTTCTGCCACCGCCCCGTGGTCGTCCGCATCGTCCGCCAACTGCAACCGCAGGCGAAGCACGGCTTCGTTGTCTGGTGCAATCGCGCGGGCACGATCGAGGGCTTGCGCCGCCCCCGGCGCATCGTTGCGTTCACCCGTGCGCATGTCGGCCAGTTCGAGCAACGCGGCCACGGCGCCATCGACGTCGCCCTCGGCGGCCGATTGCTCGGCGCGCGCCCACAGCAAGCCGTCCAGGTCGGCCCAATCGCCGGCTTGGCGTGCGCGCGCCTCAAGCCAGGCCGCGGCGGCCACCGAGCGCGTGGCGGCGATGCGCGCCAACTGCACCGCTGTCGGCGCCACGTCCACCACTGCTTCGACCGCAGCGAACGCGGCATCGGCCTGGTCAGGGTGCGCCTCGGCGACCTGCAGCGCCGCCCGCACGCCCTCGTCCGCCGTGGCGGTGTCCGACACCAGCAGGGCCGCCAACGCGAGAAGCGCAGCCGGTCGGTCGGCCGGGCTCGCCGTCGCCGCGACGTCGCGCGCGTGGGCTACATGGGCCTCCACGGGCGCATCGGCCCAACCGGCCAGGGCTTCGCCGCGCGCCGCCAAGGCGGCCGTATGCCCTGGGGCGTCGGCCAGCACCTGTTGGGCGAGCGCCCACTGCGCTTCGCGATCCCCCGCTGCCGCTGCGCGGTCTGCGAGTCGCAGCAACACCGCCGCCTTGCGATCGCGGTTCGCCAACTCGGCTGCCGCCAGTTGCAGGTACTCGCCGGCTTCGCGGGCCTGATCGCATCGATCAGCGAGTTCCACGATGGCCTCGACGTCGGCGTCGGTCCAGCCCGATCCCTCCTGCACGCCCAGATCGAGCAACTCGTACCACTTGGCGAGCGCGGCACCGGTCTCTCCCAACTGGCCCAGCAGGCAGGCGGACCGACGGCGCCCTTCGACGCGCGCCGCGCGATCCAGGCCCGCGCTGCCCAGTTGGAGTCGAGCCGCCAGTTCGCGCTCGGGGTCCCCGCTGCGTTCCGCCCGATCGGCGGCAAGCAACCATGCCTGTTGTTGCCACGAAGCCCAGGGCTCACCGTCGACGCCCGTCAGGGCCTCGATCGCGTCCTGCACGGCGACGTCGGCCAGCCCAAGGCCGGTCAACTCAGCCGCTGCCTGCGCCAGCGCCTCGCCAGGGCCGTGCAGCAACTGTACGAGGCCGATCCATCGACCGGCCAGGGCGTGGCGTTCGTCATCGCCCAAACCCTCAATGCCCGTCCACGCCGCGTGCAGGTGCAGGGCCAGCGCCTCATCGTCGCCGATCTCCGACAACACCGCGTCCATCGCGTTGAACAGCGCCGCGCTGCCGGCAAACTCGGCCAGGCCATCGGCGAGGATCGAGCGCGCCATTGCCGGATCGTCGCCTGCCTGCGCCAACCCGGCCGCGCGCAGGCGCAGGCCCACGCGGTCGTCGCGGTCGGGGTGGTCCGCGACCAGTGCCAGCACGGCTGCCGCGGCACTCAGGAGGTCGCCCCCCGATTCGCACAGGTCGGCCAGGCCCGCGTTGGCGGCCACGCGCGTGTCCGTATCGCCGAGGGCGACCGCCTGTGCAAAGGACTCGCGTGCCTCGGTGGTCGAGTCGGCGTCTGCGGCAAGCTGCGCGCGCTCCAGCCAGATGGCGCTCGCCTCGCTCGGGCCGGCGGCGCGGGCGATGCGCAGGGTCAGCAGCGCCAAGCGTGCCTTGACGTCGCCGCTCTGGGCGGCCAGGTGGTCGAGTTGGCCCATCGCGTCGGCGTCGGCGGGGTCGTCGCGCAGCACGCCTTCGAGCAGGCTCCGCACGGCGTCCAACATTGCCCCGTCGCCCAGGGCCCGCAGGCCGGCGCGGCGCAGCGCCAGGCGATCGGCCGGCAGCGACCGCGACGACGCAGCCGACTCGAACGCGGCGGCGACCGCGACGCTCGACAGGCCGGCGGCGAGTGCGCCCGCGGCGACCGGGGACATTGCGGCGAGGCGCGGGCCGAGGTCACCGCCCAATCCCGAGGCCCGACTCAGGCAATCCAACGCGGCCAAGGCATCGCCAAGGGCGGTCTCGCGGACCTGCGCCTGCCGCTCGAGCAGCACGATCCGGGCTGCGTCGTCCGTGGCAAGGTCCACCAGCGCGCCCAGCAGTTGATCGACGCGATCGCTTTCCCCGCGGGCATCGGCGATGGGTTCCAGGCGCTCGAGCAGCTCCCGCGCAAGCGCGCTGTCCGCGTCGCCCAGGGCTGGCAGCAGGGCAAAGCATGCGGCGATCGCCTCGTCGTCCGCCGGATCGTCGTCCAGGATCGCCAGCCAGCGCCCGGCCGCGTCGAGCGCGCGGTTGGCACCACACCGCGACAGCGTCTCGGCCAGTTCACGGCGCGCCGCGCCGAGGTCGGCCACCGCGATGGGCGAGCCGTCGATGGCGCCCGCCAAGGCCTCAGCCAGGGCTTGATCGTCGCCAAGGACCCGGGCCAACGCCAGTTGCCGCTGTCGCAGCGCGACCTCGGCGGGCAGCGCAACAGCAGCCGATTGCGCAAGCTGCCAAGCGGCCCGGGCGTCTGCGGCCGAGGCGCGCTCGATACGGCGCAGCCAGGCGGCAGCTCGCTCGGCGTCCGTTCCCAGCGTCGTCAGGGCCGCCGCCGCGTCTTCTGCCTGCTGCCAGTCGCCCACCGCGGCGTGCGCCCGCTCGGCCAGGGCCCAAGGCGCCGCGTCGCTTGGTTGCAGGGCTCGCCAGGTCGCGCAGGCCTCGACGACCTGGGCGTGGTCGCCGCGCGCTTCGGCCAACTGGGCGAGCTTGGCCAGCACGGCGGGCCGAGCGGCATCGGGTACCGCGACGAAAACGCCACTGGCGTCGAGTCCAGCCATGCCCCGCAGCAGCCGCTGCAAGCGATCCTGCGCGCCAATCCGCCCGGCCAGGGCGTCGAGACGGTCGAAAAGGTCAGTGCGCTCGGGGGCGTCCGCCACGGCGTGGAACAGCGCGTCGAACGCTTGGCGCGGCGACCCATCGGCCACGGCGTCGGCCACCGCAACCAACCCCGAGATGCGCGCGTCGCTGCGTCGCGGCGCATGCAGAGCGATCAATTCGCGGCAGCGCAACGCCTCTTCGGTCCGGCCGTGGCGTTCGAACACCGGTTGCAGGCGCTCTGCGATGCGCGAGCCGAATTCGGGCACGTCGAGCTGGCCCGCAGCGATGGAGACAAGGGCTTCTTCCGCTTCGGTCAGGCCGTCGACCTCAGCCAGGCTCGTGACCACCGGCCAGACGGCGGCCAGCAGGTCCGCCTCGTCCAACGCCGACGACAACTCGGCCCGCTCCAAGGCATACCGCGCCCGGGATTCGCGTCCGGTGGCCTGCAACGTCAGGACTTCGTCGAGGACCAGAGCCAATGCGGTTGCATCGCCGCCCGCGCGGAGCGTTGCCACCAGGCCGGCCCACGCCGCCGTGTCGTCTGCCGTCGCCGCCACCGCCTTGCGATACAGCGACTCGGCCGCGGCGGCATCGCCCAGCCGGTCCAATGCCCACTCTGCTGCGCGCACCCAGGCGGCGCTGGCCGGACTGGCGTCGCCATCGGCGAGGCTCGCCTCAGCCAGGGCCTGTGCGGCCGCAACGGCGCCTTGCCATTGTCCGGCCTCGACACATGCGGTTTCCTGCCATTCGAGCAGTTGCCTCCTGGTCGCCCCATCGGCAGGACCGCAGCACGCAAGTCCACAGACGGCGATGCGCGCCACCGTGGGCCACAAGGTCTCGCCTTGCGCGAGTTCGCTGCACGCCCGCACGCACCGGTCGAGCAGCGCCTGGCGGGCCGTCGCCAGCAGGTCGCCGTCGCCGGTAGCGAGCGCGAGCACGTCCGCAATCGACTCCCAGCCCAAGGACGGGTCTGCGACCTCGGGGTCCTGGACCAGGCCGATCTGGCGGTCCAGCGCCTGGACCAGCATCGCCGCGTCGCGCTCCGCCACCGCCTCTTCGGCAAGGCTGCGCGCCATGGCGTCGGCATCGCTCAACTCTCCAGAGGCGACCATCAGGTCGACCAGCGCGAGGCGCGCTGCCTGCGATTCTGCGCCTTCCGCGACCTCGAGCCACGCCTCCAGGGCCAGGCGTTCGGCGCCGCGCAGCCCGGCCTCGTGGGCGTACTTGCGCAGTTGGTCGCACAGTTGACCGCGCTCCGCTGGCCCCAGCAGTTCCTGGGTAGAAGCCGAGGCAGGCTCGGCCACTGCGGACAAGCACGCCGCCACGGCGTCGGAAAGCGCAAGGGCGGCCCGCTCCGTCTCGCCCAACTCATCGTGCAGCACGGTCGCCGCGGCGCGCCACCAGGCGAAACGGCGAACGCCCTCGGTCTGGGTCGCGATGTCCAGCGCGCGTTCGGCAAAAAGGCCGAGCCCCTCGCGATCGTCGCCGCACGCCACGCGCAATGCGTCGAGATCGCCCACGCCGATGGCGGCCTCGACATGGATTTCGCGGGTCCGCGGATCGTCGGGGGCCAGTTGCCGGGCTTGCTGGGCGGTCGCCAGCGCGGCTGCCATGTCCATGCCGACATTGAGTTGGGTGTCGGCGAGCAGGGTCAACAGCCTGGCCTTTCGTGCCGCGCCAGTTTCCCGATCCGCCAGCCGCTGCAGGACCGCCTGCAGTTGTGCCCCGTCGTCCGCGGTCGACCAGCAGCGCACCACACCGTCCACCGCGACGTCGCTCTCGGGCGCGTCGCTCAGGATGAGGGCGTACAGTCGGCCCGCGAGGCGCTTGCCGTCGCTGCGTGTTTCCGCGAGCACTGCGGCCTCGTGCAACTGGGTGGCAAGGTTGGCCTGGGGCGGCGACGCGCTGGAAAGCGCAGGCGTTGGGCCCGCCGCATCGCCGGCCGGCAACTGCGCGGCCGTGTCGACCGCCCGGGTCAGGGCGCCAAGCACCGTGGGCACAGGCGTGCCCAGGTCGATGGCCGCGCCGCCCACAACCGAGCCGATCTCGTCGAGCAGCGACGCCAGCACCGCGCCCGAATCGCCGGTGGCGCGCGCCGCACGGCGCAATCGCAATTGCGCCTCGACCAAGCTTGGCTGGGCGTCCAGGGCCGAACGCCACGCGTCGATGGCCGCCGCGGGCTGGCCGAGGTCGTCGGCGAGCACATTGCCCATGCGCAGCAGGATCGCCGCCTTGGCCGAGCCGCCCTGACCCGCGGCGCGCTTGAGCAGCGCCACCAGCTCGGAGAAGCGCCCCGACTCCTGCAAGTGGCCGTCGACGATCGACAGAGCGGCAGCGTGGTCCGGGTCGAGGTCCAGAATTTGTCGGGCGAATTGAGCGGTTGCGCCGTCGTCCTTGCACCGGGCGTCGTCTGTGCACAGCGCGACCAGTTGCTCCAATGTCGCGATGGCGGCGCTCTTGGTCCGCGGGTCGAGGGCCGCCTTGGCCAACTGCGCGCGGGCCGTGCGTTCGAGCGTGTCGCGTACCGCGTGCCAGCGACCTTGCGCCTCGTGCAATGTGCGCAGAGCGGTCAGGGCGCCCCCGTGGTCCGGTTGGACCGTGAGCACGCGTTGATACGCCTCGACCGCGCGATCGGGCGATTCGAGCGGTCCCTCGCACAACTGCGCCATCTCCAGCGCTATCCGCACTGTTTCGCGCCCCTCCGTCGCCCCAAGGCGCTGGCTCAGGGCGACCAGCAGCCGCTTGTGATCGCCGGTCTGGCGGTAGTAGCGCTCAAAGAAGTCAAGCGCCTCCCCGTCCTGTGGCGTCAGCGTCCGCACCCGGCGGTAGTGGCGCTCTGCGTTGCCCCAGTCATCCGCCGCCGCCGCAAGCGACGCCAAGCCCAGGCAGGCCACGGCCTCCCCCTGGCGGTCGCGGTCGCGAACGGCTTGCAGGCGCATGGCCTCCAACTGGCCGCCGGGGTCCTCGCCGGCGAGCCGCTTGGCACCTTCCAGCCGGGCAGCGACGGTCTGGTCGTCTGGCACGGCCTCGTGCAGGACCTCGAGGGCGACTCGCGCGGCTGCCGGCGCGGTGCGGTCGATTCCTGGGATGTTGACCAACTCATCGGCGTGCTGCAGCCGTGTCGGCAGCGCATCGCCCGCAGCCAGCGAGCACGCCAGCGCGCGGGTCAACTCGACCTGGTCGCCTAGCGCCCGCGCCACCTCGACCCACAGCGGCGCTGCGGCTGCGAGATCCGCGCCGGAATCGACGGCATCGGCCAGGACCGCCGCGGCGTCGTCCAGCGGTTCATCGCCGGCCAACAGCAGTTCAGCATAGGCGAGCAGACTGTTCGCGCGCTCGGCTTCTTCGCATTCGGCCAGCGCCAACCGCTGTGCAGTCAGGGCTTCCTGGCGAGCCTCGACCTGGGCCTCGGCCGTCTGCCGCAGTTCAGCGGCCTCTGCGTGGTCCGGTCGCGCGGCGGTCAGGCGATCCAGGCACACCAGCGCTGCGCGGCCGTGGCCTTGGACAATGTGGCCCCGGGCCGCGTCGAGCAAGGCCTCGGCGGCGGTCGGCCCTTCGGCCGCGAGCGCTGCGACGGCGTCCACGATGTGGCCGTACCGGAAAAGTCGCTGAAACGCCGGGTCATCTGCCGTCAGTCGCGCCAACGCCTGGCCGACCTCGACCGTTGGAAACAGGCGGAACGACTCGCGATACAGGCCGGTGGCGCGGCTGGCATCGGCCCGGGCCGCCAACCCCGCCGCTGCCTGTAAGATCGCTGCCCGCAGCCGCGGGTGCGGCTCGCGCGCAGACAACTGCAGCAACGTGTCGGTCGCCCACTCTGCCGTGCTGGCGTCGTCCTGGAGGGCCGCGGCGACTTGCTCGACATCGCCCAGTTCCGGCAGGGCAGTACCGTCGTTTGCCGTGGACTGCCCTGCCGCGATCATCGGAACCTCGGAAACGTGTCGAGCCTCCGGCGCCAGCCGCGCGACGTTCAGGGCCGCGCAGGCAGGGCGAGGGCGTTTCAGGCGCGACGAAGACCTAGTGCGGTCGCTCGCGCGCGCAGGGCGCGGCCGGGTGCGGACCCCGGCGCTGCGCGGGTCCGAGTGTAGGGGCGAACGCGCACGATGCCAAGCGGGCCAACGGCTTGGTTAGGGACTGGAAAATAATAGGTCGATGACTCTCGCATGAGGACGGAGCCGCGAGTCGGACCTGTGGTCCGCGAGCTGGCGACCCACCGAGCAAGCAAACGGGCCCGGGAAATGATTAAGTGAATTATTCCCGGGACCTTACCGCGCGAAGTCGTCCTGCAACCGCACCACGTCGTCCAGTTCGGGGGTGCTGACTTCGACCAGCCGCACGTCGCCATGCGGTGCGCAGAACCGATGCACGGTCCCTGGGGCGATATGCCACGACTGGCCGGGGCTGAGGTCGACAACCTGGTCGGGGCCTGGGCCGATTTCGAGCGACAGCGTGCCTTCGAGCACGCAGATCGACTCTTCCTTGTGGCGGTGGTATTGCCGGCTCAACCGCAACCCCTTGCGGATGATCAGGAATTTCCCAGCATAGCGGCTGGCCTCGGCCCAGATTTCCTCGTGGCCCCAGGGTTTGTCTACGATGCGCACGGTCGCAATCCTTGCAGCGCCCCGCTGCGGGGTCGGCGAGGGTAGCTCAGCTTGGCCGTTGGCGGAAGAATTGGGCGGGCAATCAGCAGCCTCAGCCGGCCGGGTCCACGGGCGCGCAGGCGGTCGTCGCTGGCCGCGGCTTTTCCGGCCCGCTCAACGTCGCCCAGACGCCACGCTCACAACGCCAGATCGCGGCGACCCGCGGCGGGTGGCGTTGCATTCGGTGACGGCTGCCCCTGCCGGTTCTCCGCGACGCGACCGCCCGCCCATGCGGCCAAGGCGTGCACCGCGATCGCCAACGCCAACGCCCATGCCGCCTGAGGGCCCAAGCGCGCGGGCGCCCACGCAACGGGTGCTCCCGCGCCCGGTGCGCTGCCCTCGAAACGCTGCACGAGTGCAGTGGCGTCCGCCCACGCCAGCGCGACCAGATGCGCCACTGCGAACAACGCCCATAGCGACGCGATCCATTGCCGGCGCAGCGCCAAGCCCAACCCGGGCACCACGACGCCGGCCACCAGGCGAGGCCACGCCAGCGCGACCTTCACGAAGTCGGTTCCTTGGCGTTTTGGAGCACGACGCGCTCCAGCCCGTCGCGGCGCACCCGCAAGTGGCCGTGGTGGGTCATCGCGAACTCGGTCCCGACCTTGTGCAATCGGACCGTCACGGGTAGGCCATACACCCTGGTCGCCGTGCGCAACTGGACCCGCTGCCGCGCCAGCACCGGCACGCGCTTGCGCTGGTCGTCGAGCTTGACCAGCAGCGGCGACAGGTCATAGCGAAACACGTGCTTGAGGCCGACCAGGCCCTGTTGGTGCAGGATCGGCAGGCCGTCGTGCTTGAGCCGCTCTTTGATCGTCAGGTGGTGGACGACGCTGGTGTTGCCGAGGGCGGCGTTCAGCGGATCGGGCGCGAGCTTGCGGGTGAGCGTGATCGTCTCGCGGGCGAGCGCAAAATCACTGTGGTTGGGGTCCATGCGCGCCTGCAGGCTCAGGTGGGCGACGCGATCGGCATAGCCGTGCTTGACCCGCCGCGCCAGCCAGTCGCGGCCGAGCTCCTTGATGCGGTCTTTGGCGGCGTACACCAGGGCCCCAATCCCGCATGCCGCGAGCAGCGAAAACGTGGTGCTTGCCGCCGTGGCGTTGTTGAAAAGCCAGATCTGTCCCACGAAATAGAATACCGAGGCCACCATGGCCATCGCCGCAGCAATCCAGTTGCGCAGCCGTTGGTCGAGCATGTAGGCGCGTGCGTCCAGAAAAAGTGCTTGCTGGAAGTGCTTTTTCAGCAGGGCGCCGCGCTGCACGAAACCTTCGACGTCTGCGGGCTTGCGCGGATCGGCAAAGCGCATGGCGTGGCGCTTGCGGTGGGCGATCTCCCTGCCCATGACGGCGTGGATGGTCGCCTGCACGCGATCGGCCCCGGGGCCGGCGAGCGCAGGATCGATCCGACCGGTCCTGGCGCGCAGCGGCCCAAGGGTCCTGACGACCTTGGTCACCAGCATCAACAGTTGGTTGGAGATGAATTCATCGGCCAGGCCCAGCTCCCGCAACAGCGGTTCGTCAGCGTGGGAGCGCAGTTGGTTAAGGTTGTCGCGCGCCCGCACGGCGCCAGCGGTGGCCCGCTCGATGGCGGCCACCAGTTCATCGGCCTCTCGGTCGCCGACCAGGCGGTCACGTTTGCGAATCGCGAGCAATTTTGCGCCGATGGTCTCGGTCGCCAGTTTGAGCTCGTGCGCAGCCGCGAGCGCCAGCCTGCGCAACTGCTCGACCGGCAGCCCCACCTGACGGTTGCCGGGCATTAGTACGGGGCTCATCAGCCTGGACCGCACCGTGAAGTGGTCCCACGGGTGGTGCGCCAACCAGATCGCGTCGGGGACGGTGATGTCGAAGGTGATGTCCCAGGTGTGATCTTCACCCACAGGCGCGATCGGCACCGTCGCCACCCACTCGATGCGCGACCGATCGTGCACGGCCACGCGCAGTCCCGGTTCTGGAGCGCCCGAGTTTGCGGCGACCGCTGACGGCGTGGACCGCGTGCGGGGCGCGACCTGAGCCAGCGTCTCGGCGACGGCACCGGCTACGTTTGCAATCATCCTGCCGCCATGTGGCATCTGCCCGGACCCCCTTGGCCGGCAAGCGTACCGTTTTTTGGCGGCGGTGCCAGAATGGCGCGCGGCCATCTCGCGTGTTACATACTGCATCCGGCCAGTGGGGCCACAATCCGTTGCGGTGCAGGCTTGCCCGACCGCCGTGGGCACTTTGGGCCAGAGGTGCCTCGTGTCGTTGGTCGCAACTGGCTGCGTCGCCGCCTGACCCCGCGCCGCCGCCACCGGTCCACACCCCCACGCTTGACAGTCGCCAAATGTCGAGCGAGCGTGTGCCGGCCAGTCCTGGCAACCGCGAGAACCTGCATGCCTGCGCGATCGTCGATTCTCTTCCTGGCCACGGTGGCCGGCCTGTTGGGCGCTCTTCCGGCACCAGCGCAGTCGGGCGATGACGGTCCCTCGCGCTATCGCGCCACCGTCTCGTTCAATCCGCTGTTGCTCCTGGAGCCGATCTTCGAGGCGACCGCGGAGTTCCGCGTGTTGCCGATGGTCGGCGTGGCAGTCATTGGCGGCGGGGGCAAGCGCACCGAGACCGTCAACACTGGCTTTGGAAACGCGACCACCACGAGCAACCTCATCCTGGCCGGCGCTCAGGGGTCGTACTATCTCAGCGGCAACTTTGACGACGGCATCCACGGTGGCATCGAGATCCTGTACGCCCGCAAGCAGATCGAGTCGGCGGCCGGCACGGTGTCGTCGGTGGCGCCAAAGTCGAGCACATCGCTCGGCGTTTTCGGCGGCTACAAGCTCAGTTGGCCGTTGTCCCGGCAAGTGGGTTTGACCGGCCTGTTACAGGCGGGCTACGGCTGGGTGGTGCAGTCCAGCAGCCAAGCGACGGTGGACAGCAAGGCAGAGCCCTTCCTCAACGTGCAGGCGGGCGCCAGTTTCTGATCCGGGGGCTGCAGCAGCCCTGCTACCTCGGCGCTGGCGGGGCGGAATCCGTTGGGGCGACAGGCGGATCGGCGGGCTTGCCGGCGATGGCGGCGGCGGGGTTGATGACGCCATCGCGGTACTCTTCGAAGGTGTCGTTGTGGGCGGCCTTCTCGGCTTGGTCGCACGCCATCTTGCCGATCGTGATTCCCAGCGCATCTCTTTGGGCGCACACGTCGGCCAACAAAGGCCTTGCGTGTCCGGGTTCTCCGACCAACCGCGTCAGTTCGCCGAGCAGGTAGGCCCACTCGAGGCGGGTGCGCGCCGACTTGGGTGGATCCTCGCGCAGCGCCTGGGCCAGCAGCACCGTGATGTCGCGCCGCACCGACGCAATCTCGCGTTCGACGTTCGCGTCGCTGCCGCCGCGCGGACGCCGGCGCTTGAGCACGTACGACTGGAAAACCAGGGCGCCGATGCGTTCGCGCAGGGGCGCGCCGCGGCGCTGGAGCAACTGCACATGGTGGCGGTAGGCCCACGCCGGGTCCTCGGCGGCGCGGCGGGCCGTGGCGGCCAGGTTGGCCTTGACCCACGCCTCGGTGGCGGCGTCGACGGGCCGCGAAAAATCGCTTGTCCACGACGCATAGCCACACTTGGGGCACGCGACGACGAGGTTGGTGTAGGCCTGGGTCGGAATCTCCAGGTCGGTGTACAGCTTGGGCGAAGTCTTGCCGTCGGTGCCGATCGGGAAAGTCGCCGTGCCGTCGATGGGGCATGCGTGCGAATCGCGGCCGTCGTGGCCGGGCGGTTCGGTGCCGATGGCGGGCAGGGCCAACGTCCAGACCAGCGTCGAGGCGACAATCGTGCGGGGCGGGCGCATGGCGGCTATGGCGACCGGACCGCGCACCCTCGCGCGGCGCGCCAAGCGTACCCCGGGCGCTGGCGCTTTCAAGATTTCACCGGCTTGCCCTGGCGCCGCGATCACGCGGGGGGCAGCACCTGCTCCACGGTGCGGCCGGGACCGTCTGCCGCGAAAAGCAGCCAAATCGCGTGAATCGGAATCAGCGCGCGGGCGCGCAGCGGCCACTCGACCGCGACCACAGCCTCCGGGTCGTGCAGCGCGTCGGAGAGCCCAGCCGCCTCGGCCTCGGCGTGCGAGCCGATGCGGTAGAGGTCGGCGTGGACGAGCGGCAATTCGCCGCCTCGGTAGTGGTTGACCAGCGCGAAGGTCGGGCTGCCCACGGCCTCGCCAGGGATGCCAAGGCCCTCGGCCAAGCCGCGCACGAAGGTCGTCTTCCCGGCGCCCAGGTCTCCGACCAGCGCCACGACGTCGCCTGGGCCGAGTTGGCGCGCAACGTAGCGGCCGAGCCGGTGCATCGCGTCGGCGTCTTCGATCGGCTCGGTCGGCAAGTCCAGCACGGCGCCCCTCACAGCCACTCCACCTTGTCGATGGTGAGCACGCGCTTGCCGCGCGGGGTGACGATCGCAACCTCGTCGCCCTCTTCCTTGCCGAGCAGGCCGCGCGCCGTGGGCGCCTTGATCGAGATCTGGCCCGCCGACAGCTCCGCCTCGTGCTCACCCACGATCTGGAAGCGGCTGGTCTCCTCGGTTGCGACGTCGGTGACGGTGACCGTGGCGCCGAAGGTGACGCGCGCGCCCGACAGCTTCTTGGGGTCGATCACCTCGGCGTCGGCGATGACCGATTCCAGGAACTGCATCTGGCCGGCGATGTGACCTTGGCGTTCCTTGGCGGCGTGATACTCTGCGTTTTCACGCAGATCGCCGTGGGCACGGGCCTCTTCGATGTCGCGCACGTTTTTGGGCCGCTCGACCTCGCGCAGGTGCCTGAGTTGCGCGTGCAGCTTGGCGAGACCGGCGGGCGTGATCGGAATTCCAGCCATGGTAGCTCCTCGGTCGCCTGGACCGACAGACACATAGAATTATTGAAAAAGTCAGGAGCGCGCCAAATGGCCGTCAGCGTCCAGTGCGTAGTTGGGTGGGAGGACGGGCGCCAGGGCCTCGACCCACGGTTCCAGGGGCAAGCGGTGTTCGAGCGCCAGTTCGTAGGCCAGGGCCTTGACCCGTTGGCTTTCCGCCTGGTCAATCATGCGGCCGGCGAAGTGTTCGGCGATCTGGTCGGGCGGATAGCCGGCGAGGCCGTCCAGCGCATAAAAGCGAATCTCGTTGGAGCGCGACTGCAAGAGCCCGATCAGGGCGTCGCGAACGCGGTCGTGGCGAAAGTCCCTAAGATTGCTTACGACTTCGCGCAGCCGATCCAGGCCCTGGTGGTAGCCTGGGTCGCAGTCGGCGATGGCCTTGAGCAAGGTGTCGACGGCCACATCGTCGCCGGCGAGGTCGCGAAGCGCCCGCAGGGGGAAGTACACGGCATCTTTGGCGAAGATGAACTGTTGCAGCGGCTCGACGGCCGACGGGCCCCACAGGGCAATCTTCTCGTAGGTGTACTGCTTCTCCTGCTCGTCGACGGTTGGCCCGCTGACGCGCAGGGTGAACCGTTCGAGCAGCGCCGCTAGCGCCGCGGGCGTGCCCATGCGCACCAGGTCGTCGATGGCCTCCAATCGCTGCTCGCGCTGGCGGTACTGGTCCATCAGGATGCGCTTGAGTTTGTCGATCTGCTTCTGCGGATCGTTGCCGCCTGTGAAAAAATCAAAAAATCCCATGGGTGAATTCCGTCCGATCACATCGGTCGCCCGAGGAGCGCAATTATAGTGTGGCGCACCGGCCGGCGGCTACACGTCGCTGGCACCGCGGCGGTTGCGCACCAGGATGACCGCGACGCATACCGCCGCGAGCAGCGCGGACCCGAGCAGCATGACGAGGATCGGCCCGATCGCGCCGCCGGTCGACGCATACGACTTGCCGATGACCAGCTCCTGGACCACTGAACCAGCCGATCCGAGGCCAGAAATGATGCCTGCGGCCCGCACGGCACCTCGGCCCTTGCCGATGTCCATGGCCCCCGCGCCGGTCAGCAGGGCGTCGGGTCCAAACAGCGCAAAGCCGACCAGGCCGATGCATGTCGCGAACGCGGTGACACTGCTGGCGCCCACGGTCAACAGCAGGGCCGTCGCGCCGACCAGGCCGATCAGCATGACGAAGCTGATCAAGGCGCGCCGCCCGCCAAAGAACCGGTCCGACAGATAGCCGGTGGCGATGACGCCGGCGATGCCGCACAAGTCGAACGCCGTCGACACGTAGCCCGCGTCGTCGCCGTTCAGTTGAAAGTTGTTGCTGAGCACATACGGCGCCCAGGACCACAGCGCGTAGCGAATGAACTTCATGCCGAAGTACGCGCCGCCGACCAGGACCACGCTCGTCCACACCTGTGCGTCCCAGCGAATTCCGCTCCGGTCACTGGCCGCCGAGGTGTCCGACATCTCGTCGGTGACGATGGCCGGCAATCCGACGTCTCGCGGTTCGTCGGCTTGGTTGAACCAGAACACGGCGATCACTGCGCACAGCGCGACGGCGCCAGACCAGAAGCTCCAGGAAAGGCCGAAATGGGCCAGCGAAAAAGCCGCCAGGGCGTTGGCCGCGACGCCACCGACCTGGAAATTGGTGGACCATAGCCCCATGACGCGGCCGCGCTCCGGACGGCGGAACCACTGCGCCATGACGCCCAGGTTGTTCGACCAGCCGGTGGCCTGCGCGAGACCGTTGACGACCATCACCGCCCCAAACGCCCAGGCCGCCGTCACTGCGCCAAAGAGCAGGGCAGTCGCTGACGATATCGCCATTCCAGCCAACAACATCCGCCGCGGCCCGAATCGCGGCCCTATCGCCCCGGACGCGAATTGGCCGAGCGTGTAGGCGATCAAGTAGGCGGCACCGATCTGGCCGAGCAGGTCGGCGTCGAAGCCGTTGGCCCTGCCCAGGTCGGCCTTGGCGATCGAAAACGGCTTGCGGCAGAAATAGAACCCGACGTACGACAGCCATGTCGCCGCGAACACACGATAGCGCCACTGCCGCTGTGCGGCCGACAGGTCGGAAAACGGCCCGCGCATGGCGTGCGAAGCGATGGCGGTCGGCACGGGCAGGCTCCGCGAGTGGTGGGCGCCGGTGGGCGGTCGGTGCGCCGCTATCGACCAGCGGGCCAATTGTCCTTCGGGCCAGGGCAAAAAATGCAAAGGGCCCGACCGGTCGGGTCAGGCCCCTGCTTTGAACATCACAGTTTCACTGTAGCGCACATCACGGCGACGCGGGGACCGTTTCACGAAATCGCCTTGCGTCTTGGATGGTTCGGGTGGAGATGACGGGGATCGAACCCGTGACCCCCTGAATGCCATTCAGGTACTCTCCCAGCTGAGCTACACCCCCGAAAAGAAACGTGCAACGCGCCTGCGTGACCCGGTCGTCGTGCCCACCTGGCGAGGGCGGCACTGCGGGCTGGCGAGGGCGGGCGCTGCGGGGCACGGACCGTTGATGCGGGCATCGGCCAAAAGCCGTTAGCCAAGGGCCGGATCACGTCGCATGCGCGGTCTGGACAGCCGCGCAGGCCGTCCGTGGGCGCAAAAGTATAGAGGCGCAACCTCCGGCGTCAACCCCCGGCCTGGCCAACGCGCGACGACGCAGCCAAGCGAACCCGACCGCCACGGCGATCTGCATGTCGTCGCACATCGCCCTTGAACAGGCTGCGGTTTTGCTGCACAATCCGCGCCGCCAACACGTGGGTCGGGTTGGTTTCACGGCGCAGGAGGCGCCGGTGGCTGCGTCAGTCCGGGCGACCGTTTTCGCAACTGCTTCGTTTTCTTGGGCGATCGCCAATTTGGCGCTGCCCGCGCAACGAGGCAGCGAGCAGCTCAACCCCACTACGCCGAGCCGCACGCAAGGGAGGAAATTCACCCCGAATGGTCGCACCGAACATCCCCAACCGGCAGCAAGACGACGCCCGCGCACGCGAACCGCGCGTCAACCACCGCATCCGCGTGCCAGAAGTGCGCCTCGTCGGCCTGGACGGCGACCAGTTGGGCGTGGTCCCCATTGAAGAGGCCATGCGCATGGCGCAGGAGGCCGGCGTCGACTTGGTAGAGGTCGCTGCGGCCGCCCGCCCGCCGGTGTGCAAGCTGATGGACTATGGCAAGTTCAAGTACTTGCAAAAGAAGAAGGCGGCAGAGGCCAAACGCTCCTCGACACACATCGAGGTCAAGGAGGTCAAGTTCCGGCCCAAGACCGACGACCACGACTTCCAGACCAAGATGAACCAGGCGCGGCGCTTCTTGCAGGACGGCGATCGCGTCAAGGTCACGGTCATGTTCCGCGGTCGCGAGATCGCGTATGCGCGGATGCAGCAAGAACGGTTGATGGAGATCGCGAACGCGCTGGCCGACGTTTCGGCCGTCGACGTCTTGCCCAAGGTCGAGGGCCGCAACATGTCGATGATGCTCAACCCCAAGCGCGGCGGCGCCCATGCAAAGCCCGCCGAGGCCCCGCCGCCGACCCCGCCGGCAGCGCCATCGCCGCCGCCGGCACCTACCGGGCCGACCGTGACCACGCGGCGTTCCGGCGGGTCCATTACGTAGCAAGATCGCGGGTCGGTTGCGTGGCAACGCCGCCACGGTGCCACGCTGACACCCAGACATGCTGGACTGAATCACGACGGCGCCGCCGTGACAAGCGGCCGGCGGATCGTTCGACCCTTTCTTTCACGCAGGCGCGGCCAAGAAATCGCGCCTGATCGTCATGCCCATCGGGGCTACCTGGAGGATACGATGCCCAAGCAGAAGACCCGCCGCGCTGCGGCCAAGCGCTTCAAGATCATGGCCAACGGTCGGATCAAGTGCGGAAAAGCGGGCAAGCGCCACTTGCTCAGCGGCAAGACAACCAAGCGCAAGCGCCAGATGCGCGAGCCCGGCGTCGTGCCTGCCGGTCTGCAGAAGATGGTGCACGAACAACTGCCCTACGGTTGAGCCGCTCCGGTCGCCGAAAGGCAGTGGCCAGCGGCGCCAGGCCGCGGCCACCCTCGTGTTCGCCAAGCCCTTGGCAACCGCTCGCGAACGCTGTAATCTCTGCGACCTCGCCGGTCCAGGCTGGCGAGCCATCGCGGCCGGCAAGCGAAATCCAGCCTGAAAAACATCGGGTTGGAGTTCAGCCACGCAAGCTGCATACCGATCGGGCCGCGCGCCCCGTCGGTGTCGGCCAGGCAGTGCCGGTCTGCCAGTGCCGGTCTGCCAGTGCCGTTCTGGCACAGTCGTTCTGGCACAGTCGTTCTGGCACAGTCGGCCAGGCCGAAAGCCACATGATATTCATGGAAATCGCCGCGCAACTAACAGCCGGCGCGTTTTGTCAGCAGTTGACCAAAGCGCGACCAGCGGCGTAGGCGATGGAGTCCGCACGGGCGTTCTGGGTTCAAGCCAGGCGCGCCGTCGCGGCATCGGAGTTCGAAATGCCACGCGTCAAGGGCGGGACCAAGACCCGCGCCCGTCACAAGAAAGTCCTCAAGATGGCCAAGGGCATGCGCGCTGCGCGGTCGCGGCTTTTCCGCACCGCCCGCGAGCAGGTCTACCGCGGCCTGAAACTGGCATTCCGCGAGCGTCGCCGCAAGAAGCGCGAGTTCCGCGCCCTGTGGATCGTCCGCATCAACGCCGCGGTGCGTTCCCTGGGCAGCAAATACTCGGTCTTCGTCGGCTGGCTGAACAAGTCGGGCGTGCAGCTCGATCGCAAGGCTCTGGCCGACCTCGCGCTGACCGATCTCGAGGCATTCAAGGTCGTTTTCAACCAGATCAAGCAGGCGGCCGCCAGCAAGTAGCTGTAGGCCAACGCGCGGGGTGTCGCCAGGGCGCGGGCCCTCACCCCAGCGGTCGGTCGCATGGTGCGACGCGATCGCAGACCAAAGGCAGTTTCTTGCGTCCCGCCGTCGCACGCTGGCGCACAACCCGCGGACCTCGCCGCCACGCCGCCCGCCCGGAGTTCCCGGAAGCGGTCCAGGCGCAACCAGTGCCGCATTGATTGGACAGGAGCCATACCATGACCAAGGCCGACATCATCGAAGCTGTGTATCAGAAGCTGGGCGGATACTCCAAGCGCGAGGCCGCCGAACTCGTCGAGCGCGTGTTTGACACGCTCAAGGACACTTTGTCCAAGCAGGAGAAGGTCAAGATCTCCGGCTTCGGCAACTTCGTCGTGCGCGAGAAGAAGGCGCGCATGGGTCGCAACCCGCAGACCCGCCAGCCGATCGAGATCTCGGCGCGCCGCGTGCTGACCTTCAAGCCCTCGCAAGTGCTCAAGAGCCAGTTGAACGGCAAGTAGCCCCTGCCGGCGACAAACGCCACCGCGACCCGGCAGTCCCGCGCTGCCGGGTCGCGGTCGTTTTGCGAGCCGCGGCCGTCCGCCGCGAGAGGGCATTGCAGAAGGTCGATTGGATCCCTGGGAACGACCGCCGGGTTGAAACCCGCTGCAGCCATTGCGCTGTCCGCCCGTGCGGATGGCAGCCCGTGCTGGCGCGCCCGTTGTTTGGCGGCCTCGCGATGCGCAGGGCCCGCGGGTCCAATCTGGATGGTCACGCGCGCTCGACGGGGCTTGCGAGCGAGTCGCGGCAACAGGGTCCGCTGCCAGTGGTGGAAGCGCCAGGGGCAAGCACAGCGTCAGACACAGGGCGCAGCATCGGGCCTGGCACAGGGCGCGGTACGGCGTCCGATGCAGGGCCATGCCCAGCGACTCAGGCGAACCCGGCAGGTTCCCAGTTCCGGCGAATTCGGCTACGCTCGCACGGTCCCCGCGCGTGCATCCATGCCCAGCAAACCCGCAGTCCCACCCGCTACCGCCGTGCGTCCCGCCGTTCCCCTCGACCAGTGGCCCGAAAAGACGCTATTGCGCATCGGCGAGTTGGCCAACTTGCTCGGCGTCGAGACCCACGTCGTTCGCTTCTGGACGGCGGAGTTCGGCTCGGTGCGCCCAGAGCGCAGTTCCACCAATCGCCTTCTGTACGGGCGCGCCGCGGCAGAACGGCTGTTTCGCATCCGAACGCTGCTTTATGAAAAGGGCATGACGATCGCGGGGGCGCGCAAGGCGTTGGCGGCACCGCCCGACCCCGCGAGAGCCGAGCCGATCGATGCCGACTACCGGGTGCGGCTGGAAGCCCAGGCCGCAGAAGCCGGCCGTGCAGTCGAGCGATTGCACACGGCCCTGCGGGCGGCCGAGGCCCGCGAGCATGCAGCGCGCGCTGGCGAGGCGGAGGCGCGCGTCCAGTTGGCGGCCCGTGCGGCCCTGGCCCCGACCGTCGATGTCGCGCCGCTGCAAGCGCTGACGGAGCGGATCCGTGCGGCAGCCAGGCACTGGCGCAACGGCGCACCGGGATGATTGCGGCGGGCCCCGCCGAACCGTGATCGCGCGGCGATCGGTTTCCCATTTTGCAACACCCTGATTTCTCAACGAACCGATCCTGCAGGCCGCGATCGGACCGATAGCCAACGCCGTCGCGTTATGTCATCCTCGCCCCGCCGTCTGCCGTTGCGCACGCGGTGAGCACGCAACGATGGAAGAACGCGATTTGCCGACGGCCGCCCCGACGGCCCACCAGCGCCCCGATGTCGCCTCGGCCCGCCACGACGCGGAACGAGAGGCGCGCGCCGAAGAGATCTGCTCGCGGTTGCTGATTGAGCGGTGGGTCCCCAAGCGAGCCTACCGCGACCTCTTGCTCGACGACGATCTGCGCGCGGCGGTAGCCCGCCGGCTGGGCATGGTCGGGTTGGAGTTGGTGGAGTCGTTCACGTCCGATTGGTTCGCCGTACGGCTCAAGCGGTCGATCGAGGGCGACATCTCGTTCGACTGGGCTACCAACGCTCGGCTGCCGCGCGGTGCCGTCGCGCTGCTCGTGGTGCTGTGGGCCAAGCTGGTCCTGCCCAAGCGCCTCGACCCCACCGAGACCGCCGTGCCGTCCCTGCCAGACGCAAGCACTGGCGCGACGCCGGGCCGACCCGAGCCCAGCCCAGCGCCAGCGATCGGCCGCGATCAGCTCTACGCCGAGTTCGGGCGCAAGTTCGGCAAGACGGCGTTTGCGCGGTATGTCGGCCAGCTCAAGTCCGCCGGCTTCGTGCGCGAGGATCGCGCCGGCAACCTGCGCGAGGGGCCGCTGCTCGACCTGCTCGTCGACGGCGTGCAGATGGCCCAGAAGTTGCGCGATTCGGTGCTGTGGGACGTGCTTGACAAGGGCGTGGCCGATGTGGCCGAGGGTGCGGACGAGGCCGGCGACACCGACAGCGACGAGTTTGGCGAATAGGGCGGCGCAAAGCCGTTCCAGGGGCGACGATAGCGCGCGATGTTCACGTTCAAGTGGTTGGAATTGATGAACTGGGACTACTGGTCCCACGTCCGGATGCCGCTCGACGAGCAAGTCGTGCTCATCGCCGGGCCCAACGGCAGCGGCAAGACGACCGTGCTCGACGCGGTGCGCGTGCTGCTGGGCGCACGCAAGCTGTCGACCTCGCGCAAGATGCCGCAGTATCTGCGCGACGACACCGGTGTCGCCATCGTCAAGGCGGTGGTGACCAACCCGCTGCGCAAGGGCACCGGCAAGCGGCCATTCTCGCCGCGCGGCGTTTTTGACGACCAAGCGACCATCGCCTGCGTGTTGGAGCGCAAGCAGGGCCAGTGGCAACGGCGCTACCACATATTGGCCGGAGACGCGCCAATCGAGACCCTCAAGGTAGCCGCCCACGGCATGGGTCCAGAGGAATACGCAAAGGCGCTGGAAGAGGCCCAGGTGCCGCGCACCTTGCTCAAGGTGTTGGCGTTGGAGCAGGGCGAGACCCACAAGCTGGCGCAGCGCACGCCCGAGCAACTGCTGGAATACGTCTTGGAGTTGCAGGGAGACAAGCAAGTGCTCGAGCGCTACGCCGAGGCGCGCAGCGAGTATCTGGCCGGTCAGCGCGACCTCGAGGACATGGAGCGCCGCCTGCAAGTGCAGGCCCTGCACGTGGACGTGCTGCGGCGCGACGCCGATCAGTACAAGGAGGTGAGCGCACTCGAATCGCAGGAGCGCCAACTGCGCGACGTGTCGCTGCCGGCCGCGCGCCTCAAAGGTCTGTGCCGCGACACCGACGACGTACGCAGCGACCTGCGGCGCGCCGACTCCGTGCTCAAGGCGGCCGACGACGTGCTCGCCGGGTTTTCGGGCGAGGCCGATGCCTTGCGGTCCTCGGTTGCAGAACTGCGCGCCGGCATTGACGAAACCAAGCGCGGGTACCAAGCGCTGATGTCTGAAAAGGAGGGACTCGATGGCAAGCACCGCGACCTCAAGCGCCTGGAAACGGAACTCGAGGAACTGCGGGCCCAGGGCGCGCTCGACGTCGCCGGTGAGGCCGAGCGCCTGGCCGAGGAGCGGGCCCGCCTGGTTGCCGGGGAGTCGAGTACCAGGGCGGAAGTGGCGCGCGTCATCGCCCAAATCGCTGAATTGCGTGCGGAGCTTGGCCAATTGGAGGGCGGCGGTCGATCGCGGCGACCTCCACCTGAGGCGACCGCGGCCATGCTGCGCGAACTGCGGCGCGAAGGCATCGAGGCAGCGATCGTCGCCGACGTGATCGAGATCGTCGATCCCGAATGGCAGGTCGCCGTCGAATCGGTGTTGGGCAGCAGCCGCTTCACCATCCTGGTCGATGCGCAGGACGAACTTGCGGGTCGCAAAATGGGCCAGCGCCAGAAGTACCGCAACTACGTCACTGCCTGGGAGAGTCCGCGCCGCCACGCCGTCCGCCAGGGGTCGGCGCTTTCTGCGGTGCAGATCAGCGACGCCCGGCTGCCCGAGCAGATCGTGCACCAACTGGCCTCGGTCCAGTTGGTCCAAAGCGTCGAAGAGGGCCATCGCCTCGGCCGCCAGACCAGCATCACGCCCGACGGCTATCGGCAGGATTCCCGCGGCGGCATTTTTGCGGGCGTCACCGATCTGTATTGCGGCGCCTCGTCGGGTGGCCACCGCAAGGCCCAGGTCGAGTCAGAACTCGGGCGGCTGCGGCAACTGCGCGACAGCCTGGAAGCTTCGCTCGCGCCGACTTCAAGGCGCATCGCGCAGATCGACGAGTTGCTGGTCGCGGACAAGGTGCGCGGCAAGCTCCTGGCGCGCATTGGCGATCCTGAGGCGCTGCCGGGTCGGATCGCGGAACTCACCGACGCCCGGCGCGCGGCCTCCGAGCGGCTTTTCGCGTTGCTCAACCAGATCGACCTTGCCAACGTCGATGTCGTCGACCGCGAGCGCCGTATCTCACAACTGGAGTACCGCAACCGCGAGGCCATCCTGGAGCGCGACCGCGCGCGCACGCAGCTGGGGGCCTACACCGCCAAACTGCAGCGGTTGGAAGCCGAACGCAGCGAACTTGCGGCTACGGTGCCCGCCGAACTGCAAACGCCCGCCGCCCAGGAACTGCTCCCGCCCGAGTTGCAACTCATCGAACGCCTGAACCTCGTACGCGACCGCATCGCCCAGTTCGAAGGCAACCGCGATCCGCGCAGTGTCCACATCCATGAGCGCGCCGCGGCCGAGCTGGCCGAACACGAGCGCGCGATGGCCAGGCACCGCAACCAGTTGGCGCAGGGCAACGACGAACTTGCATTGGCTCGCCAGGCCTACCGCCGCGTCGTCCAGGAGACCATCCGCCGCTATCGCAACAACGTCTTGCGTCTTGGCGAGTTGTGTCGCGTCGAGGTGCAGGTCAAGGTGCCCAACGCCGAGGTGCTGCGCGACGACAATGGCGACCTGCTCGGCAAGGCGGGTCTGGAGATCCGCATCGGCTTTGACGGCAAGAAGCCGGTGGCGGTCGACGATCCCAAGCTGTCGGGCGGCCAGAGCGTGGTGTCGTCGCTCATCCTGCTGATGGCGCTGACCATGGAAGAAGGCGGCGATGCCACGGGGTTCTTCATCCTCGACGAGCCGTTTGCGCACCTGTCGGTCGAGCGCATCGACGAGGTGGCGCGCTTCCTGGGCGTGACGCGGGCGCAGTTCATCATCACCACGCCGACCACCCACAACCTGCTGGTGTACAACCCGGCGCGCCTGACGCTCAACCTACGCAAGAAGCCGGCGAGCGAGCGCCACGCGCCGGTGCCGACGTTCCTGCGGCGGTAGTCGATGCAGGCGTCGGCGCCGGTCAAGCCCTGGGTGCTGCTGACGGCAGCCGGGCTGTTGGCGGTGCAGGTGCTGGCCCGCCACGCGGGCGTCCTTGAGCCGGAATCCTGGCTCGTCGCCCACCTTGCCCTTGGTTGGTCCTGCCTCGCATTGCTGTTGCGCTGCGGTGACCCCGCTGCGTGGCAAAAGGGCCTCACACGGCGCAGCGCGTGGGTGATCGCCGGCACTGCGGCCGCGTTGTGCGGATTCTGGTACTTGGGCCGCATCGACGCGTGGGAGCGCTGGTGGCAGGCCCACGTCGCCGAGACTGGCTGGCTGCGGCCGGTGTGGGCGTTTGCGTACTTCTCGATCGCCGCGGCAGTGTTCCGGCTGGGCGTGCCGTGGCTCCTGGCGGGAAAGCTCGGGTTGTCGACGCGGGACCTTGGCTGGCGCAGGGGGCAGGGCGGTCGCCGCACCTGGCCCGTGTACGCCGCCCTCTACCTGGCGGTGGTCCCAGCGGTGTGGGTGGCCAGCGGCACTGCGGCCTTCCAGGCCAAGTACCCGTTGGCGCGGGCGCTCCTCGACGCGAACCAGACCTTGGCCGTCGGCGAGTTCGTCGCCTATCAGGCGTTGTACGTCCTGGTGTTCGTCAGCGGCGAGTGCTTCTGGCGCGGCTGGATCGCGTTTGGCCTGTACCGGGATTGGGGCGCCTACGCCGTGCCGTGGATGCTGGTGCCCTACGTCTGCGCGCATTTCGGCAAGCCACTGGCCGAGACGCTGGGCGCCATCGCGGCGGGAGCGGTCCTCGGCGCGCTGGCGTTGCGCCACGGCAGCGTCTGGCTGGGCGTGGCCCTGCACTATGCGGTCGCTCTGACCATGGACGTGTCCGCGGTCTGGCGCGCAGGCATTGGTTGGCGGTGGTGATCTTGGCGCGATCGCGCGCACCCTGATTCCATTCGTCATATCAAGGTGTTGAACAAAGCCCCCCTCCGTCTGAACGTACCCCACCTTTGTTCAGGATCATGGTTTTACAAGGGAAACCCGCGTCACGGCAGCTCTGGCATCCACCGCGAGCTGGAGCAGGCGATACTGTCCATGATATCAACGATCTGAACAAAGCCCCCCTCCGTTCTGGCCGCCGCCGGGCCTTTGGCGTACCCTGTGCCGCTCGCGGAGGTATCCCATGGTCACGCGCACCCTCGCCCTGGTCCTCGTCACGCTCGCAGCGACGGCCTGCGGGGGGGCGACGCCAAGTCCCGACGCCAGCGCCTCGGCAGGCGACGCAACGGCCGCGAAAGACGCCTCCGTAGCCGACGCCACCGGTGCCCAAGCCGCGGAAGCGGACGCCTTGGCCGACGCCGCGCAACCAGTGGACGACGCGGGCCCGGACTTTGGCCCCAAGCCCGACCTGCCGCCGCCGAGCGGCTGCAACACCGCGCTCGGGTGGATTCCCAAGGGGCTGCAACTGGTCCAGTGGGACGACGGCAAGGCCGGCAAGTCCTTGCCCGAGCAAGGCCTGACCGTGGTGGGCAAAAAGCTGGCCGACCAGCAGATGTGGGAGGCGGTGCGGTTCGACCTGGAAAAACCGGCGCGCGTGTGGGGGTTCTCGGTGCGATGGGCCGGAAACCCCCCGCCGGACGCCGCGGACCTCGTCGCCGGGTTGTATCCCGACTTTGGCAACAACGGCTTCGATTTCTGGCAGTTCCAAGCGTACTTCGAGGGCGCGCGCTGTGCCGCCGACGTGCAATCCGACCCAGCACCAAGCGCCAACGGCAGCGGCTGGCTGGATTACGCGCTGCCCGAGCCGATGACCTTCGACCAGCCGCAACTGGTGTACGTCGCGCACAAGCGGTCAGGGACGAATTCGCCCGCGTTCGCGCTGGACGCGACCATCGACAGCAATTGCGCCGACGCGCAGAAGTGCTGCGACACCTTCGCGCGCTGCCACTCGGCGTGGAACCTGCCGACCGTCAAGAACTTTACTGCGGGCGGTCAGTCGTATTTCAATTGGAACGGCCTGTCGTCGTCGCACCCCTCGGATTTCCTGGTGCGCTTGTGGGTCGAGCCGCTGCCGGCGCCGGGACCTGCGGACCTGGTGTTTGCGCCCATGCCGACGCCCGCCGACGACAAGGGTGAGCCCAAGAAACCCTCCAATCGCCACGCGTTTGCCGACTTCGACGGCGACGGCGACGACGACCTGTTGATGGCGGGTCCGCAACTTTGGCGCAACGACGGCGGCACCCTGGTCGATGCCACGGCGCAATCTGGTCTCCAAGGGGCCGTATCGGGCGGGGTGTGGGGCGACTTCGACAACGACGGATGCCCCGACCTGTTCACGTTCGTGGAGGGCTACACCGACCCAGACCGCCTGTGGAAGGGCGACTGCAAGGGCAAATTCGCCGACGTGACCACGGCTTCCGGCATCGACGGCAACCAAGCGTACAACGACTGCAAGGGCAAGGGGAAACACGCGCCCAGTGCCGGCGCGGCGTGGGGCGATTTCGACGCCGATGGCCTCTTGGACCTGTACGTGTCGCGGTTCCAGTGTTGGGACGACTACTCGCCGTACCAGGACACGGTGTTCCACAACCTGGGCGGCGGCAAGTTCGAAGACTGGACCGGCACCCACGGCTTTCCAGGCCCGCAGGGCTACAAGACGCCGAGCCGCGGCGCGCTGACCGTCGACGCCGACCGCGACGGCGACGTCGACGTGTTCGTCAACAACTACGTGCTGGTGCGCAACCTGTACTTTCGCAACGATGGCGCCGCCTTCACCGAAGACGGAGCTATGACCACGTTGTCGGGCAAGAAGACCAACTGGGGCGGCAACGCCTATTTCGGCCACAGCATTGGCGCGGCGTTTGGCGACTTGAACGGCGACGGCCTGCTCGATGCCGTGGTGGCCAATCTCGCCCATCCGCGCTTCTACAACTTCAGCAACAAGACCCAGGTGTTGCTGCAAGACAAACCGGGGCACTGGAACGACATCCAAGGCACCTTCGAGATTCCAATGGGCGATGCCGGGTTGCGCTACCAGGAGACGCACTCGGTTCCGGCGCTCGGCGATTTCGATCAAGACGGCGACCTCGATCTTGCTATCAGCGCGGTGTACGAGGGCCGGCCGACCGATTTCTACTGGGGCAACGGCGACGGCACTTTTGCGATCGATCGCGCGCACGCCGGCATCACCTCGCGCGGCGGCTGGGGACTGGCCACCGCTGACCTCGATAACGACGGAGACCTCGAGTTGATTGCGCAAAACGAGTTGCTTCGCAACCAACTGCCCGCAGCCAAGAAGGGTGGCTTCCTGCAAGTGCGCGCCGTAGGCGACGGCAAGAGCAACCGCATGGGCCTCGGTGCGTCGGTCGAGATCACCGCGGCCGGCAAGAAGCAGGTGCGCTACGTCCACGGCGGAGGTGGCCAGGGCGGCCAGGACAGCCCGACCTGCCACTTTGGGCTCGGCGCGGTCCAGACTGTCGACAGCATCGAAGTGCGCTGGATTGGCGGCGGCGTCAAGACCTATGCGGGGCCGTTCGAAGCCAACCAACGGCTGTGGATCCACGAGAGCGGCAAGGTCGCGAAGGGCTGGAAGCCGTCGCCGTGAGCATCAACCGGCTCGCGCTGTCTGCACGGCCCGGGCCCAGTTGCCCTTGAGGTGAGGCTGCCAGGCGGGGTCGGCGGCCGCCAACAACCGCACGGCCTCGTCGCGCTGGGCCGGCGTCATCAGGTGCCACGCCTCGGGGGTCATCTTGCCCTTTTCCCCGCCCTCGACGCGCACGGTGGCGTGGCGCTCGCTCAGCTCCTTGAGCACGTTGATCAGGTTGTCGCGTGCTCTTTGCACGACCTGCACCAGCACCGGTGCCGCGATCGAGCCCTCGGGCGCATGCACCGTCACGCGGGTGTGCAGGTTGGTCGAGCGCGGGTTGAGGTGGCCGTACCGGCTCATGGTCACTGTTGCGCCGTGGGCGCGGGCGACTTCGGCCAGGTCGCGGATGCGCATCTCGTAGGCGTAGTACGGCTGAAGGATCCAGCGGAATTGCTCGCGCAACTGATCCACGTCCATCGCGGCAGCAGCCGCGGGGTCGATGCAGCAGTTGATGTCGGTGCTCTCGCTGAACGGCTTGCCTTGGCCGGGGTCGCGGTGCTTGGCGTGCTGGCGGGCGATGTCGGCGAAGGCCTCGCGCAGCAGGCGCATGTCCTCGAGCCCGCGCTCGTCGTCGATGACCGTCGTCATGCCGTCGGCGTGCAGGAACCGTTCGCTGTGGTCTGCATACTCGAGCAGCCGGGCGAGCGGGCTGTGCGCATCGTCCAAGAAGCCGTCGAGTTCCGGAAAACGCGAATTGCCCGTCAGGTACAAGCCAAAGTCGCTCTGGCTGCGAAAGCCGCCGCTGCGCTCGCGGGCCTGCATCAGCCCCAACACCCGTTGCGCGACCTGGCGGTTTGGGCCCGCGGGCAGTCGCGTGTGGGCCACCAGCTCCAGTGTTTCGCGCGCTACCACCTCGGCGCCGTCGATGAGGCCGTTGGCCCACCCCGACGACAGCGTGCCATCCCGCACGGTCAGGGTGGTGGCGTCGCGCAGCAGGGCCAAAACAGCGGCCACCTGGTCGATCCAGTTGCCGCTGGCGCTGCGCACCAAGGGAATGAAGAAGCCAAAGCGGTGCTTGGGCCGCCGCAGCACGCGCAGTTCCAGGTCCACGACGGCGCCTGTCATGCCCCACAGGCCCTCGTGAGCGCGGACCTCAGCGGGCTCTTCGAGGCGCAGCAACTGCCGGCCGTCATACACCGTGACCCTGCGCGCCAGGTCGCTGGTGCGGAAGCGCGAAGGGCCCTGGGCTCCAGTGGCGTACACGGCGCCGAGCTGCGCGGAATCGACGGTCGTCAAGTCGACGGGGACGCAATAGTCGCTGTGCTCGTCGTTGCCGAAAAACTCGCGCAGCGCCCGGTTGATCTGCGCGAGCGTGACCCCGGCGCCGGCCTGGATGGTGTGACGATCCGGTCCCTCGCGGTGCATGTGCAGCCGGATGCGATCGCTGCGCACCACCTCGTCGGGGTTGCCATGCAGGTGCGCCTGGGTCGGCAGCACGTCGCCAGATGCATCCACCGCGAGGCCCATGGGTTGGATGCCAACGACCGGGTGCCCCGCGACGGCCGGGTGGGGCCGCCAGATCTCCAGTTCGAAGTTGGCAGTGGCGCTGGTCAGCGATCCGACCATCATCACCGCTTCGCCGCGACCGAGGCACGCGCGAGCTGTGGCGGCGATGTCGTCGGTGCGGTACACGCAGCGCGCGGGCACGGCGCGGCCGGCGTTGTCGCGCAGGGTCTCGTGCAGTTGCAGGGTTCGGGCACCGGGCATCGGCGCGGCGGTGGCCATGGCGTTGTTCCTCGCGGTGCAATGGGGCCAGTAGCAACGCCTACTGACCGACGCGTCCCATGGCCACTTGCCAGCGCGCGATCGCCAGCGCCTCGTCAAGTTCGATTTGCGCAACCTGCAACCTGGCCTGGTTGCGGGCCGCCTCGGTGTCGATGACCTCGACCAGCGACGTAGCGCCAGCAAGGTAGCGGGCGCGCGCGTGCTCATGGGCCTTGTCGGCCAGGGCGAAGAGCGTGTGGACGGGCGCACGGCGCCGGCGCACTTGCAGCCACACCTGTCGGGCGGCGTCGATCTCACCCCGAATCTGCAGCGCCGCGGCGTCGCGGCCGGCCTGGATCTGTCGAAGGTTGGCTCGCAATTCCGCGGCCTGCGGCACCTGCAACCACACGCCCGAAATCGGCAGGCTGGCCCCGGCGGTGGCGCTGAAATTGTAGACCAAGCGCTCGAATTCGGTACCCGCCACCGCCATCTGGCCGGCAACGAAAACGCTCGGCATCCACTGCAACGCGGTGGCGCGCAACTGCGCGCGGGCGGCCTCGAGCTCCGCTTCCGCGGCCCGCAGCTCTGGCCGCGCTTTGCCAGCTTCGGCTACCCAGGCATCGAGCGCAGCACTGCCCTCCAACTGGCCCTCGCTGACCGTGGCAGTCGGCGCCTGTGGCGGGCGCAGCGTCCCTTCAGCGGCGCGGTCCAGGCCCATGGAGAGCCCAAGCGCGAGCCGCGCATTGTGGATATCGTCGTGGGCGCGCATGCGCGCGACGTCGGCGGACTGCACATCGGCCTCGGCGCGCAGCAAATCGAGCATCGGCCGGACTTCGGCTCTGACGCGCGCCTGCACCAGGTCGCGGCGTCGCTGGGCCAGTTGGGCCGCATCCTCGGCCACTTCTGCCACGGCCTGGGCGGCAAGTGCCTGCAAGTAAGCGGTAGCCACCTGCACCCACAGGCGCTGGCGCAGGGTGTCCTCTTCCAAGGCTGCGGCGCGCGCAGTCGACCGGGCGGCGTCCAGCGCCGCGGCCGTTTGGCCGAAATCCCACACGGTCCAGCGCACATTGCCGGCGACCTGGAAGAAGGGATACAACTCGGGCGACGTGGTCACCGTGGTGGCGCTCGACCCAGTGGTGAACGAGCGCGGCACCGCCCCCGGCCGCTGCACAAAGTTGGCGGTCGTCACCGCTTGGATCACGTCGAGCGAAGCCGTGGGCAAGAGTGGCACTGCCGCCTGGTCGACGCGCGCGCGCAGCGCATCGGTGCGTGCTGCGGTCGCGCGCAGGGCCGGCAGCCGCTGCCGCGCCACCGCCCACGCCTCGTCCAATTCGAGGCCCGCAGCCGGCCTTGCCACCAGCCACAGCGCGGCGCAGAGCGCAAGCGGCGCCCGCGCACTTGCGATCCGCATCACGCGTCTGCCGTCCCCCGCACCTGCCACTGCGGCGGCGCCGCCGGCTCGCCGGGGTCGCGAAAGAGCGCAATACTGGTGGTCAGCCCGTGCAGCGCAGTGGCCTTGCCGGCCTTGCCAATCTCGCCGTTGCAGAAGAACCCGCCGAGCGGCACCCCGGGCAAGAGGGCCTCGAAGATGCGGCTTTCTTGGTTGGGGGCGCCGTATAGGTTCTCGCCGCGGCCAACGCACGAAAACACCAAGGCACCCTGTGGTTCGCCCTCGGTTTGTTGGGTGCGGTAGCGCTCGAGCACGCGGCGCAAGTCGGCCGCGCTGGTCTTGCCGTCGCGCACGTGGAACTGCACCACCTGCCACGGTTGCACCTTGGTGCCCAGCGACATCCAGCCCTTGGCCTGGTCCACTTCGGCAATCTGGCGCACCAGGAAGTCGCCGTGGCCGTATTCCACCCGGTCGGGTTCCATCTCGACGCCGACGAAAAGCGCGGCCTTGGCCAGTTCGAGGTCTTCGGCCGAGAGGTCCGCAGCCAGTCCGCGCAGGACGTCGAGCGGCGAGCGGCCATCGAGTTCCAGGATCACGTTGCCCTGCGAGCGCGTGACCAGCATCGGCGCACCGAGCGGTTTGCAGCCTTGGGCGACCACACCGTCGACCGCGAGGTTGCCGCGCAGCGCCACACCCACAGCGCCACGTTTGAACAGTCGCGGCCCCAGCCACAGCGCATGCGACCCGGGGCGGGTGCCGCCGCTCGCTGCGCCGCCGACCTTGACGCTGTCTGGAAACGCGGCATCGAGGCTGCGCAGAAGTCGCTCGATGCGCACCGAGAACGGCTCGGGCAGGACCACCACAGGCGTGGGTGCAATGTCCTCGGCAGGCGACATGCGCGGCGGCAGTCCCAGGCGCTGGCGCCAGGCCAAAGGGGCCCGCTCTGGCAAGGGCACGTCGGAGTCCTCGACATGGAACGGCCGCAGGTCCACGCCGGGCAGACATGCCAGGGTCATCGACAGGCCAGGCGTCCGCTCCACTTCCACCGCGGACCCGAGCACGCCGCCCCCCGAACAGCCGATCAGCAGCGCTCGCGGAAAGTGCGCGGCCACGGTCAGCGGCAGCTCGGCAAACTGTTCGGCGTGGTGCGGTGTGGCGAAAAGGACGACCAGATCCGGCTCGTGACCCGCCAGGCCGGCGCGCGCGAACTCGGCGGCCTCTCCAACGGCTTGGGCAGTCTCTGGGTGGCGGCTGAGGCCGGAACTGAAGCGCATCAGGGCGTGCAACTGCTTGGGGCGAGGACGTATTCCCGTTTCATGGGCACGCGCGCTCGACGGTCAGGTCGTCGAGGAGGACGCCGAGGCCTGCATTGGCGATACTATCCTTGGTGTTGAACGAGAAAACCAGTTCCAGGGTCTTGCCCTTGTACGCGGTCAGGTCTCCGGTGATCGACAGCCACTGCCCGGTGGTGAATCCGAGCGCGGACTTGTTCCACACCGCAAGAGGCTGCTGGACACCATCGACGACTGCGTAGATGTAGAGGTCGTCAAAGGACCCTGCGAGGCCGCCCTCCGTGTCCATGTACAGAGCCGACTTCAAGGTCAGCTTGGTGGCCGCTGCCGGCAGCACGACCTTGGGCGACTTGATGGTGCCGCTGTTGGAGCCGAAGTTGAAATTCTGCAGGGCCGGGTCGCCGTAGTACAGCACACCAGGCGGCGATTTGGGCCCAGGCGGGTTCTTGGGCGTCCCCCACTGCTGCCACCCTTTCCCCGGTCCACCGGAATTCGAGATCGTCCACCCCGTCAGCGGCCCGTCGAACGTCTCCTTCCACACCGTCGGCAGGCAGCAGCCGGCAACGCCTGTGCCGGTGTACTCACACTTCTTGGTGGTCGCGTTGCACTTGTCGATCGTGCACGTGTCGTCCTTGTCGTCGCAATCCTTGTCGGCCGCGCAACAGGTGTTCTGGAAGTTGCAGGTGCCGGCGTTGCAACTGTCGATGGTGCAGGCGTCGTTGTCGTTGCATTGGGCGCTGCTGGTGCAGCACTCGGCCACACCGCTGAACTTGCAGGTCTTGGCGGCGACGTTGCAGGTGTCGTAGGTGCATGTGTTGCTGTCGTTGCAGTCGCCGTCCTTGGCGCAGCAGTTGGCCACCTTGTTGAACACGCATTTGCCGCCGCTGCACTGGTCGGTGGTACACGCGTTGTTGTCGTTGCATTCGCTGGCCAGCGTGCAGCATTTGGAGCTGTAGGTGCACGCGCCTGCGACGCACTGACCCGTCGCGCAGGCCGCGGGCGTGTTGCAATTGCTGTCGGTCGTGCACGCCTTCGCCTTGCAACTCCAGGTGTGCTGCACGTCGTCGATCACCAAGCCGTACCCGCTGCCAGGCGATGCGGCGTTGTAGCCGATCTGCGCCGTCAACTTGATTTGCGCGGCTTGGCCGCCCCACGGGCTCAGATCCACCGTCAGCGGTTGGTACTTCTTGAGGGTGTTGTACACGCCGTTGGCGACCTGGGTTTCCTTGCCGGCCGCCACGATGTACACATACAGCGGCACCAGCGATGAACCGACGTAGTCGACCTTGTACTGCAGCGTCAGCGTGGTCGTCCCGCCCGTCGGCACCGTGAACTTGGGGCTCAGTACGTAGCCCGTCACCGAGCCAGCGTTGAGCTTGAGCTTTCCGGGATCGCCGTACAGCAGTGCGCCGGCCCCGGTATTCGCCCCGGCCGTGCTGCTCTGCGACCACGTCACCGGGTTGGTCGTCGGGTTGAACACCCAGCCTTGCATGTCGCCGAGGTCGTCGAAATCGCCCAGCACCTCCGCTTTCGGGGTGTCTGGCAGCGCCGTGAACTGGCACTTGCCGAGCAGGCAAGAATCGGCCGTGCACAACGAATTGTCATTGCATTCGACGACTTCAGTGCAACACTTGCCGTTCTGCTTGTGCACGCACTGGTTGCCGGCGCACACGTCGTCGGTGCACGGGTCAGCGTCGTCGCACTGCGCCTGCTTGGTGCAGCAATTCGGCACCTTCTGGTGGGCGCAGGTGCCGCCGGGCGACCCGCACGAATCCGTGGTGCACAGGTCCTTGTCGTCGCACTTGGCCAGATCGGCCGGGTACTTGCATCCGGCGACCTTGTCGCAGGTGTTCTGCGTGCACGCATCGTTGTCGTCGCAGGTCTTGGGCGTGCTGCCCGTGCAGACCTTGTTGGCGCACTTGTCCGTTTCGGTGCAGACATTGCTGTCGGTGCAGTCCGCCGTGTTGGCCAGGTACTGGCAGCCGCCCGCGGCCTTTTCGCACTTGTCGTCGGTGCAGGTATTGTTGTCGTTGCAGGTCATGGGCGTCGGCCCCGTCTTGCAGGCGCCGCCGTTGCACGCATCGCCCAATGTGCACGGATCGCCGTCGTTGCACGCCGCGGTGTTGTTCAGGTTCTGGCAAGCGCCGTTGGTGCAACTGTCGGTCGTGCACGGGTTGGCGTCGTCGCAGGTCTTGGTCGCGCCGCCCAGGCACTTGCCGATCGAACATTTGTCGTTGGTCGTGCACGCGTTGCCGTCTTCGCACGCCGCGAGGTTGTTGGTATTGGTGCAGCCGCCGCCGACCGCGTTGCACTTGTCGTCGGTGCACGGGTTGTTGTCGTCGCAGCCTTTGGCCTCGCCGAGGCAGACGCCCGAAACGCACTTGTCGTTGCTGGTGCAGACATTCTTGTCGTCGCAGGGGCCTTCAGCGGCGTCCTTGGCGCAGCCGGCCTTGGGGTCGCAGGTGTCCTTGGTGCAGACATCGCCGTCCTCGCACACCTTCGGCGTGCCCGTGCACTTCTCGTTCTCGCAATAGTCGCCGGTCGTGCACAGGTCGCCGTCTTCGCAGGCCCCAAAGGCTGGGCCGGTCACGCAGCCGAGCTTGGGGCTGCAGCTGTCGTTGGTGCACGCATTGCCGTCGTCGCACTCCTTCTTGGCGCCGACGCATTGGCCGATCGAGCACGTGTCGCCTTCCGTGCACTTGTCGCCGTCGTCGCAGTTGGCCGCGTTGAATTTGGTCGAGCAGCCCTTGTCGGGTGCGCAGCTGTTGACCGTACAGGCGTTGCCGTCATCGCACGACACGCCTTTGAGGTAGCCGCCCCCGCCCGGCTTGCACACGAAGAAGCTCTGGCCGGCGCCACAGGCATTCGCCGAGCACAATGCCGGCTTGCACAGCTTGGCGGGCGTGCAGGTCTGGCCGGCCGGGCAGTCCTCGGCGCTCAGACAGTCCACGCACAGACCTTGTTGGAAATCGCAAACTTTGTTGCACTCCTTGCTGGTGGTGCACGGCGGAGCTGGGTAGCACTGGTTGTTGATGCACGTGTGGTCGGCCCCGCAGTCGCCGGCTTGGTTGCACTCGACGCAGGCACCGGCGGTCTTGTTGCAGACCTTTCCAGAGGCCTTGCAATCCACGTCGCTCTTGCATGGAAGGGCGGCCACGCACTGCTTTGCAGCGCACACCTTGCCCGCGCCGCAGTCCTTGCTGACCAGGCATGGCACGCAGGCGTTGGTCTCGGGGTCGCAGACGCCCGCGCCGGCCGGGCACGCGTTCTTGGCGTCGCACGGCGGCGGTTGCTTGCCGCACGACGCGACCGGGGCGTGGGCGCATTTGCCTGAATTGCAGCTGTCGGCCGTACACGGGTCGGCGTCGTCGCAGTCGATGGCTTTCGCGCAGCCGCCCGCGGTGTCCTTGGCGTCGGCCGGGCTCGCGTCGGCCGTGCTTCCCGAGTCGCCGCCACCATCGCCGACAGACCCCGCATCGCCGGGGTCGCCGCCGTCCACGCCCGTTGCGCCGTCGGATTCGGGTTGCAGCGCGCCGTCCGCCGCCGCCGCGACTCCGTCACCGTCGCCGATCCGCAACACGAGGTCGCCTTGGTCGCCGTCTGGCACGAAGAAACCGCCGCCGCTACTGCCGCCGCCGACGCGGCTACTGCCGCCGCCGACGCCGCTACTGCCGCCGCCGACGCACGCGGTCGCCAGCACACTCGAGAGCGCTGCAAGCGCGAAACGTTCGATGACGATGCGGTTGGATTCCATGGCAGGTTCCGTGGCTTGGCCGGCCGGCATGTGTCGCGCGCGCAGGCTGGCCTAGGGACGTGCGGTCGTGGCCCAAGAGGGCGCCGGGCGCAGAGTGTAGCGTTTTGCAAGGCGTGCCGGCAATCGGAAAACGCCTGCCGCAGGGCGATTCAGCCGGCGCCGGTCAGGCTCGCCGCTGCCTGTGCGGCGCGCACTGCCACCTGTTTGCGCTGCCATCCCGGCATGCCCCGCATCAGCAGGTAGCGCCCATCGTCCAGGCGCGCCGCCACCAGATCGCCTTCTGCCGTGTGCCGGCCGATCGGGCCGTGGTCGTTGCTGCAATGCCACGTCGCCACGCCAGCCTCACTGCCGTCGTCAAGGCGAGCGCGGCCTTCCAGGTGCGTGCCGTCGCCGTCCAGAATGAGGCGGGCGCCGTACTCCAGCCGGCTGTAGCTGGTGTCGCCAAGGAACACGTCCACCCCGGCTCCGCGCACCACGCAAGGGGCGTCGCCGATCGGCGCATGGCCGAGCACCACCCGCGCGACCCCTTGTCCGGCCAGCGCGCGCGCGAGGTCAGGGTCCGGGGGCGCCGGCGTGCCGTCGTCATCGGTGGTGCGGCTGTACACGACGCTGTACGGGTTGGACTTCTGGCCGGGCAGCGGCGCCTGGTACGCCAGCAGCGCTTCGCACCCGGCGCTGTCGCCGGCCTTCGCCGCCGCAACGGAGGTCGCGAAATACGCGTTCAACCGTTCCTGCCAGCGGTCAAACTCCAGGTCGCGGCCAGCGAAGCCTGGCGTCAGGCCGCGGTTGGTCGGGGTAACCGCGCCGTGCACGAAAAGGACGTCGCCCAGTCGCCACATCAGTTGGGCGACCTCGAGGTACTCGAGCAGAGCGCCTCCCGGGCGCACGTCGTCGACGAGGCTGTCGGCCGTGGCGTCGTCGTCGGCGGGCAGGCCGAGTTCCGCCAACTCTTGCTGCCGGCACGCAAATGCGATCTTGGCGCTCATGGTCTCGGCGAGCGTCCAGCGCAGCAAGGCCGCCCGATCGGCGCTTGCGAGGTCGTCGGGCAAGCGGCGGTGCCTGCGCCGTCGCGGCGGATCCGGCGCAACCTCGTTCAAGAACCGCAGCTTGTTGATGTCGCGGTTGCCTGCGAGCAGGACCACCTGGTCGGGCTGCCGACGCTTGACCTCGACCAGCAGGCGCAGGAGGCGCAGCCCGGCTGGGCCGCGATCGACGCTGTCGCCGCCGAACACCAGCACACAGCCCGGCGCGACGTGCAGGCGGCCGTCGCGCATCGCCACGCACGGGTTGGCGTCGAGGAAATGCAGCAACTTGGGCCACTGGCCCTCGGTATCGCTGAACCAGGCGACCGCGACCACGCGCGGTCAGCCCGCCGACGGACGGAACGCGGCCACCAGCGCCGGCAACACCACCTGCGACTGCGCCGCCTCGCCGCCTGCGTCGGCGGTCTTGGCCAGGAACTTGAGGGTGTCGCCGAGGGTGCGGTTGTTGTCGGTCAACACGTCCAGACCGGCGTAGAGCGCCGAAAGCGAGATGATTTCGGCGATCTCATCGACGGTCAGACCCTCCATCAGCCCCCAGTACACGTGCACGGCCATGGCGAACGCCGGGCGCCGGCCCGACGCAAAAAGGGCGATGAGGCAGCGCTCGCGGTCGGCGTGGGTCAAGATCGGCGGCGCCTCGTTGTAGAAGCGCTCGGCGGCGAAATCGACCAGGCCGCTGGCCGGCGGGTAGGGCGCGGCGACGATCTTGGTCGCAATCATGTGCATGACACCGCGGCGGTACGAGCCGCGCAGCACGCCCAGTTGGGTCTCGGTCAGCATGGAACGCACATCGGGGTTCATCGGACTCTCCTTGGCGACCGCGGTCGCCTGGGCATGCGCAGGCAGGTGCGCCCCAGGCTGGGGCGTTGATCCTGCGGCTGGTGTTGCCGCGCGTGTCACGCGCCCTCGGCTTTGGCGTGGACGCGCGGATCCCATTCGTCGTACAGCAGGCAATCGAGCAAGCTCTGCGACTGGCCGCCGGTGAAATCGATGGTGGCGCCGTTGAACCACTGCGCCTCGGGCCGCAGCAGCAGCGAGACGAAGCGGCCCACCTCAGCGGTGGTCAGCATGCGGTGCGCCGGGATGGCCTGGGCGACGACATCGCAAAAGCGCTGCCATTTTTCCGCCGTGAAGGCCTTCTTGACCGCGACGGTATCGACGGTGCCAAAGTTGAGCAGGTTGACGCGGTAGCCGTGCGGCCCCATTTCCCATGCCAGGTGTTTGACGTACACCTGCAGCGCCGCCTTGCTGGCCGTGATGAGCGCGAAGTTGTGAATCATCGAGTCGCTGATCGGGTTGGTCAGGCCGAGCAACAGCGCGCCCGGAGCCAACAATTCGCGGCTGTAGAGTTCCTGCGCCCACCAGCAGAACGAGTTGGCCATGGAGTCCATGGTCTTGTGGAAATTCGACGGGATGAACGGCCGCATCGGCCCCTTGCCACCCGGCAACATCAGGCCCAGGCTGGCGTTGGCAATGGAATGGACAAAGATGCGCACCGATCGCCTGGGTACGGTCGCCTCCAGCAAATCCGCGGCCTTGTGTACCCCCTCGGGCGTTCCAGCGTCGCCGACGAAGTGTTCGATGCGCCGGCCCAGCGCGGCCACGTCGACGTCAAGTTCGGCCATCTGGTCTGGCCAATTGCCGCGGTGGGCGCCGAAGATGTGCAGGCCGGGATCGTTCGCAAGGGCCTTGGCAATGTCGTGGCCGCTGCCAGACGACACGCCGAGCACGACGGCCCACTGCCCGCCCGGGTCGGCTGGGGGGGCGGCATCGGGGTTCGCGGTCATGGACTCCTTGGGTCCACCGGTCGGGTCGGCGGGGCGGTTGGGGGTCAGGTGGTTCAGGCGCGCAGGGCTTTGCCGCGCAGGTCGTCGAGCATACGCTGGATGCGCGCTGCGACGCTACGGTGGGCCGACAGCAGCGCGGCCTTGTCGTCCGGGTCGATGGTGCCGGCGGTGAACAATTCCATCGGTTCGCCGATGCGCTGCCGCACCTTGACCGGAAACGGCGGGGACAGAGGCCACAGGCCCAGCGGGCCGACTCCGAACCAGAATGGCAGCTTTGCCGGCATGCGCAGCATCTTGCCCAAGGCGTCGCCGTTGTTCAGGCCCGCAAAGATGTCGTCGACCCCGCTCGCCGCCACCGGCACCACCGGCAGCCGGTACCGCGCGGCAATGCGCAGATAGCCGCATTTGTCGTCCCAATCGACCTCATAGCGGTGGCGAAAGCTGCGGCAGCCCTCGCGCGTGCCGCCCGGGGCGACCAGCATGTGCTCGCCGCGGTGGATCGCCGCCTCCAATTCCGGCGAGTCGCCAAAGACGAACCCCAAGTCGCGCACCATCTTGGCGGCTGGGCCGTGTCGGAAACTGCCGTGGATGAGGCCGTGCGGCAGGTAGCCCAGGCGCCTGTACAATTCTGCCCCCAGGAACAGCAGGTCCCAAGCGATCGGCCGGCCGTGGTAGCCGACGATCATGCACGGTCCGCCATGCAGCAAGGTGTCGAGGCCCTCCACCTCGTAGCGGTGGTAGCGGGCGGCCAGGCCGAAGTTGGCGACGTACCAGGCGGTCCACAAGTTGGGGGGGAGTTTCAAGAGCGCTCCCGGCTACGGACCGCAGCGGAGAAGCGGTCAACCCACGTGGTACAGCAGCGCCCCGTAGCTCAGGCCCGCGCCGACGCCAATCAGCAGGATCTTCTGGCCCGGGCGCACCTCGCGGGTGGCGTACAACTCGGCCAGCCCATAGGCGGTCGAGCACGAACCGACGTTGCCGACGTCGTGCACCATCGGCACCATCCGCGCCTTGTCGATGCTGAACAACTGGGCGATGTCGTTGAGCATGGCGCCGTTGGGCTGGTGCGGCACGATCCAGTCGATGTCGTTCCAGCCCAGGCCCGACTGACGGAACACGTCGTCGGCCACCGTGCGCAGGCCGAGCACCGCCAGTTCCGCGATGTCCTTTCCTGACTTGAGGAACTGCAACGTCTCGCGCTGGCCCGTCAGGCTGGCGTGGCGCATCACCACGCTCTCGCGGTACTGGCCCCGGTTGCCGAAGTAGGTCGCCGAGAACCCCACGCCAGCCCCTGGCTCCGGTTCGGTCAGGGCTGCAGCGGCGGCGGCATCGCCGAATATCAAGTAGGGCCGCGGGTCGTCGGGCCGGATGTGCTGGCTGCCGAGTTCGCTCGACACGACCACGACGGGGCTGATGCCGGTGTGGACCAGTCGGGCGCCGTAGTCCAACGCGTTGAGGAATCCTACGCACGCGTTGTTCAGATCCACGCAGCCGCAGGTGCCGTCCATGCCCAGCAGATCGCAGAGTGCGTTGCTGGTCGCCGGGCACATCATGTCGAAGCCCGTGGAATTGGTGAGGATCAGACGCTTGACCTCGCCCGGGGCGATGCCGGCCTTGTCCAGGGCCATTCGCACGACCTTGGCGCCCTGGCTGGCAATGGTCTCGCCCGCATCGGCGAAGTAGCGGCTGCGGATGCCGATCATCGCCTCGATCTCCGCGATGGGCCGGGTCTGGGCGCTGGCGGCGGCCAGTTCGCGCGTTGATCTCGGCGACCCGGCGCGGTAGGCGGCAGTGGCGGCGATGCGGACTCGGAGCATGGCGGTGAGCATGGCATGCAGCGGCGCGGTTGTCGATTTTGCCTGCGCCGGTGACACTACGCCGGGCCGGACCCCGACCGCCGGCCGAGTGCCCGATGACCGACCTGCGCGCGTGGATGGCCCGGCCCCGTCGATTTGCCGTGTTGATCGCCATCGTCGTGGCGCTGCCCGCGCTGGGCGCAGGGACGCTCATCGACGATTGGGGTCACGCGGCGACCGTGCAGGGCAAAGTGCCCGGCGCACCAGCCTGGTGGAATCTCTACGATTTCGGCGACGGCAACCCGGTGCGCATGCGCCAAGCGCAGGACATCGGCTACCCGTGGTACGCCCATCCCGAACTGCGCGTGCGCTTCCTGCGGCCCCTGTCCAGCGCCCTGACCTACCTGGACCACACCGCGTTCGCTGACTGCCCGTGGGTGGCCCACGCCATTTCTATTGCGCTCTACGCGCTGGTGGTGGCGGGTGTCGCCACGCTGTTGCTGCGCACGCTCGGACCGGGTCTTGGCGGCTTGGCCGCGGTGCTGTACGCGGTGGACGACGCGCACACGATCCCGGCGGCCTGGCTGGCGAACCGCAACGCGCTGGTGGCGGCGGCACCGGCGATTTGGGGCACGGTCGCGTGGTTGCGCTGGCGGCAGGATGGCTGGGGGGCCGGCCGCGTCTGGGCGGTGGCCGGGTTCGCCTTGGGGTTGGCCGGCGGCGAGACGGCCCTGAGCGCGCTGGCGCTGCCGGTGTGCTTCGAACTGTCGGGCGCCGGATCGCCGGGATCGCGCCCCTTGCAACGCCTGCGCGCGCTCTGGCCGCTGCTGGCCATGGCGGTCGTGTACGCACTGAGCTACAAGGCCCTCGGCTACGGCGCCAGTCACTCCGGGGCCTACCTCGACCCTGTGCGCGAGACCGGCCCCTACCTTGCCGCGGCCGGGCTGCGCATCCCGGGCTTGCTGGGCGTGATGGCGTTCAACGCACCCATCGAAATCACCGTCGCCATGCCCGGATCGATGTGGTGGTTTGCCGCCGTGGGACTCGCTGGCGTTGCGACCGTGGCCTTGCTGGTGCGACGGGCGTGGGCCGCCCTCGACGCCGAGGCGCAGCGCCACCTGCCGTGGCTCGTGCTCGGGTCGCTGTTGGCCCTGGTCCCGGTCGCCGCCACCTTTCCCGCCGGCCGGTTGCTCACGGTCGCGAGCATCGGCGGCGCCGCAGCAGTGGCGGTCGCGATCGGGTCGCCGTTGCCGGTCCTTGCGCGCGCCGCCGGCTTGGCCGTGCAGCGGGCCTCCATCGCGGTGCGCGGCACTGCGTGGATATTGGTCGCGCTGCACGTGGTCCTGGCGCCGCTGGCGTTTTTCGGGGGCACGCTGGTGCTCGGGTGGGCCTCGCGAGCCGTCGCAGGCCCGGCCTACCGCGAGGGCCTGGACGCGGCGGCTGGCAAGACCGCGATCTTCCCGGCGGTTCCCGATGTCATGGGCATCTACGGGCTGCTGTGGCGCGTCGCCTACAAGCAACCTGCGCCGTCTCGCTGGCGAGCCCTTGGCCTGGCGTTGCACGACATCGAATTGCGGGTCATCGACGCCCACACGGTTGAACTGCGCACCGTGCAAGGCGTCCTCCTTGAAACCGAGGCCGAGCAAATCATGCGCGGGCCGCGCGACCTGTTCGAGCCCGGCGATCGGGTCGAGATCAACGACATGACCGTCACGGTGCTGCAGACCGACGGCCAGGGGCACCCGACACGGTTGGCCTTTCGTTTCGACCGGCCCATCGACGACCCCGACCACGTGTGGTTGCAGTGGAAAGACGGCCGCCTGCGGCGCATGGAATTGCCCCGCGACGGCCTTTGGGTGCTGCTGAAGCGAGAGCCGGGGGTTTTCGGCTTCTGACGGGCAGGGTGGCTGGCGCAGCGGTGCTGTGGGACGGACGGGCGAGGGGCTCGGGCGGCCCTGTCGCGGTCGTTGCTCCTGTCCCTGCCCCTGTGCCTGACCGGCGCCACCTTGGGAGACCCTCGCCAGCGCCGGTTCGGCGCCGGCTGACCCTGAGGGCCAGGCGAGACCCAGGCCTGCGTGGAGACGGGGGCGCCGCCGCATCGGGGATCTACGGGCGAATGGCCTCTGGTACCACGGGCATTGCCACCGGGCGGAGCTCTCAGAGGCAGCCGGCTGCGCCGGACAGGCGCAGGCACAGGCACAGGTCCAGCGTCGGATGTGGGCGCTCGCACGAGGGATTTGCGCAGCTGCTGACCCTGCACCTGTTCCTGTCCCTGTCCGGCGCCACTGCCGGGGACCACGCCCATCGCGGATTCGGCGCCAGCTGAACCTGAGGGCCAGGCGAGACCCAGGCCTGCGTGGAGACGGGGGCGCCGCCGCATCGGGGATCTACGGGCGAATGGCCTCTGGTACCACGGACATTGCGGCCGGGCGGAGCTCTCAGAGGCAGCCGGCTGCGCCGGACAAGCGCAGGCCCAGGTTCTGGTGCAGGGTCAGGTTCTGGCGCTGGTTCCCGGCGTTTGGCCGCCCACGCGCTGATCCTATTGCGCGTGTTCGCGGCCCCGCCCGCAAAAAATGGTCGCCGTCCTGGCCTCGCCTATGCTTGGCCGCCGCGCGCCGCTGCGCGCCTCCGGCCCGCGATGTCCACGATCTTGCTGCTCGTCGCCTCCAACGTGTTCATGACCGCGGCTTGGTACGGCCACCTGCGCTTTCGCGACGTGCCGATGTGGCAGGCCATCGTCGTCAGCTGGGGCATCGCCGGCGTCGAGTACGCGCTGCAGGTGCCCGCAAACCGCCTGGGCTACGGACGCTTTTCCGCCTTCGAGCTCAAGATGTTGCAAGAGGTCATCACGCTGGTCGTGTTCGTGGCGTTCGCAGCACTGTGGCTGGGCGAGCGCCCGCGGTGGAATCACCTCGTCGCCTTCGCGCTGCTGGTCGCCGCGGTGTACTTCGCGTTCTTGCCGGGGGCGAGGCGGGTGTAGGGACTGGAAAATAATAAGTCGATCACTCTCACATCAGGACGGAGCCGCGAGTCGGACCTTTGGTCCGCGAGCTGGCGACCCACGGAGCAAGCAAACGGGCCCGAGAAATGATTGAGCAAATCATTTCCTGGCCCTTACAGGGTCGCCAAAAATAAATGTTCAAATTGATTGATTTCGATTGCGGCTCGCGGTATCATTTGCCCCATGAACACCGCCGCCTTCCAACTCGACCCTGGTTTCGCAACCGGCGGCCGCAGCATGTTC
>VGRO01000022.1 GCA_016875335.1 Deltaproteobacteria bacterium | reverse complement strand
GGCCAGGTGGTGGCCATCGACGCCAAGGTCATTCCGCCAGCGGCGCCCAAAGTGGTGCGGCGCAGCAACCCGACCAGCGCCCACGTCAACGACCCGGGCCTCGGCACCATCCAGATCGGCGTCGGCCTGCCGGCGTTGGCGGAGATGCGCATTTCGGCGGGCGTGTTCGACGGCCTGCAAGGGGGGCTGGAGATTCGCAACGTTGCGCACATCCTGACCGAATTCGAGTTGCAGGGCACCTATCGGTTGGCCGGTACCAATGCGTTTGCGGTCGCCGCCATGGGCGGCCTGGGCGGCGGCATGGGCGCGGACGAACGCAACTCGTTCACGGTGACGGCCAAGGCGATTGCGTCGCTGCTGCTCGGCGACGCCTCGGCGTTCTCGATCTATGGGCAATACCGCTTCAGCAGCGACAAGGTCTCGAAACTGGCCACCGCGCGGGCGACCAGCAGCCAACTGCCCATCGGCTTGCAGGGCGAGATCATGTACAGCAAGGCCCTCAATATCTGGGGCAAGGTCGAGATGGACTTCGCTTTTCCGGCTGGCCGGCCCATGTACAACCAGTTGGCCGACATCTTGAACAACCAGATCCGCGGCGGCGTCGGCTTGACCTGGCTTTTCAACTGAGCAACCCGGTCCCTCCGCATCCGCCCTGGAGGCCCCATGGCCGACCCCAACCCAGACCCCGCTGCGACCGAAGCCGAACCGCCCGACAGCATGGATCGCGTCACGCCGCTGCGCCGCGTCGACAGCGTGGGCACGGTGATGGTGCCGATCCACCGCGAACTTGATCCGCCCAAGCCGGCCAAACCCGAGCGCGCGGGCATGTCGCTGGTGCTCAAGCCCTATACCCCGCGCTCAAACCCGCACACCATGAGCACGATGAGCGACCTGACCTCGCAGAGCAACCCGCGCGAAGTCAAGGACATCGCCCGCGTGCGCCACCGGCATTTCTCGGCGCAGACGACAGCGGTGCGCGAGACCGGCGACGCCAAGGCAGGCGGTGGCGACAAGGCTGAAAACAAGTAGCGCTGGTCAGGCGTTGGGCGGATCGAGCGCGCGCAGGCGTTCAGCCCTTCTGCGGTTGGCCTCTTGCTCGGCCAGCAACAGCTTGCGGCCGACCGCGATGCCGATGGCGATGCCTGCCACCAGCAGGGCCGGAATGTAGAACACGTGGGCACTGGTCACGGCTTGGCGTCCCCGGCCGGTCCATCCAGCGCGTCCAGTTGGGCCTGCAACGCCTCGACTTTCTTGGCGGTCCATGCGGCGTACCCGCCCACCAGGCCCAGCAGCAGCAGGTAGGCGATACCGGCCAAGGCGCCGCCCGGCAGCGTCTCCTCCTTGTAGGCGCTGAGATCCCGCGCCGGCGCCACAGACGGGGCCGCAGGCGCGTCGGCCCACACGGCGCCCGCGGTGCCCAGCGAGATCGCCGCGGCGAAACCAAGAACCCGACTACGAAACCGCCCACTGCCCATCGGTTGCCCCTGCCATCGCCGCGCGCTGCTGGCGCAATGTCGCCGCCTGTCGATCCAACTGCAACGCCGCCAAGCAGTCGGCCAGCCGCAGGGTGCGCGCCCGCAGCGCCACCAGCGCGAACGCCACGCCCAACAGCCCCGCCACGCAGGCCCAGAACGCGACGCGCATCGCTGGTGACTGGATCCCGCCGCCCTGGATGACCTGCGGGTGGGTCCCGCCCCACTTCTGCACGGCGATGTGAATCAGATAGCTCGTGGGGCCGGCCAGTACCGCCAGCGCGTTGCCGATGCGCCGGCCGCCGGCCGATCCCGCCATCGCCCGCACGGCCAGGACCGCCGCGGCGAGCAGCGTCGCCAGCAGGGTCAAGGTCAGCCGCGGTTCCCAGGTCCACCACGCGCCCCACGACTTGCGCGCCCACAGCGGCCCTGAGGTCAGCACCACCAGCGCAAACAAGAGGCCTACTTCGGTGCACGCGCGGCCAAAGGCGTCCACGGGTGGCGACGGCGACAGCAGGTCCACGGCGGCCGCGCCCGAGGCGGCGACCAGGCACAGGAGCATCGCGAACGCCGAACCCACGTGGATGTAAAAGATCTTCTGGACGATGCCCAGTGCCTCGTCGGCGGGGGTCGCCCACAACACCCAAGCAATGGCGGCACACAGCCACAGGAAGCTGACGCCAAGCGCCGTAGGCAGGGCGCGGGCAGGGCGCGAAGAAGCCATGGAGATCAAGAACCTATGCGGAGGCTCGGCCAAAGAGCCACGGGCACAGTACCACGGCGAGCAGGTCGAACCCAACCATCAACATCAGCCACCCTTGCATCTCAGCCAGTTGCGCGCCATCCATCGCCAGCGCGGCCACCTGCACACCGCCGAGCAAGAGCGGCGCCGTCAGCGGATAGAGCACCAACGGCAGCAACACCTCGCGCAACCGCACCTGGGTCAGCAGGCCCGCGCACAGCGCCCCGCACAGCGCCTGGCCGACCAGACCGAGCGCCAACGCTAGCGCGACCCACTGCGGCTGCGCCACCCGGGCATCGAGGAACAACGCCACCACCGGCGCCAGAAACGCGCAGATCAGGGCCGAAAAGCACAGCTGTAGCGCAGCCTTGGACCAGAACAGCGGCGCGGGGCCGGCGATCGAGCGCACGACCTGCGGCAGCGCTCCCGCTTCCTCGTCCGGGGCGAAAAGGCGCAACAGGCCAAGGGTGTTGGTGAAGAGCAGCGTCACCCACAGCACGCCCGGCAGCTGCTCGTGGGCGGCGCGGCCCTGGCGCAGAAAGCCGAACGCGAACACCACGGCGCACAGCAGCGCAAACAGCATCAGCAACCCGGCGACCTCGCGGGTGCGCACGGCGATCGCCAGATCCTTGCGCAAGAGCGCCCATCCCAGCCGCAGGGTGGTCATGCCGGCACTCCGGCGACCAGATGCCCGTCGCGCACCTGCCACCACGCGTCGGCTCCGCGCAGGAACCCGAATTGATGGCTCGCCACCACCACGGCGCGGCCTTCGCTGCGGGCGCCGTGCAGCAGCTCCGCCAACATGCGCTGGCCCTCGGCATCCAGACCGGTCGCCGGCTCGTCGAGCAGCCACACGCGCTGTTCGCCACACAGCAGGCGCGCCAGCGCGACCCGCTGTTGCATGCCGCGCGACAACCCGCGCACGCGGCGGCGCGTCTCGGCCGGGTGGAGGCCGACGCGGGCCAAGTGGTCCGCGAGAGCGCGGTGGCTGGCCGGCCTGCCTTGCAAGGCTGCAAAAAGGGAAATGTTTTCGATAGCGGTCAGGTCGAGGTACAGGCCGGGTTCGTGGCCGAGCCAGGCCAGGTGCCGGCACAGGTCGCGCGGTTCGACGTCGGCCAGCGGCACGCCAAACAGCGCAACCTGACCGCGATCGGGTGGCACCAGGCCCGCCAGCAGCCGCAGCAGCGACGACTTGCCGGCGCCGTTGCCGCCCCACAGCGCGCACACCGACCCGGCGGCCACGGCCAAGGCGGCGTCGAGCAACACCCAGCGGCCTTCGACCGACCAAGCGAGGTCGCGGGCGCATAGGGCTGGTTCAGGCGCCGTCATCGCCCCGTCGCCCAAGGCCTGCCACCAGCCAGCATGCGGCCAACACGGCCAGCAGTCCCGCCGCCCACGTCAGGGCCCGGCGCGGCGCCTCGGCGGGCACCGGCAGATCGCCGAGGTGGAACCGCGCCGAATCGCCGTTGCCGATGGGCGCGACCAATACCGCTCCGGCCAGGCGCTCGCGGCCCTGATCGTAGCGCGAGTGGCGAGCCGCGGTCAGGCTCTGCAAGGTCGGTCGCGCCGGGGCCTGGGCCACCAGCACCACGCTCGCCCACGCCTGGACCCCCGCGCCGCGCAGGGCCAACTCGAGGTCGGGCCCAGCCAGGTCGATCTGCAGGCGCGAGCGCACGCTCGCAGTCTGGTTGGGATCGAGGCGGCCGACCAGCTGCACACCGCCGCGGGTGCGCAAGATCTTGAGCGGGCCGTCACTCTCCACTTGCAGCGCCTGGGTCTGTGCGGGCAACGCTGCTCGGTCCAACACCACCTCGCCCACCACCGGCGCCAGCAGCGGCAGCCACAGCGGGTCGGTCGGATCGAGCGCCAGGGCTGCGGGTTGGTCGGCGGCGATCCGCGCCTCTTGCTGCACGAAAAGGCGGCCCTCGTCGACTTGGATCTGGGCCTGCACCTCCATGCGCGCATGGCGCGGGCCGTGGACCACCGCGGGCAGCGCCACTGCGGCGGCCGGCAGGCAGCACATTGCCGCTGCGGCGACCGGGACCCGGCACTGCGCCGCGGCCACCACTGCGCCTCGAACCCATCCACCCATGCGCAGGACCTCTCAAGGCGCCAATGGATCGCCGCCCGCGTCCAGGGTCCGCAAGCGGTCGTCGAGGAGCAGCGCCTCGCGCTCGTAGCGCTGCCGCAGGTGCTGCAGGTCGTGGTTGGACAGTTTGCCGGTCTGGGCGTCGAAGTCGAGCTCGCGCAGGTGGTTGATGATGCGGCGTTTCTCAGCCAGCAAGGCGGACCGCTCGCTGGGCGGTCCCGCGGCCTGGTCGCGACCACCGTCCAGCGCCGCCAGTGCTCCGCGCACCAATTGCAGTAGCGCCAGGGCTGCCGCCACGGCGGCGGCCACGGCCATCCACCCCGCCAAGACGCCCTTCATCGGCCGGTCAACCGGCCCAGCAACCGCCCGAACAGCGAGGGATCGGTGAACACTGATCGGGTGCCCGGCAGGTGATTTGCGAGTTCATTGACGAATCCGCGCGTGTCGGCATAGCGGTGCGCGGGGTCGCGGTGCAGCGCCCGCGCAAAGACGTCGTCGACGGCCCGCGGCATTTCGCTGCGGAAGGTCCGCAGCGGTTGGTGCGGAATCGGCCCGTCGCCGCGCAGGTAGTCGAGCACCACGCTGGCCCGCGACGCGTCGGCCGGAATCGCCCGCGCGCCCGCCAGCCACTCAAAGGCGATGAGCGCCAGCGCGAACTGGTCGGCGCGCGCATCGACCACCTGACCGAGCGCCTGCTCGGGGCTCATGTAGGCCGGGGTGCCGGGCGGGCGTTCCTTTTCCCAGCCCACCGCAAAGCGGTCAGGCCGGCCGGCCAGCGCGCTGGCGGTGCCGAGGTCATAGGTCTGCACCCGCATGCCGTGGTTGATCGACTCGCCGACCACGCAGTTGGCTGGTGTGACATCGCGGTGGACCCAGCCGCGGGCATGCAGTTCGGCCAGGCCCTCCGCCCACTGGCGCAGCACCGCGACCATCTGCGCCGGCTCCCACGACGGCTTGCTGGCCATGACCTGTTGCAGCGTCGGTCCCTCGGCCAGTTCCATGGCGATGTACGGCCGGCGGTCGGGCAGGCTGCCGGTGCGGTACACCTTGACGAAACACGGCGACTGCAGGTGGCCGAGCAGCTCGGCCTCGCGCAGCATCGCCGCCGCCGCGCGCCGGCCGTCGGCCTCGGGCAGCGACAGGTACAGGTACGACAACATCTTGATCGCCAGGCGCCGTCCGCCCACCGACCGCTGCCGCGCCAGGAACACGTCGGCGTGGCTGCCGGCGCCCAGGGTGTCGAGGATTTCAAACTCGCCGTCGACGACCTGGCCGAAGAGGGCCTCGACAGCAGGTCGCGATGCGCGGCGGATGGACATGTAGCCGAGGAAATGCGAAGGGTTGCGCTGAGGGCGGGCGGGCGCGCGGCGCCCTGGGGTGCGCAGTGTGCCAGAAATGCGGCGGCGCGCACACGGGCCTCGGCCTTTTCGCCGCCCGCCAATCCGGCTACGCTTGCCGGCATGAGCGACCTGCACACCATCTCCAACGCCTCTGAACTGCGCAGTGCCCTGCAAGGCGGCACGCTGGAACGCTGCGAAATCGGCCCGGTCGACCTGCCGCCGGTCGATGCGCCCGCGGTGCGCCTGAACCATGTACGCATGACCGGCACCAAGCTGGTCGGCGTCCACGCCGCCGGCTGGCACGCCAACCGCTGGCAAGCGCGCGGAGTGCTGTTGCGGGGCACGCGCTTCGATCGCGCCGAACTGCACAACTGCGAGATTGCCAACGGCCAAGGCCAGGAGTTGCACTGGCCGGCGGCGCGCTTGTTCGACTCGCGCTTTGTCGAGACGCCGCTCACCAACGCCAACCTCGGTCGCGCCCTGGTTGTCGGCTGCGATTTCGCGCAGTCGGATCTGAACCACGCCACGCTCGGCGAGGCGATGTTGCTCAACACCGGGTTCGCCGACGCGCGGCAGGGCGGGGCGGTCCTGGACAACGTCAACCTCTCGGGCGCGGTGCTGTGCAACGTCAACTTGCGCGGCGCCAACCTTTTCCGCGCCAACTTTGCCAATGCCGTACTCATCCACGTCGACCTGCGCGAGTCAAACCTGACCGGTGTCAGCTTTCGCAACGCCGTCATCATCGACTGCAAGACCGACCGGGCCGAGATGGCCGGTTCCACCCACCAGGAATACCAAGCGGCCGGTTCGTCGCTCGCCGACATCTGGGACCGCCTGCGGCACTTGCCCGCCGACGTGCTGGCGCTGATGACCGCCGCCCTGTTGGCGCGGGCGCAATCGGGCGGGCCAGCGTCCGTCGCCAGCTCGGCCCCGACCGGTGGCGTCGATCCGCTGGCGGCGCTGTTGCGCTTGAACTTTGCGGCGCTCATCCGCGAGTTGCAGGGCCGCGGCGGACCGGCTGAACTGGGCCAACTGCGCGTCGATGGTGAGCACGTCTACGCCCGATCGCAGACTGGAGAAGAGGTGCGCATGACCGGAGCCGCCGCCAACGCTCCGCGGCAGCCGGCGCCGATGCGCACCCCCGATCCGCCGCCGCCGCAGAACGCAGGGGTTGCCCGCGCCGCGCCCGCCGCGCCGGCCCCTTCGGGCAGCGGCAGTGGCCGGTTCTCTGGCCTGGAAATCGACTGATCGCCCCCATGGCCGACCGCCAGCGCGGCCTGTCCGACCTGCACCGGCACCTCGACGGGTCGCTGCGGCCGGCCACGCTGCGCGATCTTGCAGACGGCGCCGGCGTGGCAGTTCCCGAGCCTTTCGGTTTCTTCCGCGGCATGGGTCTGCAGGCCGCGCTCGACTGCTTTCGCACCACGCTGGCGGTGCTGCAGTCGCCCGAGGCGGTGCGCAGGGTGGCCGCCGAGCTGTGCGAGGACGCCGCAGGCGAGGGCGTGACCACCCTGGAGGTCCGGTTCGCCCCGCAACTGCATGGCGGCGCCAGCCTGGGCGCCATCGTCGACGCGGCTTTGGACGGCATCGCGGGCCGCGCCGGCCTGGTGCTGTGCGGCCTGTATGGCGAACCGCCGGACCTGCTGGGCCAGTTGGTGCGCGTTGCCGAATCGCGGCCGGGCGTGGTCGGCCTCGACCTGGCCGGGGCGCCCGCTCCGGGGCATCGCTACCGGCTGGCAGACTACGCCGACGTCTTCAAAATGGCCGGGCGGGTCGGGTTGGGCCGGACGGTCCACGCTGGCGAGGGCCGGCCGCCGGCCGAGATCGCCGTTGCGGTCGAGCGCCTGGGGGCAGAGCGCATCGGCCACGGCTGTACTGTGCTGCACGACCCCGAGGTGACAGCGCTCGTCGTCGCCCGCAGGGTCACGATCGAGGTCAATTTGACCTCCAATGTCCACGTCGGTGCCATCGCCGGTCCGCAGGATCACCCGCTGCCCGCCTGGATCGACGCCGGGTTGCGGGCGTGCGTCTGCACCGACAACACGTTGATGTCGCACACCACGGCCGCGAACGAGTGGGCGCTGGTCCGCGCGTTGCCGGGCATGGACGAACCCAAGCTGGCGTTCGTCCAGCAATGCGGCCACGCGGCGGCATTCCGGCGCGCCGTAGGTCCTGCCGCCCCCTGATCAGCGCCGCGACAGCCGGCGCGGCTCCACCACCTCGAATCGAACGCTGGCGGTGGCCGCGACTCGGCCTGCGCCGTCCAGCGCCTGCAATTGCGCCTCGTGCAGTCCGGCAACGATCGGCCACAACACAGGCGCGTTGGCGGGCGCGGCCTCGGCGATGACACGCTGGTCGACCTGCCAGCGCAGTCGCCAGCGTCCGTCGGCGGCGCGGGCGCGCAGGCCCAGTTGCTGGGCTGCACGGTCCACGGCCGGATCCACCACCAGGCGAGCCCCCTCCATCGGGGAATCGATGGCCAGGGCGGCGCCCGGCCCGCGCGCGGGTTCATCCTGGGGACGGTCCGCCACCGACGCCTCGGTTGCCCATACGCGATACTGGGCGGGCAGCACCGTCACTGCGCGACCGTCGCGGTGCTGGTGCCAGTCGCACTGCGGCGGGTGCTGGTCGGGCCGCAGCCACTGCACGACGCCGGGGCCGCACGCCGCGGTCGCGCCCAGGCCCGAGAGCGCACACACCCGCGCCGCTTGCAGACCGGCCGGCCGGTCCGGTGGCGCCGAGCGTCGGTCGGGATGCAGGTTCAAAAGCACATCGCGCAGGATCGGTGCGGCGCCGGTCGCCCCGGACACCTGCCGCATCGGCGCGCCGTCGAAGTTGCCGACCCATACGCCGACGGTCCAGCGCAGCGTCGCGCCAAAGGCCCAGTTGTCGCGAAACCCCTTGGAGGTCCCGGTTTTGGCCAGCGCCCAAAACGGCAGCTCGAGCGGCCCACCGCGCCCGAAGGCCGGCGCCCGCGCTTCCGAATCGCTCAACACATCGGCGATCTGCCACGCGGTGGGCGCGCTGTAGACCCTGCGGGCGGCACCCCGATCGATCGCGGTCACGGCGCCGTCGCGGTGCAGTACGCTCGTCCAAACAACCGGGGGGCGCCAGAGCCCGCCCCGCACAAACACCGCGTACGCCGCGGTCAGGTCCAGCAACCGCACTTCGCCGTCGCCGAGCGCCAGACCCAGGCCATAGTGCGTGGGGTTTGCGCGCAGCGAGTCCAGGCCCGCCGCCTGCAGGTCGCGCAAGACGGACGGCACCCCCACTTGATCGGTCAGCGCCACCGCCGGCAGGTTCAGGCTCGACGCCAATGCGACGCGGGCGCGCACCGGTCCGCGAAAGCGCCCGCCGTAGTTCCCCGGGGTCCACACGCCCTGCGCCGTGCGGTAGTGTGCCGGCAGATCGGGCAGGACCGAGGCTGGCGACAGAGCCGACTCGAACGCGCGGGCGTACACGAACGGCTTGAGCGCAGACCCGGGCTGGCGCAGCGCGACCGCCCCGTTGTTGGCACCGCCGTGCGCCGCATCGCCGTACTGCACCGAGCCCACCAGGGCGCGGACCTCGGCTGTGTCGTTGTCCAGCACCACCACCGCGGCATTGCCCACGCCGCGGTCGCGCAGGGCCTCGACGTGGCGGCGCGCGATCGACTCGACCTCGCGCTGCAACACCCCGTCGATGGGGGTACGGATGGCGACCGGTCGGCCGCTCACGGCTGGGCCGAGCGTCGACGCCATTGATTCCACCAGGTGCGGCGCCCGCAGCCGGGTCGCGTCCGGGGCGATGCGGATCGGCTGCGCCAAGGCCGTGCGCCGTTGCTCGGCGTCGATCCAGCCCAGTGCCCACATGCGCTCGACCAAGCGGCGCTGGGCCGGCAGCGCGGCCGCCGGGTCGCGACCGGGATCGAGGCGGGCGGGCGACCGCGGCAACACCGCCAGCCATGCCGCTTCGGCCAGGCTCAGATCGGCCGCGGGCTTGCCGAGCCAGGCGCGCGCCGCCTGCTCCGCGCCGCGGTGCAGCCCGCCATAGGGTGCGAATTCCAGGTAGAGTTCGAGGATTTCTGGTTTGGTGAGCGCGCCCTCCACGCCCACCGCCGCGCCGGCCTCGCGCAGCTTGGCGGCGATCGAGCGGTCGCGCGGTGCGATCCATTTGCACACCTGCTGGGTGATCGTCGACGCCCCCGACACCACGCGGCCTTGACGCAGGTTTTGCCCCAGGGCCCGCAACACGGCGCGCCCGTCCACGCCCGGGTGCTGCCAGAAGCGCTGGTCTTCGGCGGCGATAGTCGCCCACAGCAGGTGCGGGGATACGTCGGGGAGCCGCAGCGGTCGGTGCCGCGCGTGACCCTCGGCGGTCAGCGCCTGCAACACCCGCCCCTGCCGATCGAGCACCCGGGTGACGGCGAACCGTTCGAGCAGCGCCGCTCGCGGGTCAGGTGGCGCCAGCGCGCCCCAGCGCACGACGAGCCATGCGGTCGCGCCCGCCAGCGCGATCCCCGCACAGGCCCGTCCCGCTCGGCGCAAGGCGGCCCGCAGACGCGTCATCAGCGGATCGTCAGCCGATTGGGCCCGCTCGTTCCGAACACCTCGGGCGCGTACATCGCCTCGGCCCGGGCCCCGCGCCCGAGGAACGACCCGCGCACGGCGGCCCGCGCCACGTAGGTCATGACGTGCACACCCGCGGGCAGCGTGTCGACGAACCACCGCACCTGCCGTCCGACCAGCTCGCGGCGGTCGGCGGGGTCGCCTTCCCACGGCAGGTCGAGGCCGCCGCGCGTGGTCCCTGCCTGTGGCAGGTCGGCGCCGATCAGCCGTTGCCGCAGTTCGGACATTTGCCGCAGGGCCGCGCGCGAGGTGGTGTGCAGCGCGTCGTCGAGCGGCTCCAGGCCGGCCGGCAGTTGGTCGACGATGGCGACGTCAGTCCTGTCGCGGTCGGCCAGCACGACCACGGCCACCGCGATGTGCGCGCCGCGCTGCAACTCCACCGGGCCTTTCTTTCCGGCGTCGTCGTACGCGATGCGCTGCACGAACAAGCCGGCGTTGCGCGCGACCTCGGCGTCCGCGGCCGGGCCGTAGGTGTAGCGCAGGCTGTAGTGCACGCGGTTGCCGGTCGCCGGCTGGATGTCGATGGACGACAGCCCGCCGGGCAGCGCCGGATCGGCCACGTCAAACTGCAAAGACTCCAACGATTTCGGCTTGATCGTTCCCGATCCGATGGCCTTGCCGCCCAGCAGCACCGCCACCTGGCCGCCGCTGCCGCCGTGGTCCTGGCCCTGCATCCACGCGCCGAGCCCGCGCAGCGCCCAGGCGTTGTCTTGGGTGGTGCCCCAACGGTCGTCGCGGCGTTTCTCCAAGAGCCAGCGCGCCAGGCGCGGCAACAGCGCATGGTCTGGCACCGCCTTGATCAGGACGTGCAACAACAGGGCGTTGCTGCGCACGACCGACCCCCAACCGCGGGCTTCGCTGGCCTCGATGTGCGCGGTTGCCGCGTCCAAGTGTGCGCTTCTGGTCACTGCCTCGACGATCGCCCGCGCCTTGTCCACGGCGGCGCCGCCCTGCATGGCCGCAGCCTCTGCGACGAAAAGCTGGGCGTCGATCGACAGCTTTTCGCGTCGCGCAAACAAAGCGTCGAGTTCACCGGGGGCCGGTTGGCCAAGCGCCGCGAGCGTCGCCACCACCACAGCGCGGTCGTCGTCGCCGATCGCCGCCGTCGAACGGTCGCGGTCAGACGCCAGCGGCATTTCGGCCTCGTCGGTTGCGTCTGAGGCCTTGCCGTCGTCGCTCAAACGCTGGCGCAGCCAGGCCGCGCTGTCCTTGACGAACATCGCGTCGACGCGCAGCCCGGCCGCCTGGGCCTCGTACAGCAGCCGCAGCGCCCATGCCGTGGCGCCGACGTGCGGCTGGTCACTGTCAGGCCACAGCGCAAGAGCCGGCGCACTGCCGGCGCGGTTGGCCAGGATCTTGTCGATGGCCTGCTGTGCGCGCTCGCGGCCCGACTGACGTGCGGCCGGCGCCACCTGGTAGTGGTCGGCCAGCCGCTCGGTCCACAAGAACGCCTGCAACTGCGACGCCAACTGCTCGGTGCAGCCATAGGGGTAGCGCATCAGCCAGTCCATCGACCCCTGCAGCCCGGCCAGCGCGCTGCTGGCCAGCCGCACCTGCAGGCCACCGACGCCCGGCCGCGCCGTGGCGCTCTTGTGCAGGGCCTCGCGCACCGGACCCTGGACCACGCCGTAGGTCGCAACCGACTCGGTCGGGATCGGATCGACGATCTCGATGGTGTGCGCGACCGCGTCCCTGTCCGACCCGGACTGCGTGTGCACGGTGACCTTGACGGTGCCGGCCGCCGCCGCGCGCGCTCGAAAGGCGATTTCCTGGCCGGCGTCCGCTGCGAGTTTCCACGTTGTCTGCGCGGGTCCGACCAGGGTCGCCTGTCCGCCTGCCGCTTCCATGGTTGCGCTTGCAGTGCCGGCCGCATCCGCGCCCGATCGATTGCGCAGCACCAGCGCCACCTCGAACTCGTCGCCCACGTGCACCTGCGCTGGCGCCGTGGCCAAGAGCATCACTGGCTTGTCCACCGCGATGGTGGTCTCGCCGCTGCCCGCACGCTCGGGGCCCGACAGCGCCACGGCCATCAGGCGGTAGGCGGTCAGGTTGTCGGGCAGCGCAAAGCGGGCCGTCGCCTTGCCATCAGCACCGACCGCGACCTTGGGCAGCCAAACCGGCACGTCGCGGAAATCGCCGCGCACACCGTCGCCGCCGCCGCCGTCCTTGCCCTTGTCCTCGCCCACCCGTCCGCGGATGAGGTCGAGGACGGCCGCGAAATTGGCGACCCCAAGCTCGGCCCTGGCATAGATGGCATGCAGCGGGTCGGGTCGCGTCTGGCCCGACAGCGCCATCACGCCCTCGTCCACGGCCCATAGCGCCACCTCGCCCGCGGCCGGCTTGCCCGCGGCATCGGACACGGTCAGCGTCACCTGCACTTCGTCGCGCGGGCGATACTTCGGCCGGTCGGTCGCCACCTGGACCTGCAGGCTGCGGTCGGCGACGTCCACGGCGATGGGCGCGTACAGCACCTCGATCTCGGGGGCGCCCAGGTCGGGGATGCCCACCTCGGCGCGCGCCGACCGGCCGCGAAATACCGCCAGCCCGACCCAGAAGTTGGGGGCATGGCGCGCGGCGATGGGCACCTCGACGGTCGGCGCCTCGCCCTGCAAGGTCAGCAGTTGCGTGCGCAAGACACCGTCGCGCTCTTCGGTCAGCAGCGCCTGGGCGCCCGGCTGCAGGTTCTTGACCAGGATCTTTGCGGTCTCACCGACCTTGTACCTTTCCTGGTCCGGCACGAGCCGTGGCCCGTCGCGCTCGGTTGCATCCCAACGGGCGTCGCCCTTGCCGTGGACGTAGAGCGAGACCTCGGTGTAGGCCTTGCGCCCCTTGGTATCGGTCGCGGTTGCCCGCACCAGGTGCAGCCCCGGCTGTGTCGCCGTGACCGCACACGCCACCGGCGAAGCGGCGCCAGAGACTTCGCACGATCCGACGGGCGTGTCCTTGACCTCGCTGCGCCAGTGCACGATGCCGCCCATGCCCTCCTCGCGCACCTGCAGGTAGCTGCGCTGCACCACCTGTACCGAGAGGCGCGCCCCGGCAACGGCCCTGCCGAGGGCGTCGGGGGCGACCAGGTGCATCGCGATCGGCTGGCCGACCTCGACCAAGGCCTTGGCGAGCCGCACGCCGGCATGGACCGCGGCAGGATGGACCCAGGTCTGCGCGGTCTTGGACACCGGCTGACCGTTGGGGTCCTCGGCCGTGCATTCGACTTCCAGCGGCAGCGATCCCACGGCGCGCAGCCCCTGGGTCGGCAGCGAAAGCGTCGCCTTGCCGGTCGCGTCGAGTTCACCCGCCAGTTGTTGCCGGAACGAATGGGCGATGCTCGGGTCGGACGACAGCCAGTTGCCGGTGCCAAAGGAGAATTCGGGCCAACCGGGCGGCGAGAACACGCTGACGTACCCCGACGCGGCGACCTTGAGCGGCGCACGGCCCAGGGGCCCCCCGCTGTAGTAGCCCGCAAACACTTGTACGGTCACGGGCTCGCCCACCACATGGTGTGCCGCCGCCACGGTCGCCTCCATGCGGAACTTGGGGGTACGGAACACCCGCACCTCGAACTCGGCGCGCAGCGTCCGATCGCCCACCTTGGCCACCACCTGGTGCGTGCCGGTCGACCCTGACCCCGGCAGGGGCAACGACCCGTCAAAACTGGCGTTTTCTCCCAATGTGGTGTCGAGCTTGCCGATCGCGCGGTCGGTCGGGTCGCGCAGTTCGACGGCGACGGTCTGGCCTGGCCTGGCGATTCCCAGGCCCGCCGGTCCCAAGGCGCGCACGATGCCCTTGAACTGCACCGCCTCGCCGCGCTTGTACAAGGTCTTGTCGGTGAAAAGCAGCCCGCGCAGCGCGGGCTCTCCTTCGCGGTCCAGGTATTCGCCTGCCTGTTCGCCCTCGAGCAGCAGGTAGGTCCAGTCGTCGCCGATCGCGGCGGTGGCGACGTACGCGGGGGGCGGCGTGGCGTCGTCGTCGCCGCGGTCGCGCCAGTCGCGGCGGTCGCGCTGCCACAGGTCGCCCGGCGCCGTGGCGAGGCCCTGGGCATTGGTGGCGCCTTGCCAGATTTCGCTGCCGTCGCGCTTCTGCACCCGCAGCTTGCAGCCCGCGACCGGTAGACCCGTGCTGTACCGCGTGACCCAAAAGACGCTCGTGCCGTCGGCGGCCTTGGCGAGCACGTGCAGGTCGGTCCAACGCAGCAGCCGGTCGATGCGCTGCGGCGCTCCTGGTTGTTCCACGGCTTCGACGCGCACCCACGCCACCCCCGCCTTGCCGTCGCCGCCCACCGCAGGATCGACGTCGAGCACGGCACGTTCATCGGTATCGACGCCGCGACTGCCCGAGACCTGCAATACGCTTTCGAACGTCGGCCCATTGGCCTCGGGCGGCGGTGGCCGCGCGCCCTTGGGCACCGGCGGCGGATCGATGGCGTCCAGGACCTTGGGCAGTGTTTCGGGCGTCACCCGGTGGGCGCGCGCCTGCAGTTTTGGGACATTGCGCACGGCGAGCGCCAGCCGGTGCGGCCCCTGGGTGGATTCGAGCACACTGCCGTCGGTCAGCAGGTCCAACTGAGGCTTGCGGTGACCAAAGCGCACCGTGGCCTTGTGCATGGCGCGCAGCCTTTGTCCGTGCACATCGGGCAAGCCGGCCAACACCTCGATGGTGTAGGTGGTCTCGGGCTTCCAAGCGGCGACGGCAGGTGCTGTCGAGGGCGAGACCACCGGCACGCGGCCGCTCAAACGGCAGTGGCTGCCATAACACGACGCCGCAAACCCGGGCACGGGCGGCGTGACCCGCACGAACCGACCCAGGCCACGCGCGCCAGCAGCGGGGTCGTCGCTTCTGTCGTAGCCGCTCGTCCACGGCAGCCCATTGTTCAGGCTCACGGTCACCGGAGCCCATGCGTCGGGGTCGCACGGGTCCTGGTCGCACGCAACCGACACCACCCGCAGCTCGCCAAGCGTCGCGAAACTGAGCCTGAACGGTTCGCGCGAGCGTTCCGGGCCTTCCATGCTGCCGATGCCGGGCGAGAGCACGAGCGCCACCTGGGCATCGGCGGGCAAGGCGCTGCGTGGCAGGACCAACACGACCCGGCCGGCGAGGCTCTCACCGTCCGCGTGCGCCGGGTGCCCGGGCGGGTTGCGCCACGCCCCGATTTCGGCGGCAGTCGCCAGCCGCACATCAAACGCTGGTCCGGTTTGGTCGCCCACGGTCAGCCGAGCCGCGTTGGCCACGGTCTGTACGTCGACCGGTTGGTCGAAAAGCAGGGTGATGCGCGCCGAGGTCGCCACCTCGCCCTGGCCATCGCGCGGCGTGGTCTCGACGACGCGGGGCACAGCGGTACGGAACGTCCACTGGTGCGGCGCTGATGGCTTGCCGGTCAGCGAGGTCAGGCTGTCCAGCTTGACGGTGTAGGTGGTCGATCCGCGCAGCGCCGTCGTCGGGAAAAAGCCGAGCGTGCTCGTGCCCATCCAGCGCACCGACAACCCGACCGGAGGGTCGAGGCGCACCTGGGTGGCGGCCAGCGGTTCATCGACCGCCGCCACCGGCACCATGGGCTGGTTGAACGCCACGGCCCCCATCGCCGGATGGTCCACGTCGCCGCGCGGCATCGCAAAGGTCACGGTGACCTCGGCGGCCGGCGGCGCGGACAGGCCATGCGCCGATCCGCTCGGTGCGGACGTGGCTGCGCCGGCCGGTGGTGGTGCGGCCTGGGGCGTGGGCTTGGAACATGCCGCAAGCGCAACGAGCGCGGCGACCGACAGCGGGAGCCTGCGAACCATGGGGACCTCGAAAGGGCAGTGCCGGCCCCGACAACGCCGACGGCGGCCGGCGATTCACGGCGCGCAGCGGCTGGCGCGGTACGTCGAAAAGCGCTGCAGCCATGCCGCCCGCCGCGCCGGGTCCGGCCTCGCCCGGCGCGCGACCCGCCGGCGAGGTGGGATCTACGCCGGCACGCCAAACTCGCGCAGGGCCTGGTTCAGGCTGGTCTTCTTGTCGGTGGACGCCTTGCGCTGGCCGATAATCAGCGCGCACGGCACCCCGAACTCGCCAGCCGGGAACGCCTTGGGCCGCGTACCGGGAATGACCACGGAGCGCGCGGGCACCCGGCCCCGGTATTCGACCACGGTGGGCCCGCTGACGTCCAAGATCGCGGTGGACGAGGTCAGGACCACTCCCGCGCCGATGACCGCCTCTTCTTCGACGTGCATGCCCTCGACCAGGATCGCCCGCGACCCGACGAAGCAACCGTCTTCGACGATGACCGGAAGCGCCGACGGAGGCTCGAGGACACCGCCGATGCCGACGCCGCCGGCCAGGTGCACGTTGCGGCCGATCTGCGCGCACGACCCCACAGTGGCCCAGGTGTCGACCATGCTGCCCGACCCGACCCAGGCGCCGATGTTGACGTAGCCGGGCATCAAGATCGCGCCCTGCTCCAAGAAACTGCCGTACCGCGCGACGCCCGGCGGGACCACCCGCACGCCTTGGGCCTGCAGGTTGCGTTTGGGCGGGATGCGGTCGAAGAACTCCAGGGCCCCGGCCTCCAGGGCTTGCAACGGCGAGATTGCGAAGTAGAGCAGGATCGCTTGCTTGACCCACTCGTGCACGACCCAGCCGTCGGCCTGTGGGGTCGCCACGCGCAGTTGGCCGCGATCGAGCAGCGCGATGGTGTCCAACACCGCCGAAGCGTGGCGGCGGTCGCGCAACAATTCGCGATCCGCGTAGGCGGCGCGCACCAGTTCAGGCCATTGCGGATCGACCATGCTGCCTCGGCGGCGCGCGGCGGCGAACTCGGCGGCTACTTGGCCGCTGGCGTGGCGGAGTCGGCCGCAGGCTTGGCCGCCTTGTCGTCGGGCTTGGCGTCGGCCGGCTTGGTCTCCGCCTTCTTCTGCGCCAGCACGTCGCCCACAGCGCCCTCGGCCGCCGACTGGTCGGACCCGGCGCGCGCCAGGATGATCGACAGCACCATGAACGCGCCCGCCGCGATCGTCGTCGCCCGCGACAGCACCGTCGAGGCGCCGCGGCCGCCAAACACCGAACCGGTGGACGACCCCGCACCGAACACGCCGCCACCGCCGCGGCGGGCCACCTGGCCGGGCTGCAAGAGCACGACCACGATGAGAAAGAGGCAGCAGATGACGTAGAGGGCAATCGCCAGATAATACAGCACGTTCGGCTCCGATGCGGCGCGACCCATCCTGCGCTGGTCCGGGCCAGGGCGGTGCGGCGGGGGCGGTATGGTAGGCCCGAGCCGCCCGGCGCGCAAGGTCGCCGCTGGCGGAAAACGTCGACGCGGCCCGCAACTTGACACCCTGGGCCTCGCGCGCGACAGTAGGCGGCCTGCGATCCGCGCGTCGCGGGCCAGTTCGACACGGCGGCGCTGACCGCACGCACGCTCGCGAGGTGATTTGGCCATGACGACCAGCAAGCGCACCCATGGGTCCGTCGCACGGCGCCTGGCGATCGTTGCCGTGATGGTGGCCGCGGCCGCCGGTTGCGGATCGGTGGGGGCTTCCACCGCGATCACCGACGCGACCCGCGACCTGCGCGAGGCCAAGCAGCAAAAGGCCGACGAGTTTGCGGTCTACTATTACACGCGCGCCGACATCTACCTTCAAAAGGCAAAGAAGCTCAACGGCATGGGGCACTACCAGGTCGCGCAGGAGTACGCGCGCGTTTCCAGCGAGGCCGCCGCCAAGTCGCTCGACGTCGCCCGCATCAACAAGGACCAGGCCGCCCGGCGCGACAAGTTCGCGCCCAAGAAGGACGGCAAGGACGCGGCCCCCGCGGCCCCTGGCTTTACGCCATCGGATCCCAGGTAGGCGGTCGCCGCTCCCCCCATCGAACTCCCCGCGAGGCCTAGATGCCCCCAACACCCCAATCGTCGCGCATCCCGCACGTGGCCGCGGCCTTGTGGGCGGCGACTGCCCTGCTTGCCACCGCGTGCACCACGGGTGCCGAAGTCGACAAAGAGACCGGCGAGCTAGCCGAGCAAGTGCGCAGCGCCCGCGAACCCGCGTACTACTGCGCTCCGCGCGACCTCGCCCTGGCCGAGGCGGCGATCGACCACGCTCGCTACGATGCCGAGAAGGGCGACGCCATCAGCGCCTACTACCACTTGCAGGCGGCCAAGGAACACACTGCCAAGGTCGTGGCCGTCAAGGGCAAGAAGGGCTGCTGTGCCGACAACGACGGCGACCTGCTGTGCAATGCCGACGACAAGTGCCCCGACGACCCCGAAGATTTCGACAAGGATCAGGACGACGACGGTTGCCCCGAATACGACCGAGACGGCGACGGAATCCACGACCAGAAGGACACCTGCCCCGACCAGGCCGAGGACAAGGACGGCTTCCTGGACGAAGACGGCTGCCCCGAGGACGACAACGACAAGGACGGCGTCGAAGACAAGAAGGACAAGTGCCCCAACGTAGCGGAAGACAAGGACAACTTTGACGACATCGACGGTTGTCCCGACCTGGACAACGACGGCGACGGCATCAACGACTACCCGGTCAAGGCCGACCAGTGCCCCAACGAGCCGGAAATCTACAATGGCCTCGACGACACCGACGGTTGCCCCGACAAGCTGCCCGAGGCCCCGCCGCCGCCGCCCAAGTTCGAAAACATCGAGGTCGAGGCCGACCGCATCGTATTCAAGAAGCAGATCCAGTTCGCGACCAACTCGGCCAAGATCGTCGGTCAGTTGTCCGAGACCATCCTCAACGAGTGTGCCCAGGCCCTCAAAGAGCGCACGGACGTCAAGGTGCAAGTCGAGGGACACACCGACGAGCGCGGCCCCGACGCCAAGAACAAGAAGCTGAGCCAGGCGCGCGCCGAATCGGTCGTGGCGGCGCTGGTCAAGCGCGGCATTGCGCGCAGTCGGTTGATCCCGGTGGGCTTTGGCGAAGAGCGGCCGCTCGACACCGCGCACAACGAGACGGCGTGGGAGAAGAACCGCCGCGTCGAGTTCAACTTCTTGCCGCCCGAGAAGTAGGGGCCCCGAAACGATTCAATCCATCATTTCTTGGGCCCGCTTGCTGGATCGGTGGGTCGCCAGCGCGCGGACCCAAGGTCCGACTCGCGGCTCCGTCCTGACGTGAGGGCGAGCGACATGTTGTTTTCTATTCCGTAGGAGCCTGTCGGCGCAACGCCAGAATCGGCAGATTCTGGCCGACAGGCTCCCAGGCGCGGCGGCCGCAGCCGGCTTTTGGCCTAGGCACCCAACCGCGCCTCCAGCACCGCCCGGACGGCGGCCATGTCGCGGACCAGGTCCAGGGCGAACGCGGCGTGGCCGGTGGCGTAGCCGTTGCCGATGATCAATTCGACGTCGGCGCCGACGCCCTCGGCGCCGAGCGCAACGCGCGGAAACGACGTCGCCATGCCGAAGAACAGGCACAGCCCGCGCGGCCGGCACGCAAGCACGGTGGCCATCTCGGTGCCGGGCAGGCTGGCCATGTTCACGACCGCGTCCGCCCCCTGGCCGGCGGTCCACTGCAGCGCCTGATCGCGCACGGCCACGGCGTCGGCGGCATCGACCGCGGCCCAGCCGTCGCACAGCCCGGTGTCGAAAACCTGTGCACACGGCGCTGCGAACTTGTCGATCACCCACAGCCGCAAGTCGGGCCGCGCGCGCCGGGCCGCAGCCAGCGACAACAGGCCCGCCTTTCCGGCGCCGATGACCACCAGGTGACCGCCCTGTGGCAGGCCGCGGGCATGGCGATCGACCAACGCCGGCGCGCCGCAGACATCCAGGACCGCCAACACCAGCCGTTCGGGCAGGTCGGCCGGCACCACGGCGATGGGCGCCGACGACGGCAACAGCGCGTGACCGCGCACCTGCACCTGATGGGCATGCGGCAGGACGGCGAGGATGGCGTCCAGGTGCAGCGGCGTCAGCGTCAGCGACACCAGCGTCGCCACCTGGGCGCCCGGGGCCACGCCGCGCAGCGACCCCGCGTAGTCCGGTCCCACCGCGCGCAGGCGGCCGAGCAGCATACCGCCCGACCCCGTGACCGGGTTCTGCATCTTGCCGCGCTGCTGGACGATGGCCGCGATCTGGTCGGCGACGGCCGGCCCGCCTGCCGCCGCGACCGATTCCAACTGCACGAAACTGGCGGCGTCGACGTTGAGCGTCTCCACCTCGATCCACGCCTCGCTGCCATACGGTGGCAGCGAATTGTCCAGTGCGTCTGCGGCCTGCGGCAGAAGGCCGCGCGGCGACACCACGCGGTGCAGTCCAAGCGGGTCGCCGCCCGGCAGGAAATGGACGGAATCGGTGGACGTGGCGATCAGCCTTTGGTCTTGCTGAACTCGAACGCGTTGGCGGCGGGCGCCGGCTTGACCAGCACTTCGCGCTCGAAGGCCTTGGTGTCCGGCGTCTTGCCACAGCGCACCACATGCGGCCCAACCAGCAGGCGGATGCGCACCACCTCGACCCCCATCATCTGGCCGTCGACGAACACATCCGCCCCCTTGGGGCAGAACACCGACACCTGCGCGTCGGGGTCGTCGCGCTCCAGGCGCACCCGGATGTCCTTGGGCGGGTCGCTGCGGCTGCCCTGGACGACCTTGGTCACCGGCTTGAACCCCTGGGCCGACACCGTGACGTCGGCCGCGCCAAACGGCACCAGCACCTTCATCGGGGTCTCGAACGGCAGCGGCTTGTTGTTGACCGCGACCTGGGCTCCCGGCGGACTGGATTCTACGGTGATGACGCCGTGGGTGACCTTGAGCTGGGCGATGACGTTGTCGCGGTATTGCAAGACGATTTCGCGCTGGCGCGGGTCGAGCGGTGCCCGCAGCGTGTAGTCGAGGTAGGCGTAGGCCTCTTCGTACTGCTTGAGCGTGTAGAGCATGGACCCGATGTTGAAGATGGCATTGGACAGCGGGAAAAGCTTGAGCGATGCGCGGAATTTCTCCAGCGCCTCCTCGTACTTGGCCGCCGCCACCAATTTCTTGCCTTCCTCGTTGAGGCGCTCCGCGGCGCGATCTGCCGGTTCGTCTTGTTTGGCGCCTTCAGATCCGCCCTCTTGGGCGAGGCCTGCCGGCGCGGCGGCTGCGAGCGCCAGGGCTGCGGCGCACGCCCCTGCGCGGGCCCACCGGCCGCGGGGGTGCAGGGCTCGGGCGAGGAGGTGCAGGCTGCGGGCGAAGGGGAGCAGGGCTCGGGCGAGGGCAGTCATGGCGTAGGACTCCTGGGCCAGTCGGGTCGACCGCGCCCCTTGCGGACGCGACGGTTGCGCGCAGGCCCACGGGTGCTAGGGTAGTCTGGCGCGCGGCCGGCTGCAACCGCGCCCGACCCCGCACGACGCGGCGGCCGCGCCGGCGATTCAGGTGATCGTGGCGGCTCCCACTGGTCTGGGTTGGATCTCCCCAGGGCTTCGGCCCCTGGTGCGCACACTGCGCGACCAACCGGGGCTGTGGGCGATCCCGGCCGCGGTCGCGTTGTCGTTCGGCCTCGACCTGCACGCGGTCGAGCACGGGCCCGTTCTGTGCGTGTCGCGCCTGATCTTGGGCGTGCCCTGCGGAGGCTGTGGGTTGACGCGCGGCTATGTGGCATTTGCGCACGGCCAGTGGTGGACTGCGCTGCGATACAACCCGCTGACACCCCTGCTCTATCTGTGGATGGCCGGGTGGTGGGCAGCGTCGGTGGCTCGCCTCGTTCGCGGGCTGCCGGTGGCCCGGTCGCCGCGGTGGCTTGGCCTGGTCGCCCTGGCCGGCTTTGGGCTGCTTTGGCTGGTGCGGACCGTGGGCTTCTTCAGTGAGCCCGGCTGGGCGGAAGTCGTCGCTCGCGAGGCCCTGCCGGTGCGGCTATGGGTGTGGATCACGCACTGATTGCTCGCCAATTGGAGAACTACTCAATGACTCTGAATGGTTGTGTTCTCCGGGGTCGCCGGATCGCGAATTGCGGTGCCGACGCTCGGCCCCGGCGAGAGCGGGCCGCGATCAACGGGTGATGGGTCCAAGACCGACCGCTGCGCCGAACCATGCGCGCACCCCAGCCTCGATGCGGTCGACGGCGTCGGCGGCAGCCGGGTCGATGCGCAGCGCGGCCGCTTCCGATCGGAACCACGTGCGCTGCCGCTTGGCATAGTGCAGGTGGTCGCGTGCCAGGCGGTCGGCGAATCCCGCCGGATCGCCGTTGCCCAAGACGATCTGGGCGGCGTCCCGGTAGCCCAGGGCCTGCATGGCCGGCGCGGTCGCAGGCATGCCCCCGCGCAGCAGCGCCGCGACCTCGGCCAGCAGCGGACCCGCCATTGCCCGGGCGCGGCGCTCGACGGCGGCGGCGTGGCGCCCAGGTTCGGGTTCCAGCACGGCCAACCACACCTCGAAGCGCGGCGCGGGCGTCTGCAGGTGCCAGTGCGACAAAGGTTGGCCCGTGGCAGCGTGGACCTCGAGCGCACGCAGCACGCGCTGGCGGTTGGCGACGGGCGTGGTCGCGGCGTAGGCCGGATCGACGCGCGCCAATTCCGCGTGCAGCGCCGGCGCGCCCAGCGCCGCCCAGCGATCGGCCAACTGGCCGCGCAGCGCCTGATCGACGGCCGGAATCTGCGCCAGGCCGCGCACCAGCGCCCGGTAGTAGAGGCCGGTGCCTCCGACCACGAGCGGCCATCGGCCGCGGCCGGCGACGTCGGCCATTGCGGCGCGTGCCGAATCGGCCCATCGGCCCGCAGTCATCGCTTCGCTCGGGTGGACGACATCGACCAGGTGGGTGGGCACCGCCGCGCGCTCTTCGGCGGTCGGCTTGGCCGTGCCGGCGTCCAACTGCCGGTACACCTGCAAGGCGTCGCACGACACCACCTCGATCGGCAGGCCACGGCCGCGCAAGGCAACCGCTATCGCCGTCTTGCCGCATCCGGTCGGGCCGCACAGCGCCGCGATGCGCGGGAGCCCCGGGCGGCTCACGGGCGGCCGAACCAGCGGGCGATATCGCCAAACGGCACCCGGGTCCACACCGGCCGGCCGTGCGGGCAGTAGGCCGACAAGTCGACGCCGTCCATCTCGGCCAGCAGCGCGTGCACGTCGGCCGGGTGCAACACGTCGCCTGAGCGAAACGCCGCGTGGCACGCAAGCGTCGCGGCATGGCGCTCCACGCGCTCGACCAGGGCGCCATCGCGGCCACCGGCCACCAGCGACGCGGCCAACTGCCGCACATGCGGCGCCACGTCTTTGTCGCGCAGCAGCACCGGTTGGGCCAACACCCGCACCAGGCGCGGGCCGGCCGCCGCGACTTCGAACCCCAAGCGCGCCAAGAGGTCCACCTCATCGCCCAACGCCGCCACCTCGGCCGGGGCCAGCGGCACAGCCTGGGGAATCAAAAGCACCTGCGACGGCAGCGGACCGGCGCGCAGGCCGACCACGAAGCGCTCGAAAAGCACGCGTTCGTGCGCCGCGTGCTGGTCGATGACCACCATCGCTTGGTCGTCCTGGCACACCAGGTAGCACAGACCGACCTGGCCCACGTAGCGCAGGGCCGACCATCGGCCAGCGACCGGGTCGCCGATCGGCAGCGATTGCGGTTGCGGTGCTGTTGGCGGCTGCGGGACCGGTTGCGGGCTGGGCGCGGAAGGCGCTGGAGCGGACGGACGCCAATCCGTTTTGATCAAGAGGGCTTGTGGGTCCGGGCCTGGGTGTCGGTGGGGCACCGGGTCCGCGCGAGCCGCGTCGATCGCTGCGGGCGCCGTCGCCGGCAAAACCGTGCGAATCCACGGCGTCTCTGCGAGCATCGCGCCAATCGCCCGCACCACGGCGCCAAAGACGTTGCCGCTCGCCGCAAAGCGCACCTCACTTTTGGCCGGGTGCACGTTGACGTCGACCGTTCCGGCCGGGCAGGTCAGCCAAAGCACACCCACCGGGTAGCGTCCGCGCTCCAACAACGTGCCGTACGCCTGGGCCACCGCCTGTTGCAGGGTGCGGTCGCTGACCGGCCGACCGTCGACCAAGATGCGCAACTGGCCCGGTCCGACGTGGTGCAGCGCCGGTTCGGACAAGAGCGCCGTGACGCCGTATTCGCCCTGGGCGTGCACCTTGTGCAGCCGCCGCGCCACCTGGGGTCCGAGCACCGCGCTGGCGCGCGCCGCTGGGTCGCCATCGGGTGGGAAGTCGAGCACTTTCTTGGCGCCCACCCACAGCGTCAGGTGCAGGTCGGGCCGCGCCAGCGCCAGGGTCTCCAGCAGGTCGAGGATGCGCCCGGTCTCGGTGCTGGCCGTGCGCAGGAACTTGAGGCGGGCCGGCACGTTGAAGAACAGATCCTCGACCTGCACGTCGGTCCCTGGCGCACAGCCGACCGCCTCGGCCTGCAAATCCACGCCGCCTGCGCCGTGCAGGCGAAGCCCGACCTCGTCGCCGGCGCGCCGGGTGGTCAGCGTGACCTTGGCGACCGCCAGAATCGACGCCAGCGCCTCGCCGCGAAAGCCGAAGGTGCCGATGCCCAGCAGATCGTCGGCGCCTCGCAATTTGCTGGTGGCGTGTCGCGCAAAGGCGAGCCGGGCGTCTTCTGGGCCCATGCCGCAGCCGTTGTCCGTCACTCGAACCAAGCGCTTGCCGCCGTCGTCCAGGCGCACCGTCAGCCGCGTGGCGCCGGCATCGATGGCGTTTTCCAGCAGTTCCTTGACGATCGAGGCCGGCCGCTCGACCACTTCGCCCGCCGCAATCTGATTGGCGACGGCGGGGTCCAGCAGCGCGATGCGCGGCGCATCGACGGATTGCGCTGTCTGCGTCACGGCATCGCCCTCAACGCGACAGCGGCCAGCACGCCTGCGCCGAAAGCGGAGGAGCGCTTGGCCTTTGCATGAACGGGCCGAATCCCGCAGGCAGACGCGCGGCCCGACCGAGCCCGTCGCGGCGCAGTTCGGCCCACTCTGGGTGCAGCCAGGCGTAGGTCTGGGCGCTTGCCACCACCTGCATCACGTAGGCGCGCGTCGCCGGGTAGGGGATGGACTCGACGAACACATCGGTCGGCACGTCGGGCTTCTTCTGTATCCAGTCGCGGCCGGCATAAGGCCCGGCGTTGTAGCCGGCGGCCACCAGCATGGTGTTGCCCTTGTACAGGCTGAGCAACTGGCCGAGGTAGAGCGCGCCCAACTGCAGGTTGGTGCCCGGCCTGAGCAGCGATCCGGCGCCGCCATAGGGCACGCCGTGCAGGTCGGCGACGTTCTTGGCCACTGACGGCAGCAGTTGCACCAGGCCATAGGCGCCCGCCTTGCTCTGGGTGGTCGCCACATAGGCGCTCTCGTGGCGCATGATGGCGTACAGCAGCGATCGAGGAATTCCGGCCGCCTGCGCCGCCGCATCGGCCTCGTCGAAGTAGGCGCGCGGAAACGACTGTCGCCAGATGTGCGCCGTGCTGTCGTCGGGCCGTGCCGCGCGGCGGGTGTGGCGGTCCATCACACCGTGGGCCATCGAGCGGTTGCCGTCCACTTCGAAAAGCACAGCCAGCAGGTGCACGCCGTCGCGCGGCAGCCCGCGGTTCAGTTGCTCGCGCAGCAGCGCCCTGGCCTCGGCGTGAAGGCCCATGCGTACCAGCAGCGCCGCTTCGTCCAGCGCCGGTGCGCGCTCCACCCGCAAGCGGTCCAGGGAAGGCGCGGGCAACTCACCTGCCGCGCTCGGCGGCGGCCCCAAAAGCCGTTCGGCGCGGTCGGCGTCGATCTCGCCGATGCGGTCCAGGGCCAGGATGCCGTAGTAGGTCTGCGGCCAGGTGTTGGCGACCGTGGCCCAGGCGTCGAGCGCCGGCTCGGTCTGGCCCAACTGCTGCAGGCAACGCGCTTGCCAGTAGATGGCCTTGGCGCGCCACGGCTGGCGGGCGCCGGTCCAAAGATTGCCGTGGTCGCGCTCCAGTTGCACGAACGACTCCAGCGCCTTGGCGTAGTCGCCGCCGAGGAACCGTTGCCAGCCCAGGCCCCACACCGCCAATTCCCGGTCCTGGGCGTCGGGGTGGTGGTCGAGCAACCGCAAGAGCGCTTTGGTCGCTTCTTCGGGCTGGCCGACGTTGTTGTACAGCCGGTGCAGGCGGGCCAGGGTCCGCGCGTGCAGCTCGGTCGCCGCCGGACTCGCAAGCGCGGCCAAGCCCGCCACCAGCGCATTCAACTCGGCGATGGCCTGCGCATCGTGACCGGTCTTGCCGAGCGCGTCGCCCAGAGCAAACTGCGCCCGCGCCTTGAGCAGCGGATCGTCCAACTGGCCAAAGGCTTTGCGCAAAAGCGGCACGGCGTCGGCCCGGGTTTTCTTGTCGCGCACCGCCAGCGCGCCGCGCACGTACAAGCGCAGCCCGCTGCCGTCCTCGGTCGCTGCGTCCGCCTCGCGCAACCACGCGTGGATCTGGCCCGGGCGGACCTCGGTGCGGCGCAGGATGCGTTCGATGCGGTCGGCGGCCGTCGGCGTGGCGTCGGCGGTGGCCAGCCGCGCGGCGGCCAGATCCGAGTCCGCGCCGCGGTCCAGGCTCCAACCGTCCCGCCACGCCCGCACCGCGTCGGCGGACCTGCCGTTGCGCGCCGCCAGGTCGCCCGACAGCAGCAGCCATCGCGCCCGCAGATCCTGGCCCAGTCGCGCCGGATCGACGCGTTCGAGGGCCTCGCGCGCTGGCCCGACGTTGCCGTGCTGCAATTCCAGCGCCGCCATATGCAGCGACGCCTCGTCGCGCGCCACGTGCCACGGTGCGATGGCCGCCCATTGAGCCAGCGCTTCGGCGTGGTCCTTGCGTCGCAGCGCCAGCTCGGCCAGCGCCCGCCGCGCCCGCTGGGCCAGGGGGCCGCTTTGCGCCAGCGGCTGCCAGGCGCGGTCGGCCTCGGCATCCCTGCGCTGGGCTTGCAGGGCCAGGGCCGCGAGCATCGCTGCAGCCTGACGTACTGCGAGGCGGCGGCTGCCATCCAAGAGCGGACCCGACAGTCGCGCCACGGTCGCCCACTGGCGTTTGCGGTAGGCGGCGTGCAGGGCCGCATAGTCTGGATCGGTCGCCGCGAGCGGCGCCAGGTCGTACAGATCGTCGGTGGTGGCCGGCGCGGCGGCGGCTGCCGCGGGCTCGCAGGCGTCGCTCTCGACCACAGCGCCATCGGCGGGTTCGACCGCGCTGGCCGGGGCGCTGGCCAGTGTGCCAAGGGCCGCGAGACACACTGCCGCTGCGCGCGCCCAAGGGGGCCGGGAGACGACGATGGGCGCTGGGAGAGCGGTAGTCCGCATCCGGGCGATCGTGGACTGCGGCGCCGCCGATGACAAGAAAAATCTGCACGCGACCGCAGGGGCGCGGCGGAACCAGGGCAAGGCTCTGTCTTGCAAGAGCAAAGTGGCTGTGGAGGCCGCAGCGTGGGACGCCCTCCGCGTCCCGGCCGTTGACAACCCGGCCGCGCATCGCGCATCGTTGCCGCGCTCGGGTCGCGGCTGTACGCCGCTGCCCTCGCCGCCGGAGTGGTGGAATGGTAGACGCGGCGGACTCAAAATCCGTTGAGCTTGCGCTCATGTGGGTTCAAGTCCCACCTCCGGCACCCACCAGAAGTTTCCTGCGCTTGCAGCGCTCGCAATGAGGGCGGCGCACGCTGCGGCGTTCGGCCCGGTCGCCGTGGCGATCGCCTTGATCGCCGCTGCCCCACCCGTCGCGGCGCAGTCTGGCGCAGCAGAACTGGCAAGTGCGGCAGCGCCGCTTCCCGAGGGCGACACCGCCTCGCGTCCAGCAGCGGAACCGTACCGCCTGGACGCTCAATTGCGGCTGCGCGGCTCGGCTGGCCGCCGGTTGGCGACGCTCGGCCCTGGCTTCGCCGCAAAGACCCAGGGCTGGTTCCAGCGCTCGCGGCTCGGGGTGTCGTTCGATCGAGGCGATCTGGCGGCGCGCGTCCAGTTGCAGTCCTCCAGCGCGTTCGGCGTTGCGCAGCCGGGGTCCGACCCGGTCGCGCTCGGCCTGCAGCAGGGCTGGCTGCGGGCGCGGGTGCCAGCACTCGGCGAGGCGTGGGTCGACGCCGGACGCTTGGCCTTGCAATATGGCCTGGGCCGGCAGATCGGCGACTACGACTTTGACCTAGTGGGCCATGCGTTCGACGGCGTGCGCGCCCATTACGGCTTGGGCGGCCAGTTGGCGGTCGACGGCCTGGCCGTCAAGCTGCGGCGCGCGGCGGGGCAGCCCGATCTCGAACGGAATCTGGCCGGCGCCTACCTGACCGGCCGGCCGAGCGACGCCTTCAGCGCCGACCTGTATTTTCTGTACTTGCAAGACGGCGCCAGCATTGAGGACGCCGAACTGTTGACGATGGGCGCACGCCTCGACCTGACGCCCGCGCGCTGGCTCGCGGCCGACCTGGAGGCTGCGGTGCAGATCGGCGAGGTCACCGTGGCCAACGTGCGCGAACCCCAGGACCACCTGGCGTGGATGGCGGCCGGCCAGGTGTCGCTGACCGGGCAGTTCGGCGTCGACATGGGCGTTTCGGCCGTAGGACAGATGTTCTCTGGCGACGACCAGCCGGCCGACCGCACACGCCGGGCGTGGCGACCGCTGTACCCGTCGCGCGATCGGTTGGTCGGCCTGTTGCAACTGCTGGACCCGAGCAATCTCTTGCAGGTAGGCGGCGCATGGCACGTCGCGGTGCCGGCGTGGGGCGGCCACATGCGCGCGGAGTGTGACGTGCGGATCAACCGGGCCGCGGCGGCAGGCCCGCTGCCGGCATTTGGTGGCGGTGCCCTTGGCCAGGGCGGCCAGGGTTGGGTCGCGCTCGGCACGCAGGCCGACCTGAAGCTGCGTTGGGGTGTGGACACGGGCCGGGAATTGCTCGGCGCCGTCGCCGTGTTCGCGCCCGACGCAGCACTGGCGCGGGAGCGCAACGCCCAGACGGCGCTCTTGATCCTGCTGCAATGGACAGCCGCGTTTTGAGCGGCTACCCTGCGCGCCGCATTCGGCCCGGTTCGCCCCGCGCGGCAACGTCCGTTCGTGCCGGCCGCTGGTATGCGAGGCAGGGTGGGCCCGTCCACGCGGCCCCCAAGGAAGAAACACATGATCGTGCGGCATGGCGGAAGAAGCGACGTGGGCGCGGTGCGCCAGCACAACGAGGACAGCTTCCTGGCCGACCCTCAGACCCAGCTTTTCGTGGTCTGCGACGGCGTGGGCGGGCGCGCGGGCGGCGCTGAGGCGTCGAGCCTGGCCGTCGAGCACATCGGCCAGATGGTCGCCAAGAACCGCCGGGCGATCGAGGAATTCAGCGGCGGCACCGGTCAGACTGCGCGCCGCGACGTCGCGGCCATCCTCGAACGCGCGATCAGCGACGCCAGCCGCCGCGTACGCCACCACGCGTTGGCCAATCCGCAGTTGTCGGGCATGACCACGACGGTCGCGGCGCTGCTGGTGACCGGCGATCAGGCCTTCGTGGGCCACGTCGGCGATTCGCGGGTATACCTCTTGCGCGCAGGCGTGCTGCATTGCCTGACCGAGGATCACAGCGTCGCCAATGACCTCAAGCGCCGCGGCCGGTTGCCCGACTTGAGCATCGCTGCCGCCCAGCACGACGCGCTGACCCGCGCGCTCGGCGTGCTCGACACCGCCCGCGTCGACCTGCTCGACCTGGAAGTCCTGCCGCGCGACCGCTTCATCCTGTGCAGCGACGGCGTGCACGGCGTGGTCGGCGATGAACTGATGCAGGCGCTCGGCATCCGCGGCGAGGTGCAGCGGGCAGCCGATGAACTCATCGAAGCCGCGCTGCAGAAAGGCGCGCCGGACAACGCCACCGCCGTCGTGGTCGACGTGCTCGACGACGCCGCCGAGGACCGCGCCATGCGGGTGCGCCGCCGCCTCGAAGCGATCCAGTCGGTCACCATGTTCCGCTACCTCGCCTTTGCGGACCTGATGCGGGTGGCCGGCATCGCCCGCGAACTGCGCTGGCCCGCCGGCACCGCGTTCTTCAAAGAGGCCGACCCCGGCGACAGCATGTACATCCTGCTCGACGGCGTGGTCGGCGTCAGCAAGAGCGGCTTGGAGCTGACCACGCTCAAGCCGGGTGCCCATTTCGGCGAGATGGCGCTCATCGAGCGGGCGCCGCGGTCGGCCACGGTGGTCGCCAAGACCGACTGCGACGTGCTGGTCATTGAGCGCGAGGGCTTCTACGGGTTGCTCAGCGAGGAGACCACTGCGGTCAAGCTGCTGTGGGGCTTGGTGCGTATGCTCAACCACCGCCTGCGCTTGACCAGTGACGAACTGACCCACCTCAAGATGGGGTTGCAGTGAACTACCGCCTCGCCATCGCGCTGGGTGCATTGTGCGCTTGCACGCCGCCCGAGCCTCCGCCACCTCGGCCGGCTGCGGCGCGGGCTGCGCCAACAGAACTCCGCACCGAACCCGAAGCCGACCCGCAAGCCGCACAGGCCGTGCGCACCGATGGCCTGCAAGGCGGGACCCTGGTCTTCGAGGACCACTTCGACCGCGCCGACCTCGGCCCCGATTGGCTCGGCAAGCACGCGGGCGAGTGGATCCTGGAGGGCGGCGAGGTCAAGGCCAACCGCGTGCAGGCCGAGGAGGTCCGCAACCAGGGCCTTTGGCTGCAAAAACCTTTGCCCGACAAGGTGCGGGTCACGTTTCGGGCCCGGTCGCTGTCGCGCGTCGGCGACACCAAATGCGAGATCTTCGCCACCGAACCGCGCCACGAGGCCGGCTATTCGGTCATCTTTGGCGGTTGGAACAACACCATCAACACGATCACCCGCCTGGGCGAACACGAACCGCGCCGGGTCGTCCAGTCGGACCACCAGCGGGTCGAATCCGGCCGGACCTATGCCTGGACCCTGGTGCGCACCGACCACGTGGTGCGGTGGTACATCGACGGCAAGTTCATGATCGCCTACCCCGACGATCGGCCGGTGCGCGGCTCCTTTTTTGGCTTCAACAACTGGGCGACCGACGTCCGCTACGACGACCTGCAGGTGTTCGCGCTGTGACGCCAGCGCGCGCGATCTTGTAGCCCCATGAGAACATGTTGTAATTCTGTGAGGACCGGACGCGCTGTTGACGCTTTGGGCATTGCGCATTTATCTTGCGCCGCGGCTTGCCGTCCGCGCGCACCGGCTCGCCGGCACCCGTACCCGCGGGTGGCTGCAATTGGCCGATTCGCGCGCTTGTGGTGGGCGGCGCTGTCACCGGCCGATGCCCACGGGACGGCGACCGCCGCGCGCCGGCCGGCCGGCTCACGGCGAATTCGCCCGTCGAACCCCAATTGTCCCTCGAACTCCAGGTGAGCCGTGGCGATCCGCACCACATGCGCAGGCGAGACCAACGTCGGCCGCAAGCGCGCGCACAACGAGGACAACTATCTGGTGTTCCCGGAGCGCAACTTGTTCATCGTCGCGGACGGCATGGGTGGCCACGCCTGCGGCGAGGTGGCGAGCCAGATGGTGGTCGAGACCATGCGCGACTACTTCGGGCGCGCCTTTGACGACCCGGACGCCACCTGGCCCGGCCGCGAAGAGCGCGGGCGAACCCGCAGCGAGAACATGCTCAACAGCGGCATCCGCTACTGCAATTACGCGATCTGGGAACGCGGGCAGAGCGACGCCAAATTCAAGAACATGGGCACCACGGTCGTCGGATTCCACCTCGACGACAGCGATGGTCACCTCACCGTCGCCCACGTCGGCGATTCGCGCTGCTACCGACTGCGCGGCGACGAGTTGACGCAGATCACCGAAGACCACTCGCTGCTCAACGACTACAAGCGCATGGCCGTGCTGACGCCCGAGGAAGAAGCGAACTTCCCGCACAAGAACATCATCGTGCGCGCTTGCGGCCTCAAGCAGGACGTGGTCGTGGACCTGCAGCGCGACAAGCCGCAGTTGGGCGACATCTACATCCTGTGTTCCGACGGCCTGTCGGGCGAAGTGGCCGATCCGCAGATCCGCGAGATCATGGCGCGCGAGCGCGGCGACGTGGTCGCGATGGTCCACAAGCTCATCATGCAGGCGTGCGACAACGGCGGCAAGGACAACGTGACCTGCATCGCGCTGCGCTTCGACGAAGTCTGAACACCGACGGGCCGGTGCCTGCCGGCTGGTATCTCGCCATGACCGATGCCGCCGCCCTGTCGCTCCAACCTGTCGGCCTTTGGGTCGCAGAGTTGCACGGATTCCTGGTCGAACTGCAGGAGCGCCGCCAGGCTGCCGCCGCCGATGCGCTGCCGATGGCCGAAAAAGCCCGCAGGCTGGCCGACAAGGCCCGCGTCCTGGCGCAGCAGTGGGCGCAGGCGCGGCCGCAGGTCGCACAACGTCTGCAGCACATCAGTCAGCGGCTGGCCGCCCTGGACCTCAGTCGCGAGCGCGGAACCCTGGTCCGCACCGGCATGGCATGGAAGATTGCCAAACATTACGAAGGCATCGCTCGTATGCTGCGCGCCGAGCCGACCGTCGCGGTGCCGTTGCCCGAGTTGCGGCCCAAGAACTACGCCCGCAATGCCTTCCACATCGGCAACGGCTTCTTTTCGGCCGGCCTGTACACGGCGATCGACGACCGTGCCACGATGCTGTGGATTGCGCTCGGGTACTGTGCGTGGATGCTGGGGCTCGAGGTCGCCCGCCGGCTGAACCCGCGCCTGAACCGGTACCTGGTCGACAAGGTTTTTGGGGCGATCGCCCGGCCGAGCGAAGCTTGGCGGATGAACTCAGCGTCGTGGTACGGCATCGCCATCGTGGTCATGCTCGCGTCTGGCGCTCCGCGTCTGGCGTGCATTGCCGCGGTGCTGACGCTGGGACTCGGCGACCCTGCGGCGGCGCTTATCGGTCGCAGATGGGGCCAACGCAAGCTGTACGGGCGCAAAAGCCTTGCCGGCTCGCTGGGTTTCTTCGGCGTGGCCTGCGCGGCTGTGATCACGTGGTTCGCGGTGTTCGCGCCGACGCTGCTGCCCGACCTCGGGTTTGCGGCGTGGGCCGCCCAAGCCGTGCCGATCGCGGTGGTGGCGGGCTTTGCCGGCGCGATCGCCGAACTTTTCAGCGATCGGCTCGAAGACAACCTGACCATCACCCTGGCGGTCGCCGGCTGCTGCGCGTTCGTGGCCTGACGCAATGGCCCGGTTGGCCGCTTCTCCGTCCCTTCCCAGGGCGCGCGATGGGCGCCAGGTGCGCGCGGCCGAACGCCGCCAGGCCACCCGCGACCTGCTGGTCGCAACGGCCCGTCAGGTGGTCCGCGACCAGGGGCTCGGCGCCGCGACGCTCGAACACATTGCCGAGGCGGCAGGCGTGTCGCGGGCGACCATCTACCTGCATTTCGCGACCAAGGCCGACGTGTTGGGCGCGGTCCTGGACGACTTGGTGGCGCGGCTCGAAGTGTCCGTGCTCGGCGTCGACCTGCAAGACGGCGCCGCGCCGCCCGAGGACCAACTGGCTGCGAACCTGGTGCGGGTGCTGCACGTGCTTTTCGAGAACCAGCGCCTGAGCCAGCTACTTTTCGCCCCGCCGGTCCAGAACGAGCCGGCGCTCACGGCGCGCGCCGCGCAGTTCCTGGCCACGGTCCGGCGCATGCTGCGCGAGGCGCTGACCGACGGGCGCTCCGCCGGCCTGGTGCGCGATGCGTTCGACGTCGACGTGGCGACCAGCGCGCTTTTCGGCGCGGTGCGCGAGGTGGTGTGCGCCGCGGAACTGGGCGATCACGACGACCTGGATCGGCGAATTGCCATCGCCTGGACCGTGGTCAGCGTCTGCCTGTGCGGTGTGGCCTCGGACGACCTGCGCGCCGCCGTGCGCGAGACCGAGGCGTTTTTTGTCCACCAGGAACAAATCGCCGCCGCGTTGGATCGCTCCGCTCCCTGAACAATCCAAACACGGATGCCGGGTTGCAGTGGCCCGGAGGACGGACTGTTGCGCGCCCAACTAAACTGGACTATACGCACAGTCCAGTTTTGTGGACGCGGTCATGCCGCCTGCCCTCGCCACCCAATGCCTTGACGCGCCGTCGAGCGGTCCAGTGGCCATTGGCCTCGACGTCGGGTCGACCACCGTCAAGGCGGTCGTGGTCGACGTGCGGGACCGCAGCCTGGTGTGGCGCGACTACGCCCGCCACCACACCCGCCAGCCCGAGACCGTCATCGCCTTCTTGGAGCGCATCGAGGCCGATCTCGGCCCCGCGGCGCTCGCCGGTGCGCGCATCTTCGCCACCGGGTCGGGGGCCGGCCCGCTGTGTGGCCCGCTCGGCGCTCGCTTCGTGCAAGAGGTCAACGCCGTCGCCATGGCGGTCGAAGCGCTCCACCCCGACGTGCGGTCGGTCATCGAGCTCGGCGGTCAGGACGCCAAGATTTTGATGTTCAAAGAGAACGTCAAGACCGGCGACAAGCAGGCCTGGGCGTCGATGAACGACAAGTGCGCATCCGGCACCGGCGCCACCATCGACAAGTGTTTCGTCAAGGCCGGCGTGCCGATCGAGGTCGCCCAGGGGATCACGTTCAATCCGGACAAGTTGCACCACGTCGCCGCCAAATGCGGGGTGTTCGCCGAGACCGACATCGTCAACCTGGTCAAGACTGGCATCCCGGGCGACGAGATCCTCAACTCGCTCGCCGACGCCATCGTGATGCAAAACCTGAGCGTGCTCACCCGCGGCAATACGCTGCAGCCTAAGGTGCTCCTGCTCGGCGGGCCCAACACGTTCCTGCCCTTCTTGGTGCAGGCGTGGCGCTTGCGCATCCCCGAGATCTGGCGCGAGCGCGGCGCCGTCATCCCCGAAGTTCCGGTGCAAGAGCTCATCTTCGTGCCCGAACGCAGCGAACTCTACGCGGCGCTCGGCGCCGTGTACTACGGGCTTGACGAGCCGGCCGACGTCGGCATTTACCAAGGCCTTGACGATCTGCGCGCCTACGCGGGCGAAGGGCGCAAGGCCCGACTGGCCGGCACCGCGGGGCCTCCGCTCGCCGTCGGCGGCATCGAAGTCAAGCAGTTCGTAGAAGCGTACGCAGTTCCCAAGTTTTTTCCGCCGCACCTGCCCGCTGGCACGGTGCTGCGCGCGGCGCTCGGCCTGGACGGCGGGTCCACATCCAGCAAGTGTGTCCTGGTCGCCGAAGACGGCACGGTGCTGTGGAAAGAGTACCAACTGTCCAAGGGCAACCCGATCGTGGACATGCGGCAGATGCTCGGCCGGCTGCGCGACGGCACCCGAGCGCGCGGATGGCTGCTCGACATCGTCGGCTTTGGCGTCACCGGCTACGCGGGGCCGGTGCTTGAGAAGGTCCTGCGCGCCGACGCCCACGTGGTCGAGACCATCGCCCACATGCGCAGCGCCGTCGGCTACTTCGGCGACGTCGACGTCGTGTGCGACATCGGCGGCCAAGACATCAAGGTCCTTTTCCTCAAGCACGGCGACGTCGACAACTTCAAGCTGTCGAACCAGTGCTCGGCCGGCAACGGCATGTTGCTGCAGGCGATGGCCGACCAGTTTGGCGTGCCTGTCACCGAATACGCCGACACCGCGTTCTCGGCCGAACTGAGCCCGTCGTTCTCCTACGGTTGCGCGGTGTTCCTGGACGCCGACCGCGTCAACTTCCAAAAAGAGGGCTACAGCAAAGAAGAGATGCTGGCCGGCCTCGCGCTCGTCTTGCCCAAGAACGTGTGGCAATACGTGGTGTCGATCCCGCGCATGGCCGAGCTCGGCCGCACCTTCGTCTTGCAGGGCGGCACCCAGTACAACCTCGCGGCCGTCAAGGCCCAGGTCGACTACATCCGCCAGCGGGTGCCCGGCGCGGTGGTGCGCGTGCATCCCCATCCCGGCGAGGCGGGCGCGATCGGCGCGGCCCTTGAGGTGTGGCGCAAGCACCTGCGCACCGGCCAGACGGCGTGGATTGGGTTGGACGCGGCGATTGGCGTCGAGTTCACGGCGACGACCGACGCGTCGACGCGCTGTCACTTCTGCCCCAACTTGTGCAGCCGGACGTTCATCGACACGGTCGCCCCGACCGGCGACACCGCGCGCTACATCGCCGGCTTCAGCTGCGAAAAGGGCACGGTCGAGGACGAGGCGGCGCTCAAGATCCTGACCCGCCAGCGGGCGCAGTTGCGCAAGGCCTACCCCAACCTGGTCGAGTGGGAGGCCAAGGCGCTGTTTTCGTCCCGGTTTGCCGTTCCGCCGCTGCCGGACGCCGGGTCGCCCATCGAGGTCGCCGAGGTCAAGGTCGACCGCGCGCTGAGGGAGCACACCGAGCAGGTGCGCCGCGGTTTCCAACGGTCGAGCGAGGCGGCCCAAGAGCGCCGCAAGACCTTTCGCGTCGGCATCCCCAAGGTGCTCAACATCTGGTCGATCGCGCCGTTCCTGCGCACCTACCTCGAGGCCCTGGGTATCGAGCGCCACAACGTGGTGTTCTCTGACGACACCAGCGAAGAACTGTGGGCGCGCGGCGGCAAGTACGGCTCCATCGACCCGTGTTTTCCGAGCAAGGTGGGACAGGCCCACATCCACCACCTGCTGTTCGAGACCCACACCCACAAGGCCCTGGACGCCATCTGGCTGCCCGCCATCACCCATGTGCCATCGCCGCTGACCGGGACCATGGACCACGCCAGTTGCCCGATCGTGCAGGGCGCTCCAGACGTGCTCAAGGCCGCATTCACCAAAGAAAAAGACTGGTTCGCAGAGCGCAACGTGCGCTTCGTCGACGGGGCCATGACCTACAACGAACGCTTCTTGCTGCGCGACCAACTGTGGCGGTCGTGGGGCAAGCTGCTCGACATCACCCCGGACGAGAACCGCTTTGCCGTAGAGCAAGCGTTCACGTCGCAAGACGATTTTCAGACAGAGCGCGAGCGGCGCGGCCGGATCTTGCTCGACGCCGCCGAGGCCGAAGACCGCGTGGTGCTGCTGGTGTTGGGGCGCCCCTACCACAGCGACCCCGGCCTGAACCACGGCATCGCCGAGGAATTCCAAGCGCTTGGCTACCCGGTGCTGTCGATGGGCGCGATCCCGCGCGACCGGGCGTGGCTGGCGCGCTTTTTCGGCGGGGATCTCACCGCTGGCCTGCCCGACGTGTTCGACATCAACGACGTCTGGCCAGAGAACTACAGCGCCAACAGCGCGCTCAAGGTCTGGTGCGCCAAGTTCGCTGCCCGCCATCCCAACGTCGCGGTGCTCGACCTGTCGAGCTTCAAGTGCGGCCACGACGCGCCCGTGTACGCCACCATCGACAAGATCCTGGCGGCCAGCAAGACGCCAGCGTCGGCCCTGCACGACATCGACGCCAACAAGCCCGGCGGGTCGATGGGCATCCGCGTCCGCACCTACGCCTATACCCTGGAGCGGCAGCGCGAGCGGTTGGCCGACCTGCGGGTCCGCAAAGATGAGCTCGCGGCCAAGGTCGAGGCCCGCCGCCAAGAGCTGATCGCCCAATTCGCCCGCGAGCACGCGGAGCGGTTGGCCAAGACCGCCGCGGTGCCAGCGCCCAGCTGGCCCGCCGCACCGCCGATCACCCAAGCGCAGCCGCACCGCGCGGCGCCTGCAGCCACGCCGGGGCGGGTGTCGCTCGGACGCCTTTTCGACAAGGCCAAAGGTTTCATTCAGTCGCGCACCACACCCTGACCCCAGGAGTTCGCCATGGCCGACAGCGGCATCGCCACCATCCACGTCCCCGCAGAGCGCCTGGCCGAACGCGCCAAGGTCGCCCGCACCCCTGAGCCACCCAGGCCCGCGCCCGCGCCGCAGCCGTCGTCGGCCCCCGCCGATCCTGGGCTCGACCCGGTGTGGCAGGCCCGGCTGCAGGCCGAGCTTGAAACCTACGCCCAACAAGAGCGCGAGCGCATGGGCCTGGGCGGGGCCGCGCATTTCAAGGACGTGGTCCACGACCGCTTCACGGCGCAAGAGCGGGGAACCACGACGATCCTGGTGTCCGGCCTGACCATCGCCCACGACAGCCTGGTGGTCGCAGGGCTGCGCGGGCTGGGCTACCGCGTGCAGGCCCTGGACTGCCCAGACTACGAGTCGCTGCGCTATGGCAAAGAATTCGGCAACCGCGGCCAGTGCAACCCGACCTACTTCACGGTCGGCAACCTGGTCAAGTTCTTGAGCCAACTGCGCGACGGCGGCATGGACACCCGCGAGATCGTGCAGAACTACGTGTTCCTGACCGCCGGGGCGTGCGGACCGTGCCGGTTCGGGTCGTACATCACCGAATACCGCAAGGCCCTGCGGGACGCCGGGTTCGACGGCTTTCGGGTGGCGCTTTTCCAGCAGAAGGGCGGTCTGGACCAAGAGGGCGAGGGCGATGTCGGCCTGGTGATGAACGGCCCGTTCTTCGTGCGGATCCTGCTCAGCCTGATGATCGGCGACGCCCTCAATGCGCTGATGTACCGCATCCGGCCCTACGAGGTGGTGCCCGGCTCGACCGACGCGGCGATCGCCGACTGCAAGGCGATGCTGGTCCACGTGCTGCAGACGCCCGGCGAACTGCCCAAGATGCCGTGGACGTTGCTGCGGGTGCGCCACCGGCTCGCGCAGGTCGCCGTCGACCGCCGCCGCGTCAAGCCCAAGGTCGGCATCATCGGCGAGTTCTGGGCGATGACCACCGAAGGCGACGGCAACTACAAGATGCCCACGTTCCTGGAGGCCGAGGGCGCCGAGGTCGACGTGCAACTGGTCACCGCGTGGCTGCTGTACAACCTGTGGGAGGTCCGCTGGGACACGCGGCGGCGCATGGGCCTGGAGGGCAAGGACCAGGGGCTGTGGGGCCTCGCCGACAAGGGCGATCCGGGGCGCAAGATCTGGGCGATGCACGTCGCCGACCGGGCGCTGCGCGGCATCTTCCAGTCGATCGCGCACACCATGGGCCTGCACGGCTACACGCTGCCCGACATGGAGAAGCTCGCCGAGGTCACCCAGGGCCTCTACCACGAAGAGGTGCGCGGTGGCGAAGGGCACATGGAGGTGGCCAAGCTCTTGCTCAACACCCGCCACCGCAAGGTCAACCTGACGCTGTCGGTCAAACCCTTCGGGTGCATGCCCAGTTCCGGCGTGTCCGACGGCGTGCAGACGGTGGTGCAGGCCATCCACCCAGAGGCGCTGTATCTGCCCGTCGAGACCACCGGCGACGGCGCGGTCAACGTCTATAGCCGCGTACAGATGATGCTTTTCAAGGCACGGCAGCAGGCGCACAGCGAGGTCGCCGACGCCGCCCAGGCCCACGGGGTCACCGTGGACGAGGTCCAGCAGTTTGCGGCCAAGGTGGGGGTGTGGGGTCGCGCCCTGTACCGGGCGCCGCACACCGCGGCGTGCACCGCGGCGGACGTGACGGCGGACGCTGCGCGGTGGTTGGGACGGGTGCGGCGTCTGCGGGCCGCAGCCGGGTTGGCGTGACCGGCGCCGGCCGCGGACCTCGCCATCACTGCGTCGCGCCGGAACCTATTGCCCCCACAGCGCACGCAGCCGCGTATTGCGCCACACCGGGGCGTCATTGGCCGCAGCCCGCCGGATCGCGCGATCCTGGCCGACCAGCACGCAGAACCGCCGCGCCCGGGTGATCGCCGTATAGATCAGGTTGCGCTGCAACATCGCCCACTGGCTGCTGTGGACCGGCAGCACCACCGCCGGGTACTCGCTGCCCTGGCTCTTGTGGACGGTGATCGCGTAGGCCAGCGTCAGGTTCTCCAGCAGTGGCGCGGGGTAGTCGACCAAGCGGTCGCCGAAGCGCACCACCAGGGCCGGCAGTGTGGCTGGCGCGGCGGGCGCGCTGTCGTCGTCCTGTTCGTCGTCGGCGTCGCCGGCTGCGTCATCGTCGTCCACCTCGACGGCGGTCGTTCCGACCACCACGCCAATGTCGCCGTTCGACAGGTCCAGGCGGTAGTCGTTGCGCAACTGCAGCACCTTGTCGCCGACGCGCATTGCGCCGATGGCCGTTTCGCCGTCAGGGTTGAGCAGCTCGCGCAGCCGCAGGTTCAGCTCCGCGACGCCGAGCGCCCCTTTGTGCATCGGCGCCAGCACCTGCACGTCGGTCTTGGGGTCGAAGCCGAGCCTGGGCAGGCGCTCCAAGACAACCTTGAGCACGGTGTCGGCGATCGCCGCGGGTTCGTCGCGCGCCACCACGAAGAAGTCGCCGCCCGCCGGGGCCGAATCCGGCACCTGTCCCGCCAGGATCGCGTGCGCCGCCCGCACGATGCGCGACGCCTCGGCCTGGCGGAACACCTGATCGAGCCGCACCCGCGGCACTTCGGCACACGCCAACAGGTCGGCCAGCACCGCGCCCGGGCCCACCGACGGCAGTTGATCCGCGTCGCCCACCAGGACCAACCGCGCGTGTTCCGGCAGCGCACCCAGCAGTTGCGCCATCAGCGCGGCGTCGACCATCGACGCTTCGTCGACGATGACCAGGTCAGCCTCGATCGCCACCTTGCCCCGGCCGGCATCGGGACGGCCAGGGTCGATGGCCAGCAGGCGGTGCAGCGTCTTGGCTTGCAGGCCTGCGGCTTCGGCCAACCGCCGCGCAGCCCGGCCGGTCGGGGCCGCCAGCACCACTTTGGCGTCGCCGTCGTCCAAGGCCGCCAGCACGCCGCGCAAGATGGTGGTCTTTCCGGTGCCGGGCCCACCGGTCACCACCAGCAAGCGCGCCGTCAGCGCCAACAACACGGCCTGGCGCTGCTGCCCCGCCAGTTCGAAGCCCAGGGTCTCTGCGGCCCGCCGCAGCCGCGGGTCGTCGTCGCGGGCCGCCGCGGGCACCTGTGCACAGGCCTGGCAGACGTGGTCGAAGATCACTTGTTCGGCGTGCGCGAGGTCGGGTAGCGCCAGGGCCGGCACCAGCGCACCCGTCGGGTCGCAGGTCTGCACCTCGGCGATCCGGCCCTCGGCGGCCATCTCGGCCACCAGCGCCTGCAGGGCGTCGGCCGGAACCTCGGCGGCGACGGCAGCGGCCTGCAGGGTCCGGTCGCGCGGCGGCGCGGTGTGACCCTGGGCGGCGAGTTCTCCCAGCGCGAAGCGCACGGCGGCCCGCAGCCGCTCCGGCGCATCGAAGGCCAACCCCTGGGCCCTCGCGATCTTGTCGGCGGTGCGAAAACCGATGCCGACCACGTCGTCGATGAGCGAGAACGGCCGCTCGCGCACCACCCGGCCGCTGTCGCCGGCATGGCGGGCCTGGATGCGCCGCACCAGGGTCGGGCCGATGCCGAGCCCGAACAGGAAAAGCGCGGTCTGCTCGGCCGCGTCGAGCTCGCGCAGCTTGTCGGCCAGGACCTTGCGGCGCTTCTTGCCGACGATGCCGTGCAGCACGTCGACATTGGCCTTGATCTGGTCGACCGCCGTGTCGCCGAGCCGTTCGACGATCCGCTGGGCCGTTCGCTTGCCAACGCCGCGGATGACCCCCGACGCCAGCCACGCGGCGAGGCCCTGCGCCGATTGCGGCAGCGCCGGTTGCGCCGACTCGACCGCGAACTGCCGGCCGTGGACCGGGTGCTCGGCGACCTTGCCCCACAGGCGCACGCTGTGGCCCTGTTGCACGCCCCACAGCGGGCCGACCACCTTCCAGCGGCCCCAGCGCGGGTCGTCCAGGACGGCCACGGCCCGCGCACCGTCCGGGGCCTGCCACACGAAGCGCACCAGCTCGCCGCACAACGTGTCCGGGTCGGCGCCCGCTCGGTCGGGCGCAGCGTCGGCGGCCGCCATGGACAGCGGGGCCTGCTACGGCACGGCGATCGACGGCAGCGCCGGCCAGCGCAGCATCACCGTGACCGTCTCGTTGTTGCGCATCACCTCGGCCTTGCAGCCGTTGGGGGTCGGGCTGCACGCCCGCACGATGCGGTCGACCTGGTAGGCGGCCTTGACCTTCTTGCCGTCGATGGCCACGACCACATCGCCGGCCTCGAACGGCGGGGTCTTGGCCCGCACCAGCACGCCCTTGGCCTTGTTGGCGGCAAAGATGGCCTTGGTCTCCAGGTTGGGCGCAAAGCGGTCCCACAGCGCATACACGCGGGCCTGCTGCACTTCATCGGGCTGGGCCTTGATGGCGTCGGCCAGGCTCGGCAACTCCGGGGCACGCCAGTGCAGCATCGCCGGCAGGGCATCGACCAGGTTGTCGCCGCGCGAGCGCCGGCCCGGTTGGCCGATCAACTGGGTGCCGGCCATCGCAAAAAGCCGGGTCACGCACTTGTCGATGGCCGCGGTGATTCCCGGCCGCGGATCGCCGCCGGGCGTGAACTGCGTCGGGTCGTCCGAATGCTGCACCACCGTCCAGGCGATGCGGTTGCCGCGGCGCACGTCGTACAGCGCGGCCTCGACGCGGATCTCGGACTCGATGCCGTGCTGGCGAAACGTGCTCGGCTTGCCGGCGGCCTTGGCCTTGACGTCGACGATGTCGCGCACGTTGGTGGCGCGGTTCTCGGTCACCAGCACGTGCAGCGCCATCCAACTTTGCCAGTCGGTGCCGACATCGGTGTCGCGGGTCGCCAGATCGGTGTCGTACGACACGTTGCGCGCCTCGTCCAGCGTCTTGTTCAGGTCGAAGTCGAAGAGCCCAAGGACCGGCAGGTCGGACTTCTGCAGCACCAGCCGCGTGACATCGAGCGAGCGGGCGGCGACCTCGAGCGCGCTCGAGTCCGGCACGGACAGCGTCACCGGCAACACCACCAAGCCATTGGGCCGCACATCGGCCGGCAGCGGCCCCTCGTCGACGACCTGCTGACCGCCGCAAGCCGTGGCGATCGCGACCCACCCCGTCGCCGTCGCCGTCCACAAGCACCTGCGCATGCATACCTCCGCGACCGCGCAGCGTACGACCAAATACGGCGGGCGGCAACGGTGGCCCGCGGACTCGCCCCGTCTCAACCCTGCGACCCCGCCGCCCGCAGTTGCCGCGCGCGGTGCGTCGCCACCGGCGGTCGCTCGGTCCCTGCGCGCGCGATGGGTCCGAGGCGCAGCGCCCCTTTGTGCGGCACCCGCGCATAGTCGCGTTCCAGGGCTTGCCGGGCCGCGGCCGGGTCGACGTCCAGGGCCTCGGTCAGTCCGGTGTACACCACCGAGAACAGCCGCTCCTGGGCGATGGCGTAGGTGTGGCCGACGCGCAGGGCCGACCAATCGGCAAGCGCCAGCAACCGCGAGAACGGCGCGTCGCCGAGCAGCAGCCGCCGGGCCTGCACAAAGCGCCCCGAGTTGCCGACGAGGTCCCACAGCCGCGCCGCACGCCCGACGCGTTGCAGGTCCGTGAACGAAAGGTCGTTGCTGGCCAAGAGGTTGTAGGGTGGGTCGGGGTTGAACCGCATGGCGTAGGGCGCGGTGTGGCGGGCGATCGGCGCCCCGCGCAGGCGCTTGAGGACCCCAATCTGGATTTCCTGTGGGTCCAGCGCCACCAACCGGTCAAAGCCGCGGCCGAACCCCGCGAGATCCTCGCCCGGCAACCCGGCGATGAGATCCACGTGCAAGTGCGCTTGGGTGTGCTGGCGCAGCCACCGCAGGTTTTCGACGGTCCTGGCGCCGTCCTGGCGGCGGTCGATGCGCGCCTGCACCGCGGGGTCGAACGTCTGCACGCCAATCTCCAGTTGCACGGTCGCGGGTGGAAACTGTGCCAGCAAATCGCCGACTTCGGCCGGCAGGCGGTCGGGCACCAACTCGAAGTGCAGGTGCAGATCGGGCCGCAGGCGGTCCAAGAAAAACCGCAGGATGCGCGCCGCCGCCGCGGGCGCCAGGTTGAAGGTGCGGTCCACGAACTTGAACTGGCGGGCGCCGCGGTCCAAAAGGCCCTGCATCTGCGCCAGGAAGGCGTCCAGGTCCACCGGCCGCGCGGTGGTGTCGAGCGCCGACAGGCAGAACTGGCACTTGAACGGGCAGCCGCGCGACGCCTCGACGTACGTCAGGCGGTGGGCGAGGTCGTCCGCGTCGAACAGCTCGTAGGGCAGCGCCAACGTGCGCGGGTCGACTTCGCCGCCGTGGACGACTTTGGGCGGCGCCTGGCCCTCGAGCAGCGCCCTGCACAGGTCGGCAAAGGCGTGGTCGGCCTGGCCGGTCACCACGTGGTCGGCCAGCGCACACACCGCCGGCCAATCGTGCACAAAGCTGACCTCGGGGCCGCCCAACACCACCACAACCTCGGGCGCGACCGCCTTGAGCGTCGCGACGACGGCGGTGGTCTCGACGACGTTCCACACGTAGACGCCCAGGCCAACGATGCGCGGACCGCCGGCCAACAGGCGCTCGACGAGGTCCGCTGGGCGCTGTTGGATGGTGAATTCGCACAGCTCTGCGCGATCGCGCAGGTCGCCCAGGTTGGCCAGCAGGTAGCGCAGGCCGAGCGACGCGTGGAAATATCTGGCGTTGAGCGTCGCGATGCGGATCGCGGGCGCGCTCACGCGGGGTCGGCCGGCCGCGGGGCTGCGAGCATCGCCTGCAGCTCGCCCGAGGCCAACAGCCGCTTGACGTCGCTCGCGCCCCCGACCAGCACGCCCTTGACGAACACCATCGGGAAGGTCGGGTAGCCGGTCCACAGCTTGAGGGCCAGCCGCGGTTTCCACATCGACAGATAGCTGCCGTAGTCCAGGCGCTTGTAGGCGATGCCCGCGGCATCCAGGGCCCGCCGCGCTTGGCCGGGGTGCGGATTGATGGCCATGCCGACCACCACCACGTCGTTGTCGGCGACGGCCTTGCGCACCTCGTCGACGATGCCTTGTTGTTTGTCGGTGAAGCGTTCGGCGACTTCGGGCCGGATGTGGCTGGGCGGCAAAAGCGGGCGGGTCATGGCGGGTGCTCGGGCCCACAAGCGGGCGCGCCAAGCAAACACGCCAGCCGGCGCGGTCAACCTACGCCGCGTTCAAGCTGGCCGCGTAGATCACGGTCTGGGTGTCTGGCCCCGAGGTCAGCGCCGCCAGCTTGACCAACGCCCGCCGGCCGGCCCAGCGGGCCACGTGTTCGTCCACCCGCACCTGGGTCAGCGGGCTGAGATCCATCAGCGCCAGCGGGTCGAGCGCCGGAACGAAGGTCAGGCCATTGCCCGGCAGATCGCCGACGACCGCCGCGCGCATCTCCAGCCGCGGCTCGGGGATGCGGCCCAGGTGGGCCGAAATGGCGCCCAGCGTATCGAGCAGGTGGCTGATGGCGCCGCGCTCGTCGCCGTTGCACGCCAGACGGATGTCGACGTGCGGGCCGACCGGGCCCCCCACATCCGCGCCGATGTCGCGCAGCTCGGCCAGCGGCCCTTGCAGCACGTGGCGCAGGATCTGCTCGATGGCCTCTGGGCCGTAGAGCATCCCCGATCCGGTGACCGTTTGCCGCACCTCGATGAGCGCGCGCACGGCCTCGATCTCCTTGTCCAGGCGCGGCTGCGGCGGCGTGGGCGCGGCCTGGGTGGTCACCGCGGGGGCGGGCAGGTCGCGGCGCAACAGGCTGGCGCTCGGCGGCCGCACCGGCGCTCGGCGCTCGTCTTCGATCTGGCGGCGCACTTCGTGGCGGATGACCCGCAACTGCTCGCGCACCGTGCGCGCCGACGACGGACGCTGGGCGGGGTCCTTGGCCAAGAGCGGCATCAGCCACGCCTCGAAACCCGCCGGAATCTGGTCGGCCGGCATGCGCGACGACAGCAGGGGCGCGGCCGTGAAAAGCTGGTCCTGGCACAGCTCGTAGGCGCTCTGGCTGGTGAAGGGCGGCTCACCCGTCATCAGCTCGTAGGTCACGCAGCCGACCAGATAGAGGTCCGTGCGCGCATCGACCGGGCCGCCGCGGACCTGCTCCGGACTCATGTAGGCCGGCGTGCCGATGACGCCGACGTCGCTGGACTGCACCACCGGTCCCGGGGCCTGCGCCACGCCGAAATCGACCAGCTTGCCGGGCACGATGGCGCCCTTGGGCAGCATGAAGTTCTCGGGTTTGACGTCGCAGTGCACCACGCCCGCGTCGTGGCAAGCGGCCAGCGCGGCCAAGAGGTGATCGAGGATGATCATCGCCGACAGCGGGTCGAAGCCGCGGCCCATGGCCAGGATGCGGTCGCGGACCGACTCGCCCTGCACCAACTCCATGTCGATGAGCAGCATGCCGCTTTCGGTGCGGCTGAAGCGGTGCAGGCCGACCACCGCCGCGTGGTGGATCTGCCGCAGCAGCTTGGCTTCCTGGAAAAACCGCTGGGCGCTCGACGCGTTGCTGGCGTATTCGGCGCGCAGGAGCTTGAGCGCCACGTCCCGGTCGGCGATCTTGTCGTGCGCGAGGAACACCGTGCCCATGCCGCCCACGCCGATTTGCTCGATGAGCACGTAGCGGTCGTCGAGCTCGTCGCCGGCCTGTCCGAGGAAGGCCGTGACCAGTTCAAGCTCGGTGCCGTCGGTCGGGCACTCGCGGCGCTTGCCGCGAAAATGGCGCCGGCACTGTTTGCAGAAAAGCAGGTCGGGCTGAAGATGAGAGTTCTTCATGGCCAGCGTCGCTTGCGCGTGGACTGCGTGCGGGGTGCACGACCAGGGTCCAGGGCGCGACGGTACGGCGGCTTTGGATTTGCGCAAAAAATTTGGTCGTTCGGGGGCGGCTTGGCCGCTCCGAAGGACGGCAATTGGAGATGTTCTGTTGTGATGTCAGATTGTTATTGCAGGCCGGTCGGCGCGATGGACGCGGCGTCCTACCGGCCGATCGGTGGACGCGCCGGGTGAGAAATTCCTCATCCGCCGCTCAAGCGCACCCACCGCCCGCGCCGCACACTGGGCCCGATGGCCTGCCGCGCCACCATCGCTGCTTTTGCCCTTGTCGTCGCCGCCGGGTCCGCCCGTGCCGGGGCCGGTGGGTGACCCAGGTCAGTGGCTGACGACGCGGAGCGCGATCGCTGGTGAACCAGGGGTGGTCCAAAGCAGCCTCGATCGCGGATCAAGGTGACCCTGGGTCGGTCGACGGCGGCGAGCAAGGTGACTATGGGTGACCTGGGGTCACTCTGCGGTAGCGGCGCTGGCGGGCGGCACACAAATCGGGTTGCCCAACACCCACAATTCGAGGTTGTCGGGGTGCTCGGCGTAGCGCTTGGCGTCGACGGTGACGCGCACTGTGTCCAAGCTGCCCGGCACCGTCAGCGACCAGTCGCCATCGTGCAACGAAGCGGCGGCATAGCCGTTTGGTATGAGTTTGGGGTCGTCCAGCACCGTCGCAAAGTCGGCCAGCGCAATCGGCGACTTGGGGCGCGGTGCCAGTTCTAGGTCGGCGTCTGTCACGGCGTCAATGTCGAAGCCGCCCTTGGCGGCCGCCGTGATTTGGCTACCGAGTTCCTCGACCAGCGCCTGCCGCCCGGCTGCCGCGCCCTTCTTGGCCTTCAGCGTGAACTCGGCGAGCGTTGCCGGCAACTTGGCCAAGATCGGCTGCAGCTTGCCGACCACGCCTTGGAACAAGTCGATGCGTTGACGTAAGGCCAGATAGACATCGTGCTCGACGGTATCCTTGTAGTGCAGATTGACGATGCGCAGCTTCGCTGACGTCTGCCCCAGGCGGTCGATGCGGCCGATGCGCTGTTCGACCCGCATTGGGTTCCACGGCAGGTCGTAGTTGATGAGCGCCCCGCAGAACTGGAAGTTGAGGCCTTCGGCCGCGGCGTCGGTGCAGAGCAATATTTGCGCGGCAGGTCCGCCAGCCTTGAACCGGCGCTTGGCATTTTCGCGGCCGATGATCTGCCAGCGGCCGTCCGTACCGCGCGCCTCGCCGCCGCGGCCCGAAAAGCACAGCACGCCAAAACCCGCTTGCACCAGGTGGTCGCGCAGGAAATCGAGTGTGTCGGTGTACTGGGTAAAGACGAGGCATTGCTGGCAGCCGTCCGCGGCCAACAGGCGCAAGACCCGCACGCAGTGCTCGGCCTTGGTGTCTGGCGGCAGTGGTTGCAGTTTCGCCAACAGCGCCGCAAGCGCATCCGCCTCAGCTTGGGTAGCGGCTTCCGCCAAGGCTTTGGCCGCACTGGCCTCCTCGCCAGCGTCGCCAGTTTCTGCTACGTCAGCGGTGTCCTCATCCGCATTGCCCGTAGCCACCTTCGCAACCCGCCCTTCCAGCGTCCGTCGCAGCGCGGCGAAGCTCGAAGCCACGCGCCGGCAATAGACGGTCAGCACGAAACCGACCGCGTTGCGCTTGTTGGGATCCGCCGCCTCCCACGCTGCTTCGATGTAGGTCTGCACGTCGTCGTACACCGATCGCTCAGCCGCCGTCATCTCCACTTCAATGTCTTCGACATGCCGCGACGCCATCGGCGTTGAGATCTTGCCCGCGTTGAAATAGGCGCGCAGCAACTCGCGCGTGTGCCGCGACACCAACCGAGCCACAGGCGAACCGATTTTGAGCAGTTGGCAGGCGATCGCCCGCTCAGGCGCCGTGAGGTTTGCGCGGGGGATACCCGACTTGGCGTCCCGCAGCGCCCGCAGGACCTTTTCTACTGGCGCAAGCCTGCCCGTGGTCAGTCCCACGGCGACCCGCAGGACTGCGGCCTGCGGCAGTGGCCCGTACGCCGCCTCGCTGGCCCGAAACAACCCCGAGAACCAGTGCAGATCGGCGTCGGTCGGGTTCGGCAGCGCCAGCTTCTCAAAGTAGCGCACGAACTCGTCGCCGTTCCATGTCGCCGGCATCTTGAGCAGGGCCAAGAGGTCGAAAATCTCGACGGGGTGCACCTGCATTGGCGTTGCGGTCAGCAGCAGCAAGCTAGGCGTTTTGGGGGCCAGCGCGCGCATCAGCCGCAGCATCTGGTTTGGCCCTTCGTCGCGGGTGCTGCCTGCCCCTTTGCGCCGCGCGTGGTGGGCTTCGTCGAGGACGACGATGTCCCACGGCTCGGCCTGGTCCAGGACCTCGGGCTGCCGGTCGGCCATGCGCAGCAAGTGGCTCGACACGATGACAAATGGCTCTTTGTGCCACGCCGCACGCGCGACCGGCTTGCCGGTGCGGCCCGCGGCCTTGTTGGCAAACGTGTCGCGCCACAGGAGTTGCTGGCCGTCGTAGATCGGCCAATCGAGCGCGAACTTGTCGCGCAGTTCCGCCTGCCACTGCCCCACGACCGCTTTGGGCGCCATGATCAGCACGCGTTTGGCTCGCCCGGCAAGCCACGCTTGGCGCAGGACCAAGCCCGCCTGCACGGTCTTGCCGAGGCCCACTTCGTCGGCGATCAACACCCGGCACGGCCATTGGTCGTAGACGCGCCGGAACGCCCGCAGTTGGTGTGGCCACAAATCCACCGCACAGGTCGCTTCGGCCACCCGGTCGCTGCCCGGCCCCGCCTTCGCCGCGTCCAGCAAGCGCCTCCAGGCTTTGGCGCGCAAATCGACCAGCACTGGCGCGGGGGCGACTGGCTTGGGCGTTACGGCAGGCAGCGGCAGATCGGTCAGCCGAATGGGCATTTGGCCGGACGGCGGCACGTAGGCAAGCAGCTTTTCTGCAATGGCGGCTGGGACCGTGTAGACGCTGGCGGCGGGGTCCTGGTCCGCCCACAACCGCTGGAACGACTCGTCCTCGGCGTTGACGTGTTCTTTGCCGTCAGCGCCGGCCCAGTCGCGGAATACGTGGAAACTCTCCCAGTTGTTGGCCCACCCAGCCGCGGTCTCGTTGACGCTGCCGTTGAAGGCGAGCCGGTTGCCGACCTTGTCTTCGAAAATGCCGGATTTTACGTGGAATATGGCATGCCCGGCGTTCGCGGCCTTGGGGACCGCCACCTTCACCTCCAAATGGTGGTGGGCGACCATCCACGCCAGCAATTCCAGCGCAGCATCCGCGTCGGCGTCCTCGCCCTGTGTCGGCCACGGGTCCGCCGCCATCTTACGGGCAATCGCTTCGCGTTCCGACAACCCGGCCGCGATGGCCGCGATCTCGGGCGGGTCGAGGGTCATGCCGACAAGCAGGCGCATGTGGCCGCCGAGGCGGACCAAGCCTTCGACGCCGCGGGCAGCCAATGTCAGTGCAGTTGCCTTGAAGTACCCGGTCGTGCGGTCGTAGCGTTTGGCGCAGGCCAGCGCCGGCACGAAGAACCGAGACGCCAGGTTGCCGTCGGACTTCTTGAACATGGCGGGCCAGGTGTGGTCGGTCAGCAGGGGCATGGGTCACCAACCGCCAAGGTCGATTTGCTCCGGCCGGTCGGATCGCCGATCCCAGACCAATTCCACGCGTGTCCTCACCGCATGCCTGGCCAGTTTTTCGGCGCGGTCCACGGTGCGGCCGACGCACAGTGCGTGAATGCGACCCGCAAAGCCAGCCTCCCGCAGCCGCAGGGCGCAGGCCATGAGCGTGGCCCCGCTGGTCAACGTGTCGTCCACCAGCACAACGTGCCGCCAGTCTGGGGCAACCGGCGTGGCAACCAGGCCCACCTTGTTCCCGGCAATCGAGTGCTTTGCCGTGCGGGGACTGGTCCGCGTGAGCACTTCTGCCCATCCGTGACCGCTGAATTCGGCAATGCGTTGGGCGATCGTGCGGCACGGGTACGGATCCGAGTCGGCTTCCAGCGACGCCTGAGATTCACCGGAGCGCGGCACTGGCACCAAAAGTGTCGGGTCCTGTGTGGCGATTGCAGCAATGCCGCTGACCCGCCCAACGTACGAGTCGACGACTTGCAGGAACGGAATTCGCGAGCGGCCCACTGGCGCAAAAGAACGACCATTTTTCAACGCAAACACGTACGCGCGATTGGCGGCTACGCTCTCGCCCGGTGGGCAAACATCCTTGGTCGCAGCCGAACGGTACGGCACCGCGCACCAAACCTGGACACGTTCAAGCCCCGTTAGGGCCAGGAAATGATTTACTCAATCATTTCTCGGGCCCGTTTGCTTGCTCCGTGGGTCGCCAGCTCGCGGACCAAAGGTCCGACTCGCGGCTCCGTCCTGATGTGAGAGTGATCGACTTAT